>SCUD01000012.1 GCA_004297335.1 Gammaproteobacteria bacterium
TGGTACCGGAACGCCAGCGGCGAGAACCTCGAGCGCATCATCCAGGAACACCTGGTAGGCGGCCGGCCGGTGCCGGAACTCAGCTTCGCCGAGCATCCATTGCCGGCAGTGCCTTGAGCCGCGACTGATGGCCCGCGCGATCCGTATCCACGAGCATGGCGGCCCCGAGGTGCTGCGCCTCGAGGAAGTCGCGGTCCCGCCGCCCGCTCCCGGCCAGCTGCGCGTGCGCGTGACCGCGGCCGGCGTCAACTTCATCGACACCTATGATCGCAGCGGCCTGTACCCGCTGGCGCTGCCGTCCGGCCTCGGCCGCGAGGCTGCCGGCGTCGTCGTCGAGACGGGCCGCGGCGTGCGCGGCTTCCGCGCCGGCGACCGGGTCGGCTGGCTGGCGCCGAGGCCGGGCGCCTATGCCGAGGAACTCCTTGTCGATGCCGCCGCGGCCGTGCCGCTGCCGGAGGGCATCAGCGACAACGTGGCCGCGGCCGCGCTGCTGAAGGGACTGACCGCCTGGTGCCTGCTGCGCGAATGCCGGCGCCTGCGGCGCGGCGAGCCGCTGGTCGTGCACGCGGCCGCCGGCGGCGTCGGTCTGATCCTGGTGCAGTGGGCCCGGCTGCTCGGCGGCGAGGTGATCGCCGTCGTCGGCAGCGAGGCGAAGGCGGTGCTGGTGCGCGCGCACGGCGCCGCGCACGTGCTGGTCAATCCGGGCGATGGCCTGGCGGCGCGGGTGCGCGAGCTGACCGGCGGGCGCGGCGTGCCGGTCGTCTATGACGGCGTCGGCAAGGACACGTTCTTCGCCTCGCTCGACTGCCTGGCGCGGCGCGGCTTGATGGTCAGCTACGGCAATGCCTCCGGCGTCGTGCCGCCGTTCTCGCCGCTCGAGCTGCTGCGGCGCGGATCTCTGTTCCTGACGCGGCCGACGCTGTTCGATTACATCGCCCGGCCGGCCGACCGGAAGCGCGGGGCCCGCGAGCTCTTCGCGGTGCTGGCCGGCGGGGCAGTCAAGGTGCTGATCGGCCAGTCCTACGCGCTCACCGAAGCGGCCCGGGCGCATGCCGATCTCGAGGCGCGCCGTACGACCGGCAGCACGATCCTGCTTCCCTGAGGCGCTCTCGTCACCGCAGCGCCGCGGCGAGCGATCCTTTCTCGAGGCGCGCCGTACGACCGGCAGCACGATCCTGCTTCCCTGAGGCGCTCTCGTCACCGCAGCGCCGCGGCGAGCGATCCTTGCAGGCGCGAGTCCCGCAGGGCCCCGACCAGTGCGGCGTCGTCCATTCCTTCAGCCAGGATCAGCGGTGATGCGAGACCGAGCCGGGCCGCGGCATCGGCGACGCGATGCGTCCCGGTCAGCAATGCGGTTCGGTCCATCAGCTGGCGGCAGGATAGCGGCACGATACGCGTGAGTGCCTCGAGCAGCACGACGCTGGTCGCTGTGTAGACCTGCACGCCACCCTGCTGCCACAGCCTCTCGACGGTGGCCTGCAGCTCCGGCGCCGGCTGCGCTGCTTCGCTCACATAGACCTCGGCATAGCTGATCCGGGCGCCACGCTCGGCCAGGACCCGGGCCAGCAGCTCCCGTCCGCCCGTTCCGCGCACGATCAGGACCCGCTGGCCGCTCATGTGCGCGAGTTCCGGCAGGGCGAGCAGGGACTCCGAGTCCGCTCCCGCCGGCGGCATCAGCGCGACGCGATAGCCGGCGGCATTCAGCGCCGCCGCGGTCGCCGGGCCGATCGCGGCCAGGCGCAGCGTCCGCCGCTGGCCGAGCAGCCCGGCGCCGAAGCGCACGGCATTGGCGCTGGTGAAGACCACGAGGTCGAAGGTGTTTAGGTCGCCGATCGCGCCGCGCAGCGCGTCGCGATCCGCTCGCGCCCGGATTGCGAGCGCCGGATAGAGAATCGCGTTGCCGCCCTCGGCCTCGATCAGCCGGCACAGCGGCTGTGCCTGGTGCTCGGGCCGGGTGATCAGCACGCCGATACCGGAGAGCGCCCCCATTTCAATCCGCGCCCGCGCTCCGCAGCGAGTCGAGCAATGCCCCCGCGCCGGCGGCGAGCAACTCCTCGGCGAGCGCGATGCCGAGCCGCTCGCCCTCGGCGGCCGGGCCCTCGCGGGTTGCCTGGAACAGCTGCGCGCCGTCCGGTGAGCCGACCAGTCCGCCCAACTGCAGCCGCGCGCCGATCTGCGTCGCGTGAGCCGCGATCGGTGACTGGCAGCTTCCGCCGAGCCGCGCCGCGAATGCCCGCTCGGCCTGCAGGCAGCTCACCGTGGCCGCGTGCCCGAACGGCGCCAGCAGAGCCTGCAGCCGCGTGTCATCGGTCCGGCACTCGATGCCGATCACCGCCTGCCCGACCGCCGGCAGGCACAATTCCGTCGCCAGGTGTTCCCTGATGCGACCGCCGAGCCCGAGACGCTCGAGGCCGGCCACGGCGAGCACGATCGCATCCAGGCCCTCCGACTCGAGCTTGCCGAGGCGAGTCTCGACGTTGCCGCGCAGTGGCCGGATCTCGAGATCGGGCCGGTGGCTCAGGAGCTGGCACTGCCGCCGCAGGCTCGAGGTGCCGACCCGTGCACCAGCGGGCAGGCCCGCGAATCGGGCATGTCGCACCGAGACGAATGCATCGCGAGGGTCCGCGCGCTCGAGCACAGCGGCGATGGTGAATCCCTCCGGCAGTACGGCAGGCACGTCCTTCATCGAATGGACGGCCAGGTCGGCCACGCCGGCGAGCATCGCCTGTTCGAGCTCCTTGATGAACAGCCCCTTGCCACCGATCGCCGCCAGGGACCGGTCGAGGATGCGGTCACCCTCGGTGACCATCGGCAGGAGCCGTACTTCGGTGCCCGGATACAGGCTCCGCAGGCGCGCGGCCACGTGCTCGGCCTGCCAGAGGGCCAGCCGGCTGCGGCGTGTCGCGATGCGGATCGGCGTCGGCATCCGCGCATTCTGCCACGCGTCGGGGTACAGCCCGGAACAGCTGCATTCCGGCACCGGGAGGGCTAGGATCGCGGCATCAGCCAGTGGGGGGCGCAGACATGTGCAGTTGGCGGATCACGGTTCCCATGATTCTTGCTGCGGCGACCTGGGGCCTGGCAGCTGGTGCAGGGCCCGCAGACGAGGCCAGCGCCTCGATCGGCGGCAACCGCCTGGTGGCGGCCGGCGAGGTTCATCTCGATGAAGACGTCGGCGGTAGCGCGTTCCTCGCCGGTGGCCGCGTGCATCTCGATTCGGCAGTCGCCAGGAGCGCCTGGGTGGCTGGCGGCGACGTGCGGGTCGAGGGACGGGTCGGCGGTGATCTGCGGGCAGCCGGTGGCAATGTCCGTGTTGGCCGCGACGCCATCGTCAGCGGCGACGCGGCGCTCGCCGGTGGCAGCCTCGAGTTCGAGGGCGTGGTCCGGGGCAACCTGCGGGCCTACGGCGAATCCATCCTGGTCAACGGCACCGTGGACGGGGACCTGTACGTAGCCGGCGACCGGGTCCGGGTCGGTCCCGAGGCGCGGATCAGCGGCGAGCTGCGCTACCGCGGAAGCCACGGTATCGAGATCGACCCTGCGGCGGAGGTCGTCGGCGGCATCGAGCGCCAGCGTCGGTCCCGCGGGAACTGGGCTGAACGCTTTGGCGACAGGCGCGACGCTGGCGGCCGGCCGCTGCTGGCCGGGGCGCTGCTGTGCGGCGTCCTGCTGATCCTGATCGCGCCGCAGTTCAGCCGGGCCGCCGCGGCACGGCTCGGCAGCGAGCCGCTCATGGCCGGGCTCGTCGGCTTGCTGTTGCTGGTCGGCCTGCCGGTCGCGGCGCTGTTGTCGATCCTGACGATCATCGGCGTGCCGCTGGGCTTGCTGCTGCTGTTCGGCCTGCTGCTGCTCCTGATGCTGGGCATGGCGACGGCTGCGCTGTTCCTTGGCGATGCGGCGCTTGCCCGCATGTCTCCGGCGCGGGCAGGGGCGACCGGCTGGCGCCTGTTGCTGCTGCTGCTAGCGCTGCTGCTGGTCTGGGTCGTGGCCCAGCTGCCGGCAATTGGTCGCCTGGCGGCATTCCTGCTGCTGCTGGCCGGCACCGGGGCCTTCGCGCGGCAGAGCCTCGGGATCGCTGCCGGAGGGTCGCGGGCGGAGCCGCAACCGCAGCCTTAGCTTCAGCCCTGCAGCAGCCGGCGCTGCACCTCGCTGGCGAGGCGCCGGCTGACCGCGATCGTTCCGGCCTCGTGGCGCAGCCGCACGGACAGGCGGCCCTCGGCGTCGCGCTCGAGGCTCTCGACCTGCGCAAGCGCGACCAGCGCGTTGCGGTGCACGCGCACGAAATCCGGTGCGAATTCGTCCTCGAGCGCCTTGAGTGGCTCCTCGATCAGCAGTTCGCCGCCCGTGTGCCGCAGCGTCGTGTATTTCTGGTCGGCGATGAAGCAGATGACGTCGGTGACCGGGACCAGGCGCAGCTCATCGCGCAGCCGCGCCGCGATCCGGCTGCGCCGGCCGCTGCGCTGCATCGGCGTGGCGTCCATGCCGCCGGCGGCATCGGCGATGCCGGCGAGCTGCGCGCGCGTCAGCCGGCGCGCCCGTTCAAGGGCTGCGCGCAGTCGCTCGGGCCGCACTGGCTTCAGCAGGTAACCCGCCGCCTGCGCCTCGAAGGCTGCGAGCGCATGTTCGTCGTAGGCGGTCGTGAAGATCACCGCGGGTGGCTCGGGCAGCCGTGCAAGATGATGCGCGGCCTCGAGGCCATCCATGCCGGGCATGCGGATATCGAGCAGCACGGCATCGGGACGCAGCGTACCGGCAAGCAGCAGGGCTTCCTCGCCGGAGGCGGCGACGCCGGCCAGCTCCGCGTCCGGCAGTTCCGCCACCAGGGCCGCGAGCCGTTCGCGCGCGAGTGGCTCGTCGTCCACGACCAGCAGCCGCAGGCTCAAGCGGCCTCCGGCGTCATCGGGAAGCGCAGTGTCACGATGAAGCGCTCCGGTGCCTCGAGCACTTCGAGGCTGGCTTCTCCCTGGAACATCAGCTCGAGGCGCTGGCGCACGTTGTCGAGTCCGATCCGGTGTCCCGGTCGGGGCGCGCCGGGCCGCGGATTGGTCGGATTGTCGATCGTCAGCGCGACCTGGCGACCTTCGATCCGGCCGGCTACGCGGATCGTACCGCCGGCAGGCAGCGGCTCGATGCCGTGATACACCGCGTTCTCGAGCAGCGGTTGCAGGATCAGCGCCGGGACCAGGGTCTCGCGCGGCAGGCCGTCCACCTGCCAGTCCAGCTGCAGCCGGTCGCCGAGCCGCAGGCGCTCGAGGCGCTCGTAGGCCTGCGCGATCTCGAGCTCGCTGCCGAGCGGGATGCGTTCACCGTGTTCGCGCAGCGACACGCGGAACAGGTCGGCGAGGTCGGCAATCGCCTGCTCCGCGCCGCGCGGGTCGGTGCGGGTCAGGGCCGCGATCGTGTTCATGCTGTTGAACAGGAAATGCGGGCGGATCCGCGCCTGCAGCGCGCGCACGCGGCTTTGCGCCTCGGCCTCGACGTTGCGGCGCCACTGCTGCGAGACGTAGAAGTAGCGCAGCGCCAGCCCGCCGGCGATCGCCCCGATCATCAGGTTGCGCAGCAGGAAACCCAGGTGATCCGCGCTCAGCGCCCGCGGCTCGAATCCGAACACACGCTCAGTGGATGCAGCGAACCACCAGGCGCCCTCTGATACAAGGCCCGTGACCGCGAGCAGCAGCGCGAGGGCCAGCGCGGAACCCGCCGGTACCGACAGCCGCGACAGGGTTCCACGCGCGGCGCAGAGTACCGCGGCGACGCCGAGGCCGGTCCACAGCAGGAACAGCGAGGTCTCGGCGAGACCAGGCCACAAGCGCTCACCAGCGAGTCCATGCCGTCCGAGCGACAGCAGCAGCGCGACCAGCTCGGCGATCAGCACGACCGCCAGCACGCTGCGCGCGGCACAGAAGTCGGGCAGGTAGAACCGCGGCTCGTTGCGATCGCCCGCGACCTGGCTGCGCGCGTGCATCGGCTCAGTCCCGCGCGGGCGGCTCCGCCGCGGCAAACAGCGGGGTCTTCAGCCGGAATACCGCCGAGATGTCCTCGTCGCCATGGCCGGCTGCCCGCAGCCGGGCGTAATCGGCCAGCGCGGATTCGATCACCGGCAATGTCGCGCCGTGGCGGGCGGCCATTTCGCGGCAGATGCGCAGGTCCTTGTCGTGCAGCGCAACGCGGAACCCGGCCGGGAATGCCCCACGCGCCATGTACGGTGCGCGATGCACGAAATACCAGCTCGAGCCCGCGCCCTTGCCGAGGATGTCGATCACGCGATCGAGTGGCAGGCCTTCTGCCTGGGCGAAGGCCAGGGCCTCGGCTACCGCCTCGATGACCCCGGCGCAGAGGATCTGGTTGGTGGCCTTGGTGGCCTGGCCGGCGCCGGTCGGACCCATCAGCACGATGGTCCTGCCGATCGCCGCCAGTACCGGCTGGGCGCGTTCGAACACCGCCGGTGCGCCGCCGCACATGATCGCGAGACTCGCGTTCTTCGCGCCCTCGACTCCGCCGCTCACCGGGCAGTCCAGGAACTCGGCGCCGACCTCGGCCAGGCGTGCCGCAGCCAACCGGGCAGTGTCCGCGGCCACCGTCGAACAGTCGATCACCAGGGCCCCGGGGCGCAGGGCGGGGATCAGCGCCCCGATGACCTCGAGCACGGCGGCGTCGGCCGAGACACAGAGGACGACTACATCGCAGTCAGCCGCGAGCTCCGCGACCGAACCATAGCAGCGGCCGGGGATGCCAGCCGACCTCGCGGGCGTGCGATTCCAGACGCCGGCCAGCAGTCCGGCGTCGTGCAGGTTGTGGGCCATATGCTGGCCCATCGCACCCAGTCCGATGAATCCGACCTTCATGTGGCGTCGCGATCGCGGCCCGGGGGCCGCGGTTCAGCGCGCCGGGCTGCAGTATTCGTCGACAGCCTGCTTGGCGCGGACGCGGGCCTCGGCCAGTTCCGCGTCGCTCAGGTACTGGCGCTGCCCATCGGCGTCCTGGCGGAACAGCCGCTGGGACTCGATGTAGAGCTTGTAGCGATCCTGCGCCTCCTTGCAGAGCCGGGTGCGGGCCTCGCTGAGATCCGCCTGCACGGCTGCGACCGTCGCCGCCGGTGCCGGCGGCTCGCCGGAACTCGCTGCCGGCGGCTCGGCAGGTGGCGGTGGCTCGCCCTCCTGCTGGATCGGCTCTCCGTTCTCGTCGGTGATCAGGCTGCGCTCATAGACCGCCAGGACCTTGGCGTCCGGCTGACGCGGTGGCAGGTCCGTGTAATAGACTTGGCCGCGCCCATCGACCCACTTGTAGATGCTCTCGGCCGCGGCCCCGGCGGCCAGGCCGGCCATCAGCAGTCCCAACAGCACTGTACGCAGCATGTCGACCTCCTGGGCCGCAGCGCCCTCGTCAGAGCGCCTCGGCGTCCGTTTCGCCCGTGCGGATCCGCAGCACGTTACCGAGCGAGGTCACGAAGATCTTGCCGTCGCCGATCTTCCCGGTGCGTGCCGCGCCCGCGATCGCGTCGATGACGGCGTCCACGCGCTCGTCCACGACCGCGATCTCGAGACGTACCTTCGGCAGGAAGTCCACGACGTATTCGGCCCCGCGATAGAGTTCAGTGTGGCCCTTCTGGCGCCCGAAACCTTTGACTTCCGTCACAGTGACGCCCTGAACCCCGATCTCGGCCAGGGCGGCGCGGACTTCATCCAGCTTGTAGGGCTTGATGATCGCGGTAACCATCTTCATGGGCGTCCTCCTCAGGGGGGCAGTGTAGCGGAACCGTGGCCCGATGCTGAAATGGCGAATCAGTGGTCATAGGCCCGCTCGTCGTGCAGCGCAAGATCGAGGCCCTCCATCTCCTCCTCGCGGCTGACGCGCAGGCCCAGCGTGCGATCCAGCAGCTTCAGGATCGCGAAGCTCAGCAAGCCGCTCCAGGCGAGCGTAAAGAGTACGCTCGCCGCCTGGATGAGGACCTGGCGCCCGATCGTGACGCCCTCGGGGAGGCCGGCGCCGCCCAGGGTCCCGGCGCAGACGCCCGTCAGCAGCGCGCCGACGATGCCGCCGACCGCGTGCACGCCGAACACGTCCAGTGAGTCGTCATAGCCGAGCGCGCGCTTCAGGCGGGCCGCCGCGAGGAAGCACAGGACACCGGCGGCCGCGCCGATCAGCAGTGCTCCAGCCGGTCCGGCCGTTCCCGAGGCGGGTGTGATCGCCACCAGGCCGGCGACCGCGCCGGTGACGATGCCGAGGACGCTCGGCTTGCCGTGGGCGGCCCATTCGCTGCCCATCCAGGCGAGCGCGGCGGCGGCGGTGGCGATCTGCGTCACGAGCATCGCCATGCCGGCCGTGCCATTGGCCGCGACCGCGCTGCCGGCGTTGAAGCCGAACCAGCCGACCCAGAGCAGCGACGCGCCGATCACGGTGAGGGTCAGGCTGTGCGGAGGCATTGCGGTGCCCGGAAATCCGACCCGACGGCCCAGCACGAGGGCGGCGACGAGTCCAGCGATGCCCGCATTGATGTGCACGACCGTGCCGCCGGCGAAGTCGAGCACGCCCCAATCCCACAACAGCGCGCCGGCACCGCTCCAGACCATGTGGGTCATCGGCAGGTAGACGATCGTGAACCACAGGGCCACGAACCAGAGCAGCGCCGAGAACTTCATGCGCTCGGCAAAGGCGCCCACGATCAGCGCCGGGGTGATGATCGCGAAGGTCAGCTGGAAGGTCGCGAACACCGACTCGGGGATCGTGCCGGTCAGCGAATCGACGGTGATTCCGGACATGAAGGCCTTGCCGAGGCCACCGACGATCGACGAGAGGCCGAACTGGCCCTCGACCATGCCGGTGGTATCGAAGGCCAGGCTGTAGCCGTAGGCGACCCACAGCACCGAGACCAGCGCCGTGATCGCGAAGCACTGCATCAGCACCGACAGCGCGTTCTTGACGCGCACCATGCCGGCGTAGAACAGCGCCAGCCCGGGAACCGTCATCAGCAGCACGAGGGCGGTCGCCATGATCATCCAGGCCGTGTCGCCGCTGTCGGGCGCGGCGGTCTCGGTCGCGTGGGCAGTCGTGGCGATCAGCAGGGTGGTCAGGGCGGCGATCCAGCGGCCTGTTGCGGTCGATCTCATCGTGGCCTCCAGCGGCGGTACGGATTTGTGCCGGAACGGACCGCTTTCGCGCAGGGCGGCAGCTTTCCGTCCGGAGTAGCCTTCGCTGCAGAGAGTGCAGCATCCGTGCCAAACGTGAAAAGTAATGAAATCAGACGGTTACTGATCGTCATCGCCGTTCGGCCGCCCAGTCCTGCACCATCCTGGTGCATCAGTACTGTCCGCCTGTCAGTTCCAGGGGCGGTGCTTGACGCAGCCTTCGCCGGCCCGGAAGCTGCGCGGGAAACGGAGTGCCATCATGAAATTCGATCCGCAGTCCCTCGAGGAGCTCGCCCGCCGGCTGGCCGAGGCCGTGCCACCGGGGCTCGCGGCGCTGAAGGGCGATATCGAGCAGAACTTCAAGGCCGTGCTGCAGAGCGGGCTCGCGAAGCTCGAGCTGGTGACGCGCGAGGAATTCGACGTGCAGGCCGCCGTGCTGCGCCGCAGTCGCGAGCGCCTCGAGGCGCTCGAACGGCGCATCACGGAACTCGAAGCGGGGCGGCCCTCCGGCTGAGGAGTCCCGGAGCGAGGCAGTGAGCCTCGCGACGGTGCTGACCCGCGCGCAGTTCGGGCTCGATGCGCCGGCGGTGCGGGTTGAGGTCTACTGCGGCACGGGCCTGCCGCAGTTCGCGATCGTCGGGCTGGCCGAGGCCGCGGTGCGCGAGAGCCGCGACCGCGTGCGCGCCGCGATCCAGCACTGTGGATTCACCTTTCCGGCGGGGCGCATCACGGTCAGCCTGGCGCCCGCCGAGCTGCCCAAGGAGGGCGGCCGCTTCGACCTCGCGATCGCCCTCGGCATCCTCTCCGCCGCACCCGACAAGCCCTGGCCGCTGCCGGCAGCTACCGAGTTCTACGGGGAGCTGTCCCTGTCGGGCGAGCTGCGCCCGGTGCGCGGCATGCTCGCGACCGCCGTGCAGGCAGCCCTGGACGGGCACCGGCTGGTGGTGCCGATGGCGAATGTCGCGGAAGCGCGCCTGGCACGCGGCGCCATCGCCGCCGGTGTCGAATCGCTCACGTCGGTCTGGGCGGCACTGCGTGGCGGATTGCCGTTCGCCTTCGACGCCGGCGGCGACATTGGCGCCGGTGTTGCCGATGCGGCTGGGCCCGATCTCGCCGAGGTTCGCGGCCAGGCGGCGGCGAAGCGCGCGCTCGAGATCGCCGCGGCCGGCGGCCACAGCCTGCTGCTGATCGGCCCGCCGGGGTCCGGTAAGAGCATGCTCGCGCAGCGCTTCGCCGGCTTGCTGCCGCCGCCCGACGATGCCGAGGCACTCGAAAGCGCGATGCTGCATTCGCTGGGCCGCGATCCGCTGCCGCTGGCGCACTGGCGTCGTCGGCCGTTCCGCGCGCCGCATCATGGCGCCTCCGCCGCGGCAGTGATCGGCGGCGGCGGGCGCCTGACTCCAGGCGAGATCTCGCTGGCGCATCACGGCGTGCTGTTCCTCGACGAGTTGCCGGAGTTCCGTCGCGACGTGCTCGAGGGACTGCGCGAACCGCTCGAGACCGGTGTAGTCCATATCGCGCGCGCGGCCTGGCGCGGGCATTTCCCGGCGCGCTTCCAGCTGATCGCGGCGATGAATCCCTGCCCCTGCGGCCATGCTGGCGATCCCGCCGGCCGCTGCCGCTGCCCGCCGCAGCTCATCAGCCGCTACCTCGGCAAGATCTCCGGTCCGCTGCTCGATCGCATCGACCTGCAGGTTGCGGTGCCGCGCCTGGAATACCGGACGCTGCGCCTGACGCCACCGGCGGGCGAGGGCAGCGCCGCGGTGGCTGCGCGCGTGGCGGCGGCCCGTGCGCGACAGCAGCAACGCGGCGCCCTCAACAGCAGCCTGGAGATCGCCACCCTCGAGGCCGCCTGCGGCATCGGTGCGCGGGAACATGGACTGCTGGATACCGCTGCCCGTCGCTTCGGTCTCTCGGCGCGCGCCTGCCACCGCATCCTGCGCGTCGCGCGCACGATCGCGGATCTCGCGGGTACGGAGCGCGTGGACCTCGCGCAGTTGTCCGAGGCGGTCAGCTACCGGCGGCTGGAGCGTCTGGTGGTGGACGCGCCGGCACCGTGCCGCGACGGTGCTGTCGGAACGGAAGTCATCGGCGGGCAGGCTCATGGCTGACCCCGGCGCGTACTCTCGCAGAGCCAGATCATCAAGGATCAGCTGGAAGCAGCATCAAGCAGCAACTGGTGACCCTGGATTTCGACTGCAACGCACACCTGCCGCAGCTCGATGCTCTGGCCAGGCGCTACGCTGACCGCAGGCCGGATCTGGCCGATTTGTGCCTCATCACGATGAGCGAGCTGCATCTCAAGCACTGCGTCGTGACGGTCGACGGCGATTTTCGCCTGTACCGCCGCAACCGACGTGACGCGATTCCACTGATTTGCCCGCCCGGCGTGTAAGCCGGGCGCTGGCCCGCGAGTGGCGCCGGCGGCACCTGCTACGTTCGGTGCTTGACCGCTGTCTTACGTCGTCTTACCATCGCGGCATGGAAACCACGCGACTATCGTCGAAGGGCCAGGTCGTGCTGCCGAAGGCGGTGCGCGAGGCGCACGGCTGGGCTGCGGGTACGGAGTTCGCCGTCGAGTTGACGACCGACGGCGTGCGCCTCCGCGCCAAGGCGCCGTTCCCACCGACGGAACTCAGCCAGGTGTTCGGCTCGGTATCCCATGCTGGACCGGCGAGGACCGTTGCGGAGATGGACCGGGGAATTCGCGCTGCAATCGGGCGCCGATACCGGCGCGGGGTCAAGCGGTAGCGCGGCATGCTTGCCGTCGATACCAATGTCGTCGTGCGGCTTCTGGTCAACGACGACGAACGACAGGGTGCGTTGGCGCGCCGTCTGTTCGAGTCGGATGAGATCTTCATCGGCGTGACGGTGCTGCTCGAAGCAGCCTGGGTGCTCGAGTCGGTGTACGAGTTGAACGCGGTCGAAGCGGCGCGTGCACTGCGGGGTCTGCTGGGGCTTCCGAACGTGCGGGTCGAGGATGCGAGCGCGGTGGCCACTGCGCTGGAGGCCACCGGCAAGGGGCTCGAGCTCGCGGATGCCCTGCATCTCCTGCGAGTGCCGCCGGGCGTGGGGTTCGCTACGTTCGATCGCGGGTTCGCGAAGGCGGGCCGCAGGCTCAGGACCGTCAGGCTCGTTTAGCCTGTTTGCGCATCGCATCCAGGGCCGCGCGGGCGAGAAATCCGGAACGGGTCTCGCCGTGCCGGCGAGCGTGGGCATCGTCGCCAAGCTGACTCAGATCCACGTCGACAACGGCCCAGGTCCAGTTGCGGAACTCGCGCTTGCGGCGCAGTCGCTCGATGTCGCTCGGCTCCGGCACAGGCTGACCCTCGTCGAGCAATCCTTCCAGGTGGAGCAGGATCGCTTCCTGAGCATGGGTCAATGCATCATCCAGCGTGTCTCCGGCGGAAAAGCAACCCGGCAGGTCAGGGACGACGACGCCGTAGGCATGCCGGGAGTCGCCTGTCTCAATGGCGATGGGATAGCGCATGATTCAAAGCCTGACTTTCGGTTCACCGCTTTCGTGGACACCTCACCCGTGGACTTGGAGGTGATCTGAGTCTGGGTCGCCGTCAGATTGCGGCCAGGGTCACGGTTCTCGCGATTCTTGCGATGCGCAGCTCTGGTCCGAGGCGATCAGTTACTGGCGGCTGGAGCGCGAGTCGCCGGCGGCGGTGGCCGATCAGCGGCTCTCGGCCACCATGTAGTCGACCGCGGCGGCGACAACTTCGTCGGCAAGATCGGCGCGCCCGCCCTTGGCCGGCATGACGCCGGCCTGGCCCTGGTAGCCCTGGAGCGCATGCTGGTGCAGCGTCGCAGTGCCCTGGGCGATGCGCGCGGCCCAGCCGGCCTTGTCGCCGACCTTGGGTGCGCCGGCGATGCCGGCCCCATGGCAGACACTGCAGGCGGACTGAAAGGTGGCCTTGCCGTCTGCGGCCGGCGCTGCCGCCGCGACGGGAACGGCGGCCTCCGGCGTGGCCGGGGTGGAAGCCGCGGGAGCTGGCTCGCCGGTAGCCGGCGCGGCCGCGGCCGTGGTTTCCGCGGCCGGGATTGGCGCCGTCATTGCCAGGGCGGCATTGTCCTGCCCGGCGATTGCCACGCGGCCGACCGGCTGGATGCGTTCCAGTATTCCCGCGCGGACCAGCGAATCATCTGCCCGGCGCTCATCCACAGTGCTGCGATCCAGCAGCCGGGCGAGGCCCAGCAGGACGAGCGCCACGGCGACGAGGATGCCGATGACGGCGCTGAAAACGTTCCTGAAATGGCTGTCCTGATTGGCCACGAGTGCGATTCCGTCCGGAGGCTGGCGAGGGGCGCGGATTATAGCGGGCCGCCGGCGGGCTGCGGAAGCTGCAAATTGGACGCTCGGGCTCCGCGCCCGCTAGAATCGCGCATCTGCCGCCATGCCCGCGGGCCGTGCTGCCCGCGCCACCGGCCGACACCGCGCCCGTAGCTCAGCTGGATAGAGTGACGGTCTCCGAAGCCGTAGGTCGTGGGTTCGACTCCCGCCGGGCGCGCCAATTCCACCAGACCCTGCCGGGGCTTCCGCAGCGAAGCTCCGGCAGGGACTATTCGAACCGGCGCTGATGGCTTGAGCCGCCTGGTTCGAGCATCAATCCTTCGAGGCTTCAGCGCCGCTCGACGGCGTGTTCCTGTAACCACATCTTGATCAATGACTGGTAGGGAACATCGCGCGAGTTGGCGATCTGCCGAATGTTGTCCAGCAGATACTTCGGAAGTCGCAGTGAAATGGTTTCGGTCGATGGCTTGAGCCTGGCCAACTGTACGTGCCTGGCCGCGGACCAGTCGACATACTCCGTGCTGTCGTGGCGCGCCCAGAAGGCTCGCTCCGCGGCCTCCGAGCTGAATTCAGGCGGAGTTTTCAGTTTGCCTTTCATAAATGGCTCTCTCTTTGCGATTCATGGCGCGTGCCGAAATGATGCGAATCAGTGTGCCTGCCGCCCGAAGGGTAAACGTCACGTGCAACTTCTTGCCCGACAGTGTCTCTCCGAGTGCATGGAAGCGGGGCTCCACATCGCTGTGTCGTACATCCGTCGCGACCAGCAGATCGGGACAGAAGAACACCTGCTCGGCTTCCGCATCGGTTACATCGTGTTTACGGTGTTTGCCTGCGTTGCCGGCGTCCCATTGAAAACCTGTGGCGCTCTCAAGTTCCAGCATGCCTGTATATTATCAAAATATACATGAGGCTCAAGGCGCAGGACAGCTCGTTTGAGGTTTCTCTAAGCCTGGCGCGCCCGCTCGCGCAGCCGGAAGCGCTGGATCTTGCCGGTGGCCGTCTTCGGCAGCTCGTCGAGGAATTCCACCTCGCGCGGATACTTGTGCGGCGCCAGCCGGGCCTTGACGAACTGCTGCAGTTCCGTGGCCAGGGCAGCCGAGGCCTGCCCGCGCTCCTTGAGCACGACATAGGCCTTGGGCCGGGTCAGGCCGTTCGGGTCGATCACGCCGATGAGCGCGGCCTCGAGCACCGCCGGGTGCTGCACCAGCGTCGCCTCGACCTCGAACGGTGACACGTACTGGCCGCTGACCTTCAGCATGTCGTCGCTGCGGCCGGAATAGATGTAGTAGCCGTCGGCGTCGATCTCGTACTTGTCGCCGCTGCGGGTCCAGGCGCCCTGGAAGGTCGCATCGCTGCGCACGCGGTCCTGCCAGTACATCAGCGCCGACGAGGGACCGCGAATACAGAGCTCGCCGATGTGTCCCGCCGCGGTGACCGGCTGCCCGGCCTCGTCGCGCAGCTCGATGTCATAGCCCGCGACCGGCTTGCCGGAGCTGCCGTAGCGCACGTCGCCTGGCCGGTTCGACAGGAAAATGTGCAGCATCTCGGTCGAGCCGATGCCGTCGATGACATCGATGCCAAAGTGCGCCGCAAAGCGCTCGCCGATCTCGCGCGGCAGCGCCTCGCCGGCCGATGAACACAGCCGGAGCGCCACGGCGTCGCGCGCCGGCAGCTCCGGCGCGGCCAGCAGCCCGGCGTAGCCGGTCGGCGCACCGAAGAACACGGTCGGGCGGTGTTCGAGCCAGCGGCGGAAGATCGCGGCTGGCGTCGGCCGCTCGGCCATCAGCAGCACGGTGGCCCCGACCGACAGCGGGAAGCTCAGCGAATTGCCGAGGCCATAGGCGAAGAACAGCTTGGCCGCCGAGAAGCACAGGTCGTCCGCCCTGAGGCCGAGGGTCCGCCGGCCGTAGAGCTCCGCCGTCCAGTACGGATTCGCGTGGGTATGGGCGGTGCCCTTGGGTCGGCCGGTCGAGCCCGAGGAATAGAGCCAGAAGGCGATTTCATCGGCGGCGGTATCGGCGGCGGCCGCGAGCGGCGGCTGCGCCGCGATCCAGTCGTCAAAGGCGAGCGCACCGGCCGGCAGGTCGCTGCCGCGCGAGACCACGAGCGCGCGGACCTCCCGGCCGCCGGCAGTGATCGCCGCCTGCATGACGGGCATGAGCGGCGCCGAGGTCAGCACGGCCTGTGCGCGGCAGTGCGCGAGCATGTAGGCGTAGTCGTCGGCGGAGAGCAGCGTGTTCACTGCGACCGGGACGACGCCGGCGTACAGCGCGCCGAGAAAGGCGACCGGGAAATCGCTGCAGTCGTGCAGCGCCAGCAGCACGCGTTCTTCGCGGCGCAGGCCGGAGCCGAGCAGCGCGGCGGCGCAGCGGCGGGCGCGGTGCTCGAGCTCACCGTAACTGAGCCGGCCGGCATCGTCGATGAAGGCAATCTGCGCGGCGCGCCCGGCGTTTAGCTCGAACAGGTGGCGGGCGAAATTGAAGCGGGCGGGTGGGGCGGGAACAGCAAGGCCGGCCGGGTCGCTCATCCTTCGGCTCCGAAGCAGTCGAGGGCGCTATTTCAACACAACTGCACGGCCGCTGGCCATGCTACCGTAGCGAAGTTCCGGCGGCACATCAGGAGGAGTCGATGCGGCGAGCGGGATGGTGGCCGGCCTGCGTGGCCGGCGTAGTGATGACGGTCGTGGCGGGATCGGCCGCGGCCGGTGGATCGTTCCAGGCTGAGCTCGGCACCGACCCGGTGCAGCTCGCCGGCAGGGTCAAGCTCAGCCTGATGAATGGCGACGGTGATGGCGCCGAGAGCGGCCGCGGCCCGGTGCCGTACCTGAAGGCGCTCGGCGCGCCGCCGCGCCGCGTCGCGCTGATCTCGTACTACGTGTACGACTGCGGCAATCACAAGGAAAAGAGCTACCGCTTCTACGGCGGCGACTACGTCTACCGGGTCAACACGCGCCGCGCACGCAAGGTCGATTCGGACGACATCGGCCGGCTGGCCACTGAGCTGCACGATGCCGGTATCGGGCCGCTCCGGGAGGCTTTCGCGACGGTGGGCATGCAGCTGCTGGCGCCCGAGGAGTTTCTCGACGCGCCGGAGAAGCAGGCGGCCTACCAGAACACGAAGATCGAGGCCGGCGGCATGGCCGGCCTGTTCAACGCGCTGCAGAGCAAGGAAGCGACGCACTGGCAGTGGGGTACAGCCGACGGTTACCGCCTGATCAAGCTGACGACGGTCGGCAACGTGCGCGGCAACGACTTCGCGCTCGCGACCAGCGGCATCGGCGTCGGAAAGCTCGCGGCCTCGGTCGGCTACGACCTCGCCACGGCGCTCGGAGTCGATGCGGTGGCAATCCTCTACAACGTCGTGCAGGCCGAAAAGACCTCGATCCGGCTGCGCGGCGCATACCTGTACCTGTTCGGGCCAAACCCGGTGGCCGATTCCGGCCAGAGCCTGTACTGGAAGGGGCACCAGTATTCGGGCGTCTACCTGCGGACCGACGTCGACTTCGTCGAGACCGACAAGGACGGCGACCTCGTAGCCGCCGACTACGCGGGCTATGGGGTCGTGGCGGGTGCGCTCGGCACGCGCATCGCGCAGCACATCAAGGGCAAGACCGGCTAGGCGCCGCGGCCGGCCACGTCGGCGAGGAACTGCAGCGTCCGCGCGCAGTCCTCGGGATCCGAGCCCATGATGACGGCATTGAAGTCGGTCACGCCGATGTCGGCCAGTCGCCGGATGGCGCTCCGCAGCAGTTTCTCATCGCCAAGGATGGCAACGTCCTCGGGCCTCGCCAGCCCTTCCCGGTCCAGCATGGCGCGGTAGCTCGGCAGCTGGCCGTAGATCGTGAGCGCAGCGCCGAGTTCGGCGCGAACCTCGTCGGGTCGGTTGGTCAGCAGCACCGGGAAACCGCCGACCACGCGCGGCGCCTGCATGCCGGCCTCCCGGAGGGAGCGGATGATGTGGTTCTCCATCGTCTTCGGGCCCACCATCCAGGTGCTGGTGCCCTCGGACAGCTCGGCGGCCAGGCGCAACATCACCGGACCGAGCGCGGCGATGACTATGGGCGGGTTGTGGCCACCGGGAAAGTCCAGCGTCACGCCGTTCACCCGGTAGAACTCGCCGTTGAACGCCACCGTTTCGCCGCGCAGGAGCGGCAGCAGCACCGACAGGTACTCCCGCATGTGCCGGGCGGGCCTCGCGTAGGACAGGCCGAACATGTCCTCGATGACCAGCCGGTGCGACAGGCCGATGCCCAGTGTGAACCGGCCGTTGCTGGCCGCCGCTGCTGTCATGGCCTGCTGGGCCATGACGGTGGGATGCCGTGGAAAGGTGGGCGTCACCGCCGTGCCGAGCCCGATGCGACTGGTTTCCCGGCCGACCAGCGCCAGGGTCGTGAGGGCATCGAAGGAGAACATATTGGCCATCCAGACCTGGTGCAGCCCCGCGGCTTCCGCGGTCCTGGCCCGCGCGATGAGCTCATCCAGCGTGGGTTGCGCCATGTCCGTGCCGATCATGATGCCGATGCGCATGGGTCCTCCCGGTCAGTCGCGGAAACCGCTAGCGTACAACGGTGCGGCTCGCTATTTCAGCATGACTCCGCCATCGATGACGATGCTCGATCCCACCATGTAGTCGCTGGCTGGCGAGGCCAGCAGGATGGCGGCGCCGGAGAGATCCGCTGGCTGGCCGATGCGCCCGGCCGGGACCTTGCGCCCGATCCCGGCCAGCACGCGCTCGGTCGTCGCGGGGTTGAATCCCGTATCGACATAGCCCGGGCAGATGGCGTTGACCTGGATGTTGTGCCGCACGAGTTCGAGGGCCATCGCCCGGGTCAGCATCAGGACGCCGCCCTTGCTGGCGCTGTAGTCCGCGCTCATCGGCAGCGGCAGGAAGGATCCGATCGACGCGATGTTGATGATCTTGCCGCGCTGCTGCGGCACCATCCGGCGCGCGACCGCCTGCGAGCAGAGAAACACGCCATCCAGATTGGTGGCCAGCGTCTGCCGCCACTGGCCGAAGTCGATCTCGAGGCATTCCTGCGCGGCGCCGGTGGTGCCGGCGTTGTTGACCAGTATGTCGATGTGGCCGAAGCGCGCCAGCACACCGGCGACCATGGCCTCGACCTCGGCCGGGCTCGTCACGTCGCAGCGGCAGGCGGTGGCCAGGGCGCCGGATGCCCGGAGCTCATCGCAGGCCGACTCGCAGACCTCCAGGCGCCGCCCGCAGATCGCCAGCGCGGCACCGGCGCCGGCCAGCGCCCGGGCGATGCCGAGGCCGATCCCGGTGCCGCCACCGGTGACGATGGCGACTTTGCCGCTGAGGTCAAAGAGGCCGCTCATCAGGCGGGCCCCAGCAGCTGCGTGGCAAGGCTGGCGAGATGTCCGTCGCTGTCGCCGAAGGCTGTTTCGGCCATGCGCGCATGGCGGAAGTACAGCGGCATCTCGTGCTCCTCGCAGTAGCCGATGCCGCCCATCACCTGGTGGCCGCGGCGCACGATGTGGCGATAGCTGTCGTTGCAGCAGACCTTGGCCTTGGCGACGAGCACGGGATCGGGATCACCGCGGTCGATGGCCGCCGCTGCCTTGTAGGTCAGCCAGCGCGCCCGCTCGAGGTCCATCAGCATGTCCGCGCAGTGGTGCTGGATTGCCTGGAAGCTGCCGATTGGCCGTCCGAACTGCACGCGGTCCCGGGCATAGGTGACGGCCGTGTCGAGGACGCGCTGCGCGCCGCCGATCATCTCTGCACACTTGGCGACCGTGGCAATGAGCAGCGCCTGCCGCAGGCCCGGGAGCACGGCGCCGGGGGCGCCGATCGCGGCGGCCGGGTCGAGCTCGACTTCGGTGAATCCAATTTCGCAGAACTGCGCGCCACCGATGCTGGGCATCGGCGTGCAGTGCAGGCCCGTCGCATTCGCGGGTACGCGGTAGAGCTCGATAGCGTCGGTGCCGCTCCGTGCCGGGCACAGCAGCAGGTCGGCGGCCGCGGCGTCGGCCACGAAGGGCACCGTGCCGTCGAGGCGCGTGCCCGCGGGCTGCGGTGTCGCCATCACGGTGATATCGGCGAGCTCGAGGTCGCTGCGCTGCGTGTCCAGCACCAGCGCCAGCCGGAGCTCGCCGCGCGCGAGCAACGGCAGCAGTTCAGCGCAGGCCGCCGGTGTGCCGGCGTGTCGCAAGCACAGCGCGCCAACCACGGCAGTCGAGAAGAACGGTCCGGGCAGGCAGGCGTAACCGGTCTCCTCGAGCAGCACGACGACATCCACGAAGCTGCCGCCCGCGCCGCCATGACCGTCGGGAACGAGCAGTCGCGTCCAGCCGAGCCCGGCCATCTGTCGCCACAGGGCGTCGCCGCAGCCGCGCGGATCGAGACGGGCGGCGCGCGCCTGGGTCACGGTCCAGGCCTGCGCCAGGAAGTCGCGGGCGCTTTGCCGGATCAGTGTCTGCTCTTCATCGAGCTGCAGGTGCATCGCAATGGTCTCCGTGCGGACTCGCGGCCGCTCAGCTGCCGCGCGGCAGGCGCAGGCTGCGCTGGGCGACGACGTTGCGCAGCACTTCGCTGGTACCGCCGCCGATCGTGTCGATCACGGTCGCGCGGCTCAGGCGTGCGACTTCGCCCGCGAGCGGTGCGCCGGCCGCCCCGTCCTCGAGGCGGCCCCAGGGGCCGAGGATGTCGAGGGCGTCGTAGGCGATGCGCTGGTGCAGCTCGCTGCCGACCAGCTTGGTCATCGTGCCTTCGGATTCGATCGTCTTGCCGGCCTGGAGCAGGAACAGCGCGTGGGCCTCGAAGCTGAGGGCTGCCTCGAAATCCACCTCGATCTGGGCCAGGCGCCGGCGCACGCCGGGGTCTTTGGCGAGTGGCCGCCCGTCGCGGCTGGCCGTGCGCACGTGCGCGGTGAGGCGGTCGAGGAAGGCCCGCAGCCGGATGTTCTGCGACAGCATCAGGCGCTCGTGCTCGATGGCCTCGATCATGTAGTAGAAGCCGCGGTTCACCCCGCCGACCAGCCGGGTCGCGGGCACGCGCACCTCGTCGTAGAACACGCCGTTGGTACGTTCCCCGCCGAGCGTATGGATCGGGTGGATCGTGATGCCGGGGGCGCGCTGGTCGACGACGAACAGGCTGATCGCGCCGTGCCGTGGTGCCTCCGGATCGGTCCGCGTCGCGAGCCAGTGGTAGTCCGCGAAGTGGCTCTGCGTGTTGAAGACCTTCTGCCCGGAAATGACGTAGTCGTCACCATCGCGCACTGCGCGCATCTGCAGCGCCGCGAGATCGGACCCTGCGGTCGGCTCGGTATAGCCGAGCGAGAACTCAATCTCGCCGCCGGCGATGCGCGGCAGGAACTCGCGCTTCATGTGCTCGCTGCCGTGGCGCAGGATCACCGGGCCGGCCATCAGCCGCGCCACGCTGTTCGGCAGGTAGGCCTCGCGCCGCGCGAATTCCTGCGACAGGATCAGCTCCATCACCAGCGTGCCGCCGCTGCCACCGTATTGTGCCGGCCAGCCGATGCCGAGAAAGCCGGCCTGGCCCATCCGGCGCATGAACACGCGGCCCTCCGGTCCCAGGCCGAGATCGAGCGGATGCTGCCGGCGGATCTCCTCGGTCAGCTCGCGATCGAGGAACTCGCGCAGCCGGCGCTGGAATTCGCGCTCCTCGGGGGTCGCGACCAGCTCGAAGTCGAGCCCCCGCCGGTCCAGCTGCGCCTGGTCGTTCACTTCCGTACCAGCGCGCCGGCACCAAGCCGCTGGCGCAGTTCGCCCTTGACGATCTTGCCGACTTCGTTGTGCGGCAGCCCGTCCAGGAACACGACGTGGCGGGGAATCTTGTAGCGGGCCAGCCGGCCGTCGCAGTGCAGCAGGACCTGGTCGGCGCCGAGCGTGACAGCGGGGCGCAGGACGATGGCGGCGCAGCCGACCTCGCCCCAGCGCTCGTCGGCGACGCCGATCACCGCGACCTCGGCAACCTCGGGCAGTTCGTACAGGACGTTCTCGACCTCGGCCGGATACACGTTCTCGCCGCCGGAGATGTACATGTCCTTCCAGCGGTCGACGATGTAGTAGTAGCCATCGGCGTCGCGCCGCGCCGCGTCGCCGCTCTTCAGCCAGCCGTCGCTGAAGGCCAGGGCCGTGGCCGCCGGATTGTTCCAGTAGCCGGGTGTCACCGATGGGCCGCGGACCCAGACTTCGCCGACTTCGCCGGTGTTCGCATCGCGGCCGTCCGGAGTCACGAGCCGCGATTCAGCGTGCACGACCGGCTTGCCGCAGGAGCCGACCTTCTCGAGCGGCTGGTCGAGTGCGCTGATGTACACGCTCGGTCCGCTCTCGGTCATGCCGTAGCCTTCCTGGAAGGCGACCCCGCGCGCGCGCCAGCGGTGGTGCAGCGCGAGCGGAACCGGCGAGCCGCCGACGGCGGCCGCGACGATGCGTGACAGGTCCACGCTGTCGAAGCGCGGGTGCTGGCTCAGCATCTGGTAGCTGGCCGGCACGCCCATCATGTGCGTGATGCCGAGCGCCGGGTCATCGAGCAGGTCGAGCACGTAATCCGGATCCGATCGCCGGCTGACGACGACGGTGCCGCCGGCGTGCAGCGCCGGGCTCGAACCCTGGCTGAGGCCACCGGTGTGGAACAGCGGCAGCGAGCACAGCTGCACCGAGCTCTGGCCGACGCGGACGATCATGCCGTAGTTGACGACATTGAAGAACAGCATCGCATGCGTGATGACAACGCCCTTCGGCTGGCCGGTCGCGCCGGAGGTGTAGAGGATCGCGCAGGCATCGGCGAGCGTCGCCGCGACCGGAGCGAAATCCGCCGGTGCGGCGGCGACGCTGGTGCCGTACTCGCCACCGGTGCCGTCCGCGCCCCAGTCGACCAGCCGCAGGCTGGCATCGGGTGCGGCAGCGCGCGCGGTTTCGGCGTATTGGTCCTCATGGATCAGGACCCGTGGCGCGGCATTGGCGAGCTGGTCGCGCAACTCGCGGGCAGTCAGGCGCCAGTTCAGGGGTACGTTGATGGCACCGGCCTTGACGCAGGCGTTGTGCACGACCAGATGCTCGACCGTGTTCTGGGACAGCACCGCGACGCGATCGCCGCGGGCGAGGCCGCAGTCCTTCGTCAGCCAGGCCGCGAGCTGGCGCGCGCGCTGGTCCATCGCCGCATAGCTGAGCGTCCGGTGGCTGTGCACGTCGATGCAGGCGGCTTTACCGGGCTGGCGCGCCGCGTGCCGCGCAATCCAGTCGTAGGCCGGGTAGTTCACTCCGGGCACCTTCCTCAGCTGACCGCGAGCACGAGCTTGCCCATGACCTGCCGGCTCTCGAGCAGCCGGTGTCCCGCGGCAGCCTCGGCCAGCGGCAGTACCGCGTGCAGCTTCGGTGTGATCAGGCCGGCGGCGGCCAGGTCCACGAGCTCCTGCAGGATCTGGCCCATCGAGGCCGGGTCGCTCATCGCCACCGATTCCAGGCTCATCAGCCGCAGCGCCGGGCTCAGGCCGAAGGCGCCGAGGAAAGCCGGCATGAAGTCCGGCGCCGGCGGACCACCCGCCATGCCGTAGAGCACAACCTGGCCGAAGGGCCCGAGCATGCCGAGATCATCGACGAGGGTGGTCCCGCCGACGGAGTTGAATACGACCGCCGCCCCGGCCGCCCCGGTAATCCCACGCACCGCGCCGGCGAGGGGTCCCGCGCCGGACTGCAGCACGGCATCGGCGCCGAGGTCGCGGACGAACCGGCACTTTGCTTCCGAGCCGGCGAGACCGATCACCTGCGCGCCATCGAGCTTGCCGAGCTGGACCAGCGCCGAGCCGACGCCGCCGGCGGCGGCGTAAACGATCATTGTCGCGCCGCGCGCAACCGGCGCCGCGCGCCGCAGCAGGATCCGGGCCGTGAGATAGTTGACGCCGATGCCGATCGCAGTCTCGAAGGAAACGCTGTCCGGCAGCCGCGCGGCGAAGATCGTGTAGCTCGCGACGTACTGCGCGGCGCAGCCGCCCTGCGTGACGACGACGACGCGCGCCCCGAGCCAGTCCGCCGGCACGCCCGCGCCGGTTCCGACCACGACGCCGGCGGCCTCGTAGCCGGTCACGAAAGGCAGCGGTGGCATGTGCGGATACAGTCCGCAGCGCAGCTGGACGTCCCCGAAACTCAGGCCGGCGGTGGCTACCTCGATCAGGATCTGCCCGGGCCCGGGCTCGGGCCGTTCCAGGTCGGTATAGACCAGTGCCTCGGCCGGCCCGGTCGTGGGCAATACGATCGCCTTCATCGGAGCAATACTCCCGTCGCGCCACCGGGCGCGGTTATTCTGAATAGTATGCAATTATTCCATCGAGTATGCATGTCCCGGGGCTCCTGCCGGTGGTCAGCGGTTCTGCCACTGCGGCTTGCGCTTGCCGAGGAAGGCATCGAAACCCTCGCGACTGTCGCGCGTACCGCCGAGCAGCATGCCGGTGGCCTGGCAGTAGTCGACGGCCGCCTCCAGCGGCATGTCCGCCGCCAGGGTCACGGCACGCTTGATCATCGCGACCGAGGCCGGCGCCTGCGCCGCGATGCGCGCCGCCAGCGCCCGGGCCTCAGCCACGACAGTCTCCGGCGCAACGACCCGCAGCACCAGCCCGAGCCGCAGTGCCTCGGCCGCATCGATGGCCTCGCCGCTCAGCTCCAGGTACAGGGCCCGTTCGCGGCCGATCAGCCGCGCGAGCCTGGCCGTACCGCCGGAAGCCGGCAGGATGCCAAGCCCGACCTCGGGCAGTCCGACCCGGGCCGTCGCCGACAGGATGCGCATATCGCAGGCCAGCGCCAGTTCCAGGCCGCCGCCGAAGGCGTGCCCGTTGATCGCGGCGATCACCGGCACCGGCAGTCGCGCCAGCCGGTTGCCGGCACTGGTCAGGCGGTCGTGCAGCCGGAAGAATTCGAACGGTTCCGTGAGGCCCTGGCGCATCATGTTGATGTCACCGCCGGCCATGAAGCAGTTGCCGCTGCCGGTGATGATCAGGGCACGCAGTTCCGGCCGGTTCGCCGCGGATTCGACCGCCTGCTCGAATTCGGCGATCAGCTGCGCACTGATCGGATTGCGTTCCTCGGGCCGGCAGAAGGTGATCGTGCCGATGGTGTCGTCCAGCCCGAATGTCAGCGTCGGTGTCGGCATGGTCCCTCCGTCCGCGGCCCCCGGCCTCTCCGCCGGCCTTGCATGGCGCCCGTGCGCCTTTTATTTTATCGGGTATCATATTATTCTTCACGGTATAATTGCCAGTGCGCGATGGCCGCGCCGGTGCAGCAACTGCGGGGGACTCACATGCAGATCCAGGATCCGGGAAGCGTCGGCCTCGATGCAGCACGGCTGCGCCGGCTGTCGGAAGCAGTCGCGCGCGATGTCGGGGCTGGCCTCTACGACGGGGCCGTGCTCGCGGTCGGCCGGCACGGCAGCCTCGTGCTGCACGAGGCGATCGGCAACAGCGACCTCGCTGCCGGCCGCGCCGCCCGCGTTGACGATGTGTTCGCGGTGATGTCGCTGTCGAAGACGCTGACCAACGTGCTGGTGCTGAACCGCTGCGAGCGGGGGCTGCTGCGCCTGACCATGCCGGTCGCGGAGCTGATTCCCGAGTTCGGCATGCTCGGCAAGCAACGGATCACCGTGCAGCACCTGCTGGCGCACACGGGCGGGCTCGGCGGCATGCCGCCGGTGCCACTTGACCGCATGCCGCTGGCGGCGGCGCTGGCCGCGGTGTGCATGTTCCCGCCGCTGTCGCGGCCCGGCCAGGACGTCAGTTACAGCGGCCTCACCGCGCACGTCGTGCTGGCGGAGCTGGTCCGCCGCGCCGACGGCGGCCAGCGCGCGTACCGGCAGATCCTCGACCAGGACCTGTTCCAGCCGCTCGGCATGCACTCGACCGCGCTGGGATTGCGCGCCGACCTGCAGGCGCGCCGGGTGCCGATCGTGGTCCGCGACCGGAGCCCGGGCATACTGCCGGCGCCGATGATGGAGTCGTACAACGAGGTGCTCGGCGAGCACGCCGAAGTGCCGGCGATCGGTGTCTACTCGACCGCGGCGGATTTCTACCGGTTCAGCGAAATGCTGCGGCGCGGCGGCGAGCTGGACGGCGTGCGGCTGCTGTCGCCACGGATGATCGAGCTGGCGAGCAGCAACCAGACCGGCAGCAAGATCAACGCGTTGTTCAGTTTCGCCTGCGAGAGCCGCGGCTGGGAGCCGTTCCCGGCCTACCTTGGACTCGGATTTTCGCTGCGCGGTGATGGCATCTTCCCGACCCCGTTCGGCGTATTGAGCTCGCCGCGGACCTTCGGTCATGTCGGCGGCGGTGGTACGATGTTCTGGGTCGATCCCGCGCAGGATCTGTGCTTCGTCGTGCTGACCGCCGGCCTGCTCGAGGAGGCGGCCAACGTCGAGCGCTTCCAGCGCCTGTCCGACCTGGTGCTCGCCGCCGTCGTCGGGCCGTGATGAGGAGAGGCGATGGCAATCAACGAGACTGAGGTCCTGCCCACGCCCGGTGACACCGGCCTGTCGCGGCGCCGCTTCCTGGCCCGCAGCCTGCAGTCAGGCCTCGCGCTCGCGCTGTGCGAGCTGGCGCCCGGGGTGAACCTGGGATTCGTCGGCGAGGTGCTGGCGGGTACCCGCCAGCTCGACTACGCCGGCTGGGAGGATCTCTATCGTCGGGAATGGCACTGGGACCGGGTCACCTGGGGATCGCACACGAATGCCTGCTCGCCGGGCACCTGCCTGTTCCATGTGTACACGAGGAACGGGCTGGTGTGGCGCGAGGAACAGGCGGCGCGCACGCGTGCCAGCAATCCGAAGTACTCCGACTTCAACCCGCTCGGCTGCCAGAAGGGCTGTGCCTTCCACACCAGCCTGTACAGCGGCGAGCGGGTCCGGTATCCGCTCAAGCGGGTTGGCGAGCGCGGCGAGGGCCGCTGGCAGCGGATCAGCTGGGACGAGGCGCTGACTGCAGTCGCGGATGCGATCCTCGACGGTCACCAGCGCGGCGGGACCTCGAGCTTCGTGCTGGATGGCCCGCACGTGCATGCCGGCAACGTCGCCTCGGCGGCGGTGTTCCGCTTCACCGCGCTGCTGAACGGCATCCTGACCGACCACAACGTGCAGATCGGCGACACTTTCGTCGGTTCCCTGATCACGCTCGGCAAGATGCAGGTCGGCTACACGCCGGACAACTTCTTCGATGCGCGGCTCGTGATCATGACGCATTCGAACTGGTCCTACACGGCGCCGGCGCTCTATCACTTCATCACCGAGGCCCGCTACAACGGCACCGAGTTCGTGCTGCTGGCGCCGGATGCCAATCCGACCACGCACGCGGTGGACGTGCACGTCCCGGTGCGGGTGGGCACCGATGCCGCCTTCTGGCTCGCCGCCTGCCAGGTAATGATCGATGAAGGCATCTATGATGCCGGCTTCGTCCGCGAGCAGACCGACCTGCCGCTGCTGGTGCGCACGGACACGCGGCGCTACCTGCGCGCCGCCGAGGTCGACGGCGGGCGCGAGGATCAGCTGTACTTCTTCGATACGGCCACCGGCCACATCGCGCCGGCTCCGCGTGCGACGCTGCGTCACGGCTTCACGCCGGCGCTCGAGGGCGAGTACGAGGTGACGCTCGCCGATGGCAGCCGCGTGACCGTCACGCCGGTGTTCGCGCAGCTGCGCCGGCAGCTCGATGCGCGCTACCGGCCCGAGCAGGCGCAGGAACTCTGTGGTGTCCACGGCTCGGTGATCCGCGAGCTGGCGCGCAAGATCGCGACCCGCCGCACCTGCGCCTATACGGGCTTCAGCAGCGGCAAGCACTATCACGGCGACCTGATGGAGCGCAGCCTGCTGCTGGCGCTCGCGCTGTCCGGCAACGTCGGCAAGCCGGGTACCGGAATCACGATCTGGTCCTTCCCGGCCGACGGCATCTCGATGCTGGCGGGGATGGAGAAGCCGGTTGCGCGGGGCGGGATGACCATCGGCATGGACATGGCGCAGGCACTCGCGCGCGACATGCTGGCCCGCGACCCGGAGACGACCGAGGAACTGATCAGCATCGAAATGATGAAACTGATGACGCGCCAGCTCGGCCAGGTGCCGTCGTCCTTCTGGATGTATTACCACGCCGGCTACGACCGGCTGTGGAACCGGCGCGAGTGGCAGGACCCGGCGATGCCGCGTTCGTTCGGCGACTACCTCGACGACGCGGTGGCCAAGGGCTGGTGGGACGGCCTCGTGCTGCCCGAGCCGGGCAAGCCGCCCGAGGTCGTGCTGTACATGGGCAACAATCCGCTGCGGCGCGTGCGCAGCGCCAATGTCCAGTACCCGCAGGAGCTGTTCCCGAAGATCAAGACCCTGTTCACGGTCGAGACCCGGATGTCCTCGTCGGCGATGTACTGCGACTACGTGCTGCCGGCCGCCTGGTACTACGAGAAGGAGGACATGACGCTGTCGATGACGGCGAGCCCGTACATCTCGCTGATCCAGAAGGCGGTCGAGCCGGTCGGCGAGGCGAAGGAGGAATGGCAGATCTTCGGGCTGCTGCTGCAGAAGATCGCCGCGCGCGCAGCGGAGCGCGGCCTGGACGGCTTCACTGACCGCTTCGGCCGCCCCCACGACTACGCCAGCCTGTACCAGCGTTTCTCGCTCGATGGCGCCGTGCACAATCATGGCGATGCGGTGCGCGAGATGGTCGCGGTCAAGATCGCGACCGGGATCTTCCCGCGCGACTACAGCTACGAACGTTTCCGCGAGGAGGGCACGGTGCCGCTGCACGGCATGGGCGTGACCTTCCAGCGCCACGCGGTCGCCAACGAATACGATCCGGACAAGCCTTTCTACAGCCTGCGCTGGCATACCGAGGAGAAGGTCCCGTATCCGACCTACGCGCGGCGCATGCAGTTCTACATCGACCATGAGTGGTTCCTCGAGGTCGGCGAGGAGCTGCCGGTCCACAAGGACATCCCGCCGATCGGCGGCAACTACCCGTTCCAGATCACCAGCGGCCACCCGCGCGTCAGCATCAACTCGGTGCACCTGGCCAATGAGCAGCTCGCCCGCCTGCACCGCGGGCAACCGGTGGTGTTCATGAATGATGGTGACGCGGCCAGGCTCGGCATCGCCGACAGCGAGACCGTGCGGGTGTTCAATGACGTCGGTGGTTTCGAGATCATGACCAGCCTGCAGGCCTGCGTCGCGCCGAGCCAGCTCATTGTCTATTACTGGGAGCCGTACCAGTTCAAGGGCTGGAAGAACTTCGACGGCCTGCTGGTCGGCCTGCCGAAGGCGATTCACTTCGCCGGTGGCTACGAGCAACTGCGCTATTTCTACATGCACGGCAGCCCCTACGCCTGTGTCGATCGGGGCGTACGCGTCGGCATCGCCAAGCTGGATGCGGGAGCGGCCTGATGGGATACAAGCCGGACGGAACCAAGCAGGAGCTGATCGCAGCACAGCGGCAGCTCGCGACCGTGATCGACCTCAACAAGTGCATGGGCTGCCAGACCTGCGTCGTCGCCTGCAAGAACCTGTGGACGCAGCGCGAGGGCACCAACCACATGCGCTGGATGAATGTCACGACCTATCCGGGTCATGGCTATCCGCGCGACTACGAGCAGAAGGGCGGCGGCTTCCGCGACGGCGAGCCACAGCCGGGGACGCTGACGACACTCGCCGACTGCGGCGATCATTTCCAGTTCAACCATGACGAGGTGCTGAACCAGGGCCGCGGCCAGCAGGCGCAGTTCCAGCCGCGGACCGCTGCCGGCGAGCACCCGGACTGGGGCTACAACTGGGACGAGGATCGCGGCGGCGGGCAGTGGCCGAACGGCTACCGTTTCTACCTGCCGCGGATGTGCTACCACTGCAGCAATCCGCCCTGCGTGCAGGCCTGCCCGAACAACGCGATCTACAAGCGCGAGGCCGACGGCATCGTGCTGATCGACCAGGATCGCTGCCGCGGGCACCGGCACTGTGTCGAGGCCTGCCCCTACAAGGCGATCTACTTCAATCCGGCGACCACGACCAGCGAGAAGTGCATCTTGTGCTTCCCGCGCGTGGAGAAGAACCTCGCGCCAGCCTGCAACCGCCAGTGCCCGGGACGCACGCGCGCCTTCGGCTACCTCGATGACCCGGACTCGCAGGTGCACAAGCTGGTGCGGACCTGGCGCGTGGCGCTGCCGCTGCACCCGGAGTACGGCACCGAGCCGAACGTCTACTACATCCCGCCCTGGTCGCCGTTCGCCTACGACGACGAGGGCCGGCTGACCGGGGAGATGCGCATCCCGGTCGAGCTGCTCGAGGGACTGTTCGGCCCGGCCGTACACGAGTCGCTCGCGCTGCTCGCGCGCGAACGCGCGAAGAAGGTGAACGGCGAGCCCTCCGAGCTGATGGACCTCCTGATCAGCCGGGTCTGGGAAGACCGCTTCGGTGGCTTCACCGCCGCTCCGCTCGAACCGCATGGCGCTGGCGGGAAGGGTGCGCCGTGAAGGCCGCTAGAGTGAAGGTCGCGATCGCGGTGCTGGCGGACCCGGCGGCCCGCCCATGGGCGCGGGCCGCGAGTGAGACGCTGCGGATGGTACCGACGCCGCTCGCGCTGGTGCGCGAGGTGTCGCCACTCCTCGCGCGCAGCACCGATCACGGCCAGGTGACCGCGTTGTCGGTGGCGCTGTTGCACAACGGCGAGGAGCTGGCGCTGCGCCTGTCCTGGGCGGCGCCGAAGCCGGTGGATTCGCTCGTCGACCTCGATCGCTTCGTCGACGGCGTCGCGGCGATCTTTCCGCTGGCCGAGGGCGCGAGCGCGGTGACGATGGGCTCGCCGGGCCGACCGGCCAACGCCTGGTACTGGAAGGCTGGCGCGGATGCAGCGTGGGACGTCGTCGCCGAGGGCTACGGCAGCAGCCGGCGCAGCGCCGGCGCCGCGCTCGGTCTCGGTGCGCGTGCGCTGCATGACGATGGTCACTGGCAGGTCGTGCTGCACCGGCCGCTGGATGCGGGCGCGGGTCACGTGCGCTTCACGCCCGGCGGCTCCGGTGGCATCGCCTTCGCCGTCTGGTCCGGGGTCAATCGCGAGCGCTCCGGTCGCAAGTCCTTCTCGGGCGAGTTCCTGCCGCTCGAACTCGGTCGATGACGGTGGAGGCCGCGATTGCCGCCCTGCAGGCGCGCGCGGAGATCGCGAATCTGGTCGCCCGCTACATGCAGGGCATCGACGACCAGGACTGGCAGCTGTATTCGAGCTGCCTGACCGATGACATCGTCGTGGATCACCCGGCGGTCGGCCGGGCCGAGGGCCGGGCCGCAGTGCTGGAGATGCTGCGGCGCGTGATCGGCACGCTGGCCGCGAGCCAGCATCTGGTCGGCAACCTCACCATCGACGTGACCGGACCGCGGCAGGCGCGTGCCCGCTTCGAGATCCAGGCGATGCACCTGTTCCATGCGGAGGCCGCGAGCGGCCGGCTGCGGCCAGCCGGCGCCTGGTACGACATGCAGCTCCGCCACGATGCCGGCGAATGGCGAGTCGCGAGCGCAGTGGTGACGCCGCGCTGGATGGATCCGGAGTTCATGGAGATCGCGGGGAAGATCTTTGGCTGAAGCACAGCTGTTGCGGGTGCCCGAGCCGCGCGCCGACAGCGCCGCGCGCTCCGAGCTCTACCGCGTGCTGAGTGCGGCGTTCCGGCACCCCGATCCGGCGGCGCCATTTCCTGGCAGGGCGCTCGGGGCCGTCGCGGCGGCACTGCCATACCGGCTCCCGGAAATGACGCTACCCGAATTGCCGCTCGCCGAGCTGCAGCTCCGCTACACGAACCTGTTCGAGGCCTCGGACCGCAGTGGTGCGATCTCGCTGCACGAATCCGACTTCGTGCCGACCCCGCGCGCGAAGGTCTGGGAAGACGTGGTGCGCTTCTACGAGCACTTCGGCCTGCGCTACGACGGCGAGGCCATCCGCCTGTGGCCCGATCATCTCGCGATCGAGCTCGAGTGTCTGCAGTACCTGAGCTTCCTGGAAGCCGGCATCGCTGGCGACATCGCGCCGCTGCTGCGGGCGGAGCGTGATTTCATCGACCGGCACCTGCTGCCGTGGCTGCCGGATCTCGCCGGGCAGCTGGCGGAACGCGAGGAGGCTGAGCCGTGGCCAGCGCTCGTGGTGCTGTTGCAGGACTGCCTGCGGGCCGAGCGCGGCTGGCTGGAGCGGGCGACGGACTGAAGACAGATTCGCGGCGACTGAGGAACACCTCATTGACGATGTAGCTACTGGTGGCTACAATACCTCGCATGCAAACGGTTGGCGTCCGTGAACTCAAGAACAAGCTGAGCGAATACCTTCGCCGCGTGCGGCTGGGAGAGCGCGTCCTGGTCACCGATCGGGGGGAAGTCGTGGCCGAGTTCCTGCCACCCGGGCAAGGGCCGGGCGATCCGTCGGTACCGGCGGGACTTCAGTCGCTGAACAAGCGGGGCCTCCTGACCCTGGGTGCTCCGGCTGGAACGGATCTGTATCCAGCGCTGCCGCGTAAACAGGGAGAGCGTCGGCGGAGCGTCGCCCAATTGCTCGACGAGGAACGTGGCTCGCGGTGAATCTCTACGCGGAGTCGAGTGCGGTGCTGGCATGGCTCCTTGACGAGCCGACCGCACCCGCGGTGCGCCGCCTGCTCGGCGAGGCCGAAGTCATCGTCGCGTCAGACCTGACACTCATCGAATGTGATCGCGTACTGCTGCGAGCGGTGGCGCTCAGGGAACTGACGGAGGCCGACGCCGCTGATCGTCGAGCACGCCTCATCGCGGCTGCTGCTCATTGGCAAGTGTTGCGAATCGCCGCCGAGGTAGTCGATCGCGCGCGGCAGCCGTTTCCGGGCGACCCGATTCGCACACTCGATGCCATCCACCTCGCATCGCTGCTCGTGGCGCGTTCCGCGGTCGTTGGCCTGCGGCTGCTGAGCCTCGACGAGCGGGTGCGGCAAGCTGCGAAAGGGCTGGGTGTCGCCGTCGAGCCTGCCTGAGCATGGCCGCTGTGAATCGGCGAGCGAATCGGACGCCGCGCGGCCGGGCAGGCACTGGCGGTGGACTGATTGGATTCAGTATCCGTCCGCCGGCGTGAACTGCGGCACCCGCATCTCCCCGCGCTGCTCGAACACGACCCGCACCGGCAGCCCGACACGCGCGGCCTCGGGCGCGCAATTCACCAGGTTCGCCATCATCCGCGGGCCCTCGGCGAGGTCGATGACCGCGATCACGTAGGGTACCTGACCTTCGAAGCCCACGGCTGGTGCCGCGTGCACGACCGAGAACGTGTGCACCGTACCGCGGCCCGATGCCTCGCGCCACACGAGATTCCGGCCCATGCACACGGGGCACCAGGCGCGCGGATAGAAGAAGTGCCGCGCGCAGTCACTGCAGAACGGCAGCAGCAGCCGGCCCTGGGCCGCGCCCTCCCAATAGGGAGCGGATGAGGCAGCGGGGACCGGTACCGGTCTCGGGTCCGTCATTCAGGCCTCCCGCGCCAGGATCAGCGTGCCGTGATCGGCCTGCATGCCGCCGTAGCAGTGCACGAGCGCGGTCGCTGCGCTGGCCACCTGCCGCTCACCGGCAACTCCCATGACCTGCCGCGCGCCTTCGACGATCATCGAGAGGCCCGAGGCATCGCCGACGTGGCCGAAGGACATCAGGCCGCCGTAGGTGTTGAGCGGCAGCTCGCCGCCGGGAAGGATGGCGCCGGACTCGACCAGTGCGCCGCCCTTGCCCTTGCCGCAGAAGCCGAGATCCTCGAGGCAGATCAGCGGCATTGCCGAGAACGCGTCATAGATCTCGACGACGTCAATGTCCCCGGGCGTGAGGCCGGACGTGCGGAACGCCTGCCGGCCCGCCTCGCGCGCGCCGATCGAGACCCCGAACTCATCGGCCTGGCTCTGGTAGCCATGCGAGTGAAACTCGCCCATGCCGCGCACGTAGGCCGGCTGCGCGCAGATCCGCCGTGCCACTTCGCCGCTCGTCACCAGGATCGCGCCGCCACCTTCGCAGGGCACCGAGCAATCGAGCATGTGGAAGGGTGAGGCGACCATCGGCGAGGCGAGCACAGCCGCGACGTCGATTTCACCGCGCGGGCGCATCAGCGCCTGTGGATGCCGCATCGCCCAGCGGCGCGCCGCGACTGCGACCGCGGCGAACTGCTCCGCGGTCGTGCCGTACTCGGCCATGTGCCGCGTCGCGAGCAGTGCGTACATCGCCGGGATTGTCGGTCCATAGGGCAGCTCGAACTGCGGCTGGAAGATCTTCGACATCGAGCGGCGCGTATCCAGGTCGAGTTTCGGAAACTTGCCGGCGCCGGCGCACAGCACCGCCTCGGCGCGGCCGTCAGCGATCGCGAGTGCCGCGCGCTGCACCATCAGTGCATAGCTCGCACCACCGGCGAACATCGTCTCCGACAGCACCGAGCGGATGCCCAGCTCGTCGATGAAGCGCTCGTGCATCAGCACGTCCGGCCGGTCGGCCGCCATGTCCGCGGGTGGAATCAGCAGGCCGTCGAGCTGACCCGGTCGTACGTGCCACTCCCGAAGGGCCTGCGACAGCACGTCGCGGTAGAGCCCGAGTGTCGTGTGCTCCGGATAGCGACCCGGGGTCATCTCGAAGGCGGCGGCGATCGCGGGCGAATTCCGCATCGGGAGTGCCTCAGGCGCCGTGCTGGCTCATAGGGCTGTCAGTATAGAGGTCGGTGAGCAGGCGCGGATCGAGCCAGGTCTCGGTGACCTCGATCGTGCGGATCTGCCAGCCAACGATGTTGTCGGCGCGGCCGACTTCCATCCGGTAGGCGCCGCCCGCCTGCAGCAGCTTGCCGCCCTGCGCGACGCCGGTGTCGTGGACCGCGAACACGAAGGCGCGGGCGACGGCGTGGTCGCCGTCCGGACCCGGCTCGACATGCGCATTGGTGATGAAGTGCTGCACGGCCTGCACCTTCGGGCGCAGCGCGCGCATCACATTGATCAGCGTTTCGACGCCGGTGAACGGTGGTGCCACCGCGTCATGCCGCGCGACGACATCAGCGGCGATCAGTGCGCGCATGTCGTCCTCGTTCCACTCGTCGAGCGCGCGACCGTAGCGGGCCAGCAATTCCGTGATCGCCACGCGCGCCTCGAGGCGGGCGAGGCGCTCGCCCATGGCGCGCAGTTCCGCCGCGGCGGTCACTGCCGCAGCTCCGTGATGACGCGCGGATCGATCCAGGTCTCGGTGACGTCGATGGACTGGATCTGCCAGTCTCCTCCGGGGCCGCTGCGCGCCACTTCCATGCGATAGAGTCCCCCACCGGGCAGCAGGGCACCGCCGGCTCCTGCGCCGGTATCGTGCATCGCCAGCACGAAAGCCAGCGCAGTCGCCCGGTCGCCACTGGCGCCGAGGTCGACACGGACGTTGCTGATGTAATGCTGGAGCACCCGTACCTTCTGCAGCAGGCCCCGCAGGACCATGACCAGCACGTCGACACCGGTTACGGCGGGCGCTTCCGGCCCGTGGCGGATGACCACGTCGGCAGCCAGCAGTTGCCGCAGCGCGGCCTCGTCACATTGGTCCATCGCGCGCCCGAAATCACCCAGCAGCTCGTGGATCGCGAGGCGGGACTCGAGGCGGGCGACCCGGTCGGCGAGACCGGGTGAAGTCGCGAGATCATTCATCGGCAAGGCTCCTCAGCAGGTTCGGTTCGGCCAAGCGTGGTCAGTCGAGGCCCAGCGCGCCGGGGTTCATGATGCGCGTCGGGTCGACGACGTTCTTGAAGTCCTCCAGGACGCTCCAGTTGTCGCCGCCTTGGCGCGAGGCGCGATATGGGTAGTACTTGCCGATCTGCACATGCATCGGCCGGAACGGCGTGAACACGGTGTCCACCATCTCGCGGCGCAGTGCCAGCGCCGCCGCGCGCGCCGCCGGGTTCGCCGGCTGGCTGCCGAAGCGCTCCCGGCGCTCCCCGGTCAGCACGCTGTAGCGCAGCGCGTTCATGCGGTCCTTCCAGTAGATGATCGGCTCGGCGCCGAAGGCGTTGGCGGTGGCGAGGTACAGCCGCGTCGCGGTCAGTCCATGCTCCTGCATGAAGCCGGCGCGCGCGGCAAAGAACTCGTCGAGCGCGCGCTTGAGCTTCATGCCCTCTGACAGCGCGACGGTGCAGTTGCTCGGGAAGCTGCATTCGCCGTCCATGCCGACGATCAGTTCATCGATCGGCACGAAGGGCATCGTGCGCATCGCGATCACGAGCGAGGGCGGCAGCGAACGACCGCCGAGGCGCCGGGCCGCGGCCCGCACAGCGGCCATCGAGCCATCCGCCGCGCGCTGGGTCGCGCCATCCACGATGGTCTGCACCGACCACGGCCAGCGCCGGAGATATCCGAGACTGCCGCCGCGCAGCAGGCCAAGGATATTGCGGGCGGCGTTGCGGCGGCTGGATGATCCGCGGGCGACAGTCGCCAGCAGTGCGCGAACCTCGGAGGCCGGCGGCTTCGGCCGGCTGCTGAACACCTGGTGGTGGTAGGGCCCGAACACGAAGAGGTCAGTCGCAACGCCGAGGCGCCCGATCGCGGACATCAACTCGAGTGCCCGGTCCTCGTCGTCGAAGCCCCAGGTGGCATAGGCGCTGCCGCCGGGCTTCGGCTCGAGCCGGAAACAGGCGCGGGTCTTGATCCCGAGGCTGCCCGCGTCATGCACGAACAGGCGGGTCAGGTCCGGGCCATAGTGGCTGAGCCCCGGGTGATCGGGGTTGGTCGCGAGCGCGCCGGTCTGCAGCAGGCGGCCGTCGGGCAGCACGACCTCGAGCCCGATCAGGTAGGTGGCGATGTTGCCCTTGCCCCAGCCGATGGCCCAGTTGCCGAGCCCGCCGCCGACGGTTGCTGCCCGGCCGGAGAAGGTACCGTGAAACGGGACTTCGCAGGGGCAGTCGGCGAGCGCAGTCCGCAGCTGTGCCCAGGTCACGCCGGGCTCGACCGTCACGCAGAGGTCTTCGACACTGATCGCGAGCACCCGATTCATGCGTCGCATGTCGACGATGATCGAACCCTCGCGCTGCGGCAGTGCGCCGAGCGTATAGGACATGCTTGCGCCCCGTGGCACCAGCGGCGCGCTGTGGGCCCGGGCGATGCTGACGATGCCGCGCACCTCCTCAGTCGAGCCGGGGCGCGCGATGACCGCCGCGGTCGCCAGACGCTGCTCGCTGAAATCGACCGAGCACAGCTCGAGCTCGGCCGGGTCCGTGCTGACATGGCCAGCGCCGAGCAGGCGCTCGAGCTCACCCGCAATCGCGGCTGTCGTCACGGCGCTACCAGTATCTTGCAGTGCGACTCGCGCTGCGGCCCGAGCAGCGCCTCGATGCCGCCGGTGATGACTTCCTCGAGCGGGATGATCGCGCTCGTCATCACCGGGTGCGGCTTGATCCGGCCGGCACCGAGCAGGCCGACGGCGATCTCGAACTCGGGGTTCGAATAGCCCTGGCTGGTCACGATGGTCTTCTCGCGGAAGAACAGGCTGAAGAAGTCGAAAGTGACCGGCTCGCGCTGCACGCCGACCTGGACGATGGTCGCGCCGCGCCCGCTGACCTGGTCGGCGAGTTGCAGCGCGGGGCCGGTGCCCGCGCACTCGAAGGCGACGTCGACGCGCTGCCCGCCGGTCAGCTTGCCGATGACCCGGCCCGGGTCGCCCTCGCGCGGGTCGAGCACCGAACTCGCGCCGAGCTTCAGCGCGAGCTCACGCCGCACCCGCGCCGTCTCGAACACATGCACCTCGCGCGCGCCGCAGGCGAGCGCCATCTGCATCGTCAGCAGGCCGATCGGGCCCGCGCCGATGACGGCGGCGACCGCGCCGGGTTCGAGCCGGCTGCGTCGCACCGCCCGCACGCCGCAGGCCAGCGGCTCCGCGTAGGCGCCGGTCTCCCAGGAGACGCTGGCTGGCAGCGGCAGCACGCAGTCGGCGCGGACCACGGCAAAGCGGGCGTAGGCACCGTCGGCAGCTCCGCCGACCGCGGCGAGCTGGGTGCACTGGATCGCGCGGCCCTCGATGCAGTAGCGGCAGCGGTAGCAGGGCATGGTCGGGCGCACGACCACCCGGGCGCCGGTCTGGATGCCCTGGACGCCTGGACCGACCTCGACCACTTCGGCGGAGAACTCGTGGCCGTAGGTGATCGGCGCGATGCGCCCGGTCTGCGGATGTGGCCGGCCGACCGGCAGCAGCCGCGGGCCCTCGACGTAATCGTGGACATCGGAGCCGCAGATGCCGCAAAAGTGGACCTCGAGCTTGACCTCGCCGGGGCCGGGCTGCGGCTCGGGGATGTCCTCGATCCGGAAGCCGTCCTTGCCATAGACGCGCAGTGCCCGCATCGTCCGCTCCTGTCGCCGCAGCGTTGAATACTTGATAGTATAAAACAGTACCGAGTATTATATTTCGCGTCAATCACGGCGCGGGGGGCGGGAGATGCAGGTCAGCGGCCAGGTTGCGATCGTCACCGGTGCGGGCAGTGGCATGGGTCGGGCGACCGCGACGGCACTGGCCGCGGCGGGAGCACGCGTCGCGTTCCTGGACCTGCGCGCCGAGGCTGCGGAGGCGGCTGCCCGCACGGCCGGCGGCCTCGGGGTTGCCTGCGACGTCAGCGACTCGGCCGCGACCGAGGCGGCGTTTGCCACGGTGCGGGAGCGCCTCGGACCGGCACGCATCCTCGTGAACTGCGCCGGCGTGCCCGACTTTGCGCCCGTCGTCGGGCCCGACGGTCCGCTGCAGCTCGAGCGCTTCAACCGCGTGATCGCCGTGAATCTTGGCGGTACTTTCAACACGATCCGGCTCGCCGCGGCCGGGATGATGGGGCTCGAGCCGCTGGCAGAGGGCGAGCGCGGGATCATCGTCAACACGACCTCGATCGCCGCGACCGAGGGCACCGAATACACGGCGGCCTACACAGCCTCGAAGGGCGGCGTGCACAGCCTGACCATTGCGCTGGCGCGCGAGTTTGGCAACGCCGGCATCCGGGTGCTGGCGATCGCACCGGCGGGAATCCGCACGGCGATGATGGAGATGCTGCCACCGCCGGCGCAGCGGGCCATCGAGGCC
>SCUD01000100.1 GCA_004297335.1 Gammaproteobacteria bacterium
CACCCACCAGGAGCTGATGCCGTCCAGATAGCGCCGGCCGTCGAAGTCGTAGAGCCATACGCCCTCGCCGCGCGCGATCGGGATGAGCGGCAGTCGCTCGTGGTCCTTCATCTGCGTGCACGGGTGCCAGACGACGGCGAGGTCGCGGGCGGCGATGGCGGCGTTGCGGGAGGAACGGTTCATGCGTCGGTAATGGGCCGTGACACGATGCGCCGCGCCCGCGGCAGTATATGCTTGCGGCATGAGCAAGGTCGATCCCGGAACCGGCTGGTTGAAGCGCGTACGCCGGGTCCCGTCGCCGAACCAGGACGCGCGGCCCGCCGGCTGCGTGCCCGAGCTCATCGTCATCCACGGCATCAGCCTGCCCCCGGGGCGCTTCGGCGGGCCGTGGATCGACCGGCTGTTCACCAATACGCTGCCGCCGGACGCGGATCCCTACTTCGCGGCGCTGCAGTCGGTGCGGGTCTCCGCACATCTGCTGATCGCGCGCGGCGGCCGGCTCACGCAGTACGTGCCGTTCAGCGCGCGAGCCTGGCATGCCGGCCGCTCGTACTGGGGCGGCCGCACCGACTGCAATGACTTCTCGGTCGGCATCGAGCTCGAGGGCACCGACGAGCGTCCCTACACCGCCCGGCAGTACCGCACCCTCACGCGCGTGATCCTGGCGTTGCAGCACGGCTATCCCGCGCTCGCCGCCGGTGCGATCGCCGGTCACAGCGACGTTGCGCCGCGGCGCAAGACTGATCCGGGACCAGCCTTCGACTGGGCGCGGCTCGAGGACGGGCTGCGCGCGACCGGGGCGCGGTTCCTGCGCGAGGTCCTGGTGTGAGGTGGTGCTGTACTGGCCTGGTCCTGGTGCTGGCCGCCTGCGGCGGTGACCAGCCGCCGCCACCGCCGGGCCAGCGCATCATCAGCGTGGCGCCCAACCTGACGGAATTGCTGTACGCGGCCGGTGCCGCGGAGCAGCTCGTCGCCGTCAGTGAGTACAGCGACTACCCGGAGGCCGCGCGCGCGCTGCCGCGCATCGGTGACGCCTTCCGGCTGGACTACGAGCGCATCGTCGAACTCGCGCCGACGGTCGCCGTGGTGTGGGCCACCGGGACGCCACCCGAGGTCGCGGCACGGCTCGATGCCCTGGGCATCCCGGTCGTCAGTATCCCGACGCGCAATCTGGAGGACGTCGCGGTCGCGCTCGAGACACTCGGCGAGCTGGCCGGCACGGACGACGTGGCCGCGCGGGCGGCCGCGGAATACCGGGCCGGCATCGCCGAACTGCGTGAGCGCTATCGCGCGCGGGCACCGCTGCGCGTGTTCATCCAGATCGACGACGCGCCGCTGTTCACGGTCGGCGGCAGTCACCTGATGAGCGAAATCGTCGAACTGTGCGGGGGGCAGAACGTGTTCGCCGACGCCGCTGCACCCGCGCTGCCGGTGGACCTGGAATCGGTGCTGGCCCGTGCGCCGCAGGCGATCCTGTCCACCGACGACGGTGACCCGCGCGAGTACTGGGTGCGGTTCGACGGCCTGGCCGCGGTTGCGACCGGCAGCGTCTACCGGGCTCCCGCGGACCTGCTGGCGCGACCGAGCCCGCGGCTGGTCGCCGGCGCCACCGAAGTCTGCGCGCAGCTCGACGACGCGCGGGCACGGTCGGTGCAGTAGCCGCCCGGTATCGCGGCGCCAGCGAGGCAACCGGCGGTTCGGCGGGACGGGGCGGTGGAAACAATCACTCGCTCGCGCCGCCGGAACTGACGCGCTCACTCGTGACGTTTCCACCGCCCCGTCCCACCCTTATTGCTGCGGGCCCAGCAGCACAACGAACGGCACCGGCGAGGCGGACGGGGGTCCGCGCGCGAGTGCGTAAGTTCGGGCGGCACGAGCGCGCGGGCCCACGGCCGTCTCGCCGGTGCCGCGCCAGCGCCGCGCCAGCGCCGCGGCGGTGATCTCAGCGGCGCTCGTGCTTCCAGAGCACTTCGCTGCCGGACTCGTGGCGCGCGAGCACGCGTGCGATCACGAACAGCAGGTCGGAGAGCCGGTTGAGATAACGCAGCGCCGGCGGCGCGACCTCGGATTGCCGCGCCAGCGACCAGGCGCGCCGCTCCGCGCGCCGGCACACCGCGCGCGCGACGTGACAGGCGGCCGCAGCCGCGCCGCCACCCGGCAGGATGAACTCCCGCAGCGGTGGCAGGTCGGCGTTCAGCTCATCGAGTGATTGTTCCAGCCGCAGCACCTGCGCGTCGGCGATCGCCCGGTAACCGGGCACCGACAGCTCGCCGCCGAGGTCGAACAGTTCGTGCTGGATCGCCACCAGCGCCTCGCGTACCGCCGCGGGCAGGCCCGGTACGGCAAGCACGACGCCGATTGCGCTGTTGCATTCGTCGACCGCGCCACAGGCTTCGATGCGCGCATCGTCCTTGGCGACGCGGCTGCCGTCGCCGAGACCCGTGGTGCCGTCGTCGCCGGTGCGCGTGTAGATCTTCGACAGCCGGTTACCCATGCGGCCCCCTCAGCGGAAATCGTGCCGGACGGCGACGAACAGGCTGCGGCCCATCGTGTTGTAGCCGCGGGCGAGCTCGTAGTCCTCGTCGAGCAGGTTCTCCATTCGCGCGAGCAATGTCCAGTGTTCCCGCACGG
>SCUD01000101.1 GCA_004297335.1 Gammaproteobacteria bacterium
CTGTTCGTTCATGTCGATCACCATGGGCGGGATGATCGACCCAAACCTCAGCCGCCAGACTCATACCTCGTTGGAAATACGCCCCCACGTTCAGACTCATACCATGTTGGAAGAGACTGCTGGTAGCCAGTAGGGGACTCGTGGCATAGAATGGCGGCCCGGTCGGCCCCGGTGCCGCCGTGCGCACTATCAAGGCAAGGGACAAACAACAGATGAGTACAGTCGAAGAGCGGGTGAAGAAGATCGTCGCCGAGCAGCTCGGCGTGAAGGAGGAGGAAGTCACCAATGACGCTTCCTTCGTAGACGATCTGGGAGCCGACTCCCTCGATACCGTCGAGCTGGTGATGGCGCTCGAGGAAGAATTCGAGACCGAGATTCCCGACGAGGATGCCGAGAAGATCACCACGGTGCAGCAGGCGATCGACTATATCGTCCAGCACCAGTCCAAGGCCTGAGCCTCTGCCACCGCGGGCCCCGGCTGTCCGGCCGGGGCCCGCGGCGTCATGGGCGGTCCCGCCCATGGGAGTAGCCCTTTGAGCAAGCGTCGCGTCGTCGTGACCGGTTGCGGCATGGTCTCGCCGCTGGGCAATGACGTCGCGACCACCTGGGCGGCCGTGCTCGCCGGCGGGAGCGGGATCGGGCCGATTACTCACTTCGACCCGACCGGCTTCCCGGTCAGCTTTGCCGGCAGCGTCCGCGACTTCGATCCGGGGCGGTACATGCCGGCCCGGGACGCACGGCGCATGGACCTCTTCGTGCAGTACGGGATTGCGGCCGGCGTGCAGGCGATCCGCGATTCCGGCCTCGCGATCACCGATGCCAACCGCGCGCGGGTCGGCCTGATCTTCGGCGCCGGCATCGGCGGACTGGCGACGATCGAGGAGAACTACGACCGCTACCTCGAGACCCGCTCGCCGCGCAGGATCCTGCCGACCTTCATCCCGTCGAGCATCATCAACATGATTTCCGGGCACCTGTCGATCCTCTATGGGATCACCGGCCCGAACCTGGCGCTGGCCACCGCCTGCACGACTTCGACGCACAGCATCGGGCTCGGCCTGCGCGCGATCCAGTATGGCGACGCCGATGTGATCGTCGCCGGTGGCGCCGAGTTCGCGCAGACGCCGCTGGCCGTCGGCGGCTTCTGCCAGGCCCGCGCGCTGTCCACGCGCAACGCGGAGCCGGCGCGCGCCAGCCGGCCCTGGGACCGCGACCGCGATGGCTTCGTGATGGCCGATGGCGGCGGCGCGATCGTGATCGAGGCGCTGGACCACGCGCGGGCGCGCGGCGCCACGATCCTGGCCGAGCTGGCCGGCTTCGGCATGAGCGGCGACGCCCACCACATCACCGCACCGCCGCAGGATGGGGCCGGCGCGCGCCTGGCGATGTGCAATGCGCTCGCCGACGCCGGCCTGAACCCGGACGAGGTCCAGTACGTCAATGCGCATGCCACCTCGACCCCGCTCGGCGATGCAGCCGAGACCACGGCCATTCGCGCGGCCTTCGGTGCCCACGCGTACCGACTCGCCGTCAGTTCGACCAAGTCGATGACCGGGCACCTGCTGGGGGCAGCCGGCGTCGTCGAGGCGATCTTCAGCGTTCTCGCGATCCGCGACCAGGTCGCACCGCCGACGATCAACCTCGATCATCCGGACGAGGGCTGCGATCTCGACTATGTGCCGCACACCGCGCGGTCGCTGGCGATCACCGCAGCCGTCAGCAATTCCTTTGGCTTCGGCGGTACCAACGGTACTCTCGTCTTTCGCGCGCCCGGCTGAACCTGCGGCGGCGATGCGCCTCGCGTTCCGAATCGCTCTGCTCCTGCTGCTGCTGGCGGCCGCGGCGTGGATCGGCCTGCGCAGCTACGAGACGCACTGGCTGGCCGCGCCGATCGCGGCGCTGGATTCGCCGCGGATCATCGTGATCCCGGCTGGGGCCTCGCTGACGGCGGTGGCCCATGACCTGCAACGGCGGGGCCTGCTGGACCAGCCGTGGATCTGGATACGCCACGCGAAGCGCCAGGGCGTCACGACCCGGATCCGGTCGGGCGAGTACGAGCTGCAGCCGGGCTTGAGCCCCCAGCGGCTGCTGCAACGGTTGGTCGCGGGCGAGGTGCTGCTGCACGCACTGACGATTCCGGAGGGCTGGACGTTCCGCCAGGCGGTAACGCTGATCCGACGGCATCCGGCGGTCGCGCCCGATGCCGGCGAGGTGCCGGCCATGGAGCTCGCCGGGCGTGCCGTGGCTGGTGGACGCTATCCCGAAGGGCTGTTCTTTCCTGACACTTACCGCTTCCCGCGAGGGACGTCCGCCCGCGCCATCCTGCAGCTCGCCCACGGGCGCCTGGAACAGCAGCTGGCCGCGGCCTGGGAGCGCCGTGACCCGGACCTGCCGCTGGCGACGCCGTACGAGGCGCTGATCCTCGCCTCGCTGATCGAGAAGGAGACGGGTGCCCCCGGCGAGCGCGCCATCATTGCTGGTGTGTTCGTCAACCGCCTGCGTCTCGGCATGCGCCTGCAGACGGACCCGTCGGTGATCTATGGTCTCGGCGATGCCTGGGATGGCCGGCTGCGGCACCGCGACCTGGAGGCTGACACGCCCTACAACAGCTACACGCGGTCGGGCCTGCCGCCGACGCCGATCGCGCTGCCCGGCCACGCGGCGCTCGATGCGGCGGTACGTCCCGCGGCCACCGATGCTCTGTATTTCGTCGCCACCGGCCTGGGTGACGGACGGCATTTCTTTGCCCGGACGCTGGGTGAACACAACGCGAACGTGGCCCGCTACCTGGCCAACCTGCGCGCTCGCAGCGGCGATCAGGTACGCTGATCCCGTGCGGGGCCGCTTCGTCACATTCGAGGGCATCGAGGGGGTCGGCAAGTCGACCCAGCTGGCGCTGGCTGCCGATTGGCTGCGTGGGCGCGGCGTCAGGGTCGTGACCACCCGCGAGCCCGGCGGGACTCCGCTCGCCGAGTCACTGCGCAGCCTGCTCCTGGAGCCCGGCCCGCAGCGCATGAACGGGACCACTGAACTGCTCCTGATGTTTGCCGCACGCGCCAGCCACGTCGCCGACCTGATTGCTCCGGCACTGGCGCAGGGGCACTGGGTCCTCTGCGATCGTTTTACCGACGCGACAAGGGCCTACCAGGGTGCGGGGCGCGGAATTCCGGCCGGCTGGATTGAACAGCTGGCCGCGATCGCACACCCGGGCCTGAGCCCGGACCTGACACTGCTGTTCGATGCACCGGTGGCCCTGGCGCTGGCGCGCGCCCGGGCCCGCCCGGATCGACCCGATCGATTCGAGCAGGAAGAACTGGCCTTTTTCGAGCGGGTTCGCGCCGCTTATCTCGAACTGGCGGCGGGCGAGCGGGCCCGGCTGCGCTGCATTGCTGCCGGAGACGAGCCCGGAGTCGTTGCGGCTGCGGTCGCCCGGGAGCTCGATATCCTGCTCGGGAAGTCGCAGTGAGCGATATCACGGTCGAGGCCCGGTTGGTGCGGGCTGCGGTCGCCTGGCTGGCCGATCTGCGCGAACGGCTGGCGGACGCGGTGAGGACCGGGCGGTTGCCGCACGCGGTACTGCTGCTGGGTCCGGAGGGGGCGGGCCAGGCGGAACTCGCCTGCTGGCTGGCCGGCCTGCTGCTCTGTGAACGCGATGCTGGTGCGGCCTGCGGGGACTGCGTCAGTTGCCGGCTGTTCCTGGCCGGCACCCACCCGGACTGTCACTGGGTCGGAATCGAGGCCGATGCCTCGGCCATTCGCGTGGAGCAGATCCGGGACCTGGCCGGGAGCCTGGAGACCCGCAGCTTCCGGGGGCACCGCAAGGTCGTGGTGATCGATCCTGCGGACTCCATGAATATCAGTTCATTCAATGCGTTGCTGAAAACTCTCGAGGAACCATCTGAGAATACCTACCTGCTGCTGACGGCCTCGCGCCGGGATCGCCTGCCAGCCACGATCCGCAGCCGCTGCAGCTGCCAGCAGCTGCCGTTGCCGACACCGGCACAGGCGGTTGCGTGGCTGCAGCTGCAGCAGTCGCGCGACGGCTGGGCGCGCCTGCTCGAGCTGGCCCAGGGGGCGCCTTTCCTGGCACTCAACTACGCCAGCAGCGGTCTCGAGGCACTCGATGCCGACATGCAGGAAGCCCTGGGCCCGGCAGGGAAAGTACCGTTCGACGTGCTGGGACTCGCGGACGCCTGGCGGGCCGACCGACCGGAGGTCCGGCTGGCCTGGCTGGAGTTGTGGCTGACCGAGCTGCTGCGGGAGGCGGCCTGGTCGAGTGACGGGGTTAACAATAACCGCAGATACCGGTTGCCGGCTGACGGCGATCGGACGATCATTACGCGCGGATACCGCCTGCTCGATGCCCTGCGGGAAGCCCGGGGCCGGATCGGCGGGTCGTTGAACGTCCAGCTGTTGTTCGAGAACCTGCTGGTTGACCTGGCGGAGTGGATGAGGAGCAATTCTTGGCGCGCCCACAGCAACCAGTCGAGGACCTGAAGCCGAGGGTGGTACCCGCAGCGCGGGCGGCGCCAGCCGCCAAGCCCGGCCTGCTGACGCTGACAATCAAGGACAAGAGTGCGCTGTACGTGGCCTACATGCCGTTCGTCAAGAACGGCGGCCTGTTCATTCCGACCAACAGCAACTATCACCTCGGCGACGAGGTCTTCATGCTGCTGAACCTGATGGGCGAGGACGAGAAGCTCCCGGTCGCGGGCCGCGTCGTCTGGGTGACACCGAAGGGTGCACAGGGCAAGCGTACGGCGGGAATCGGGGTCCAGTTCAGCGAACAGGACCGTGGCACGACGCAGAAGAAGATCGAGTCCTACCTGGCCGGCGCGCTCGGTGGAGACAAGCCGACCCACACGATGTGAGCCGCGCCGCCCCGGTCACTGTGGTCCGAGGTGATTGCCGGTCATGCCACCCTCGAGGCAGTGGGCATCGAATCCACGCTGGCTGAGCAGGAAAGTCGCGACTGAGCTGCGGCGTCCGGTGTCGCAGACGACGACGTAGGTCGTATCCGGGTCCAGCGTCTTGACCTTGAGGCGGACGAAATACAGCGGCAGGTTCAGCGCGCCATCGAGATGGTAGGCCTCGTACTCGCTCGGCAACCGTACATCGAGCCAGCGACCGCCGCGTGCGACCAGTTCGCGCGCGTGCTCGAGATCCACGCGGTGCAGCAGCGGTTCGTTCAACAGTTCGTGGAAGTCGTCCTTGCCGATCCGTACCAGCGTGCCATCGGTCAGCATGGTCACGGTGGCGTTGCGGCGGCCACCGGCGATCAGCGCTTCCTCACCGAATGACTCGCCGACGCCCAGTTCGGCGAGGCGGAGACCCTCGCGGTTCAGCGGGGTCTCGCGGGTCACCACGGCCTGGCCCCGCGTGATCACGTAGTAGAAGTCGCCTTCGTCGCCCTGCCGCATGATGACATCGCCTGCGCGCACCGGCAGGTGCTGCATGCGCATGAACAGGGACTGCAGGTTGGCCGGCGGAATGCGCTGCAGCGCCCGGGTCTGCAGCAGCACGAGCATCCAGTCGTCGCTGTCGGTGACCTCGGTACCGGAGATCTCGTTGACTTCGTAGGTCCCGGTCTGGTCCCAGGTCAGCAGTGCGTCGAGCAGGTCACTGTCGATGGCGATGTAGTCGAGGTCGGACAAGGCCCGCACCGTGTAGCGGCGCGGCTGACCAGGTGCCAGTGCGTTGCGTGCCTCCGCAGTGCCCGCACGCAGCGTCGAGACCGTACGCTCGCTGCTGCGCAGCTCGACTTCGCCGGCGACCAGGTAGATCGCGCGCCGGTCAGTTTCGCCTTCCTTGAACAGTATCCGGCCGGTGTCCAGCCGCTGCAGACGTGTCTTGCGCGCCAGCGCCTGCAGGTTTTCGCGCCGCAGCCCGTCCAGCGGAGAGAAGGCGCGCAGCACCTCGAGTTCGATCGACTTGTCGCTCACGGAGATGGGAAGGTGCCGGCGGACTGGTTCATGCGCGCGCGAATGCTACCACAGTCATCACCGCGGTGTGACCAGCGCCTGCCAGCCTGGATCCGGATTGAACCGTGCACCGTGACTCCGCGCGAGTTCCTCCAGGCGCGCGACGATCGCGCCCACGCCGCGCGCCCGGGCGTAATGCAGGGGCCCGCCGCGGAACGGGGCGAAGCCGGTGCCGAAGATCATCGCCGCGTCGAGCAGGTCGGCGTCGGCGACGACGCCGTCCCGCAGGCAGGCGACCGCCTCGTTCAGGTACTGCAGGATCAGGCGGTCGGCGAGGTCGGACGGGGGCGCGCCGGTCGTGGCCGGGCGCAACGGCCGGCCATTCCGCCATTCGTAGTAGCCGTGCCCTGACTTGCGGCCGAGCCGGCCGGCCTCGACCAGCCTGCCGGTGCCCTGCGGCGTCGGCCGCTCCCAGGCCGCGGCCAGGATCCGGCCGACGTGCATCGCGATGTCGAGCCCGACCGTGTCGGCCAGCTCGATCGGTCCCATCGGCATGCCGAAGTCGGTGGCCGCCCGGTCGATCAGCGCCAGCGGGATGCCTTCGTCGGCGGCCAGCATGGCCTCGTTCAGGTACGGCATCAGGATCCGGTTGACGATGAAACCCGGAGCGCTCCGGCATGGCACCGGCAGC
>SCUD01000102.1 GCA_004297335.1 Gammaproteobacteria bacterium
GCGCGCAGGAACGGCCTGGATGTGACCACGGAATGTTATCCGTATACGGCAGCGAGCACGGGACTGGAGTCGGCGATCTTTGCTCCTGGCTGGCAGGAGCGACTGGGGATCACCTATTCGGACCTGCAGTGGGCCGAGACGGGCGAGCGGCTGACAGCCGAGACGTTTGACGCCTATCGGCGGCAGGGTGGGTTCGTGGTCGTGTTTCTGATTCCGGAAGAAACGGTGCGCGAAGCCTTGAGGAATCCGCTGGTGATGATGGCGAGCGATGGAATGCCGCTGACCGGCCCAAAGGTGCATCCACGCGGGCAGGGCACGTTCGCGCGCGTGTTGGGGCATTACGTGCGCGATGAGGGAGTACTGGACCTGATGACGGCCCTGCGCAAGATGACATTGATGCCGGCACAGCGGATGGAGGGGCGAGCGCCTGTCTTCAGAAACAAGGGCAGGATCGGCGTCGGGGCGGACGCGGACATTACCGTCTTCGATCCGGCGCAGGTGATCGACAGGGCGACTTTCGAGGAGCCCCAGCGGTATTCGGCAGGAATTCAGTTTGTGCTGGTCAACGGAGTGCCGGTCGTGAAGGAAGGACAACTCGTTGACGGCGTTTCCCCGGGGCGGGCGGCAAGGGCGCCGGAGGGACGCGAATGAACATGGGCCGCTGGTTCCGTGTGTACGTGACTCCAGCTGCCGTGTACCAGTCCGCGATGATCGGTGGCGGCTACGGAACCGGCCGGGAGGTCGTCGAGTACTTCACGATGCAGGGGGTCACAGGCGGTGTCCTGGGCCTCGGCGTGGCAACGCTGACATTCGCGTTGATTCTGGCGGCCACCTACGAGTTCGCGCGCTGTTTCCGCGCCTATGACTACCGTCATTTCTTCAAGACGCTGATCGGCAGGGGTTGGGTCGCCTACGAGGTGGTCTACATCATCACGATCATGCTGATTCTGGCCGTGGTCAGTTCAGCCGCCAGCGACGTCCTGAAGGACCAGCTGGGCTGGTCAGCCTGGTTGAGCACCGGGGCGATGCTCATTGCCGTGACCACGATGGCTTTTTATGGCCGCGAGTTCGTGTCGCGGATTATGACGTTCTGGGCGATCCTGCTATCGGCGATCTTCGTATTGTATTTTGTCCTGGTCGTCGCACAATTCGGGCCGGAGACCGCGGCAGCCTGGGAGGCCGGCGGGGTTGCCGGCAGCTGGGCCCGCAAGGGCATGCAGTTCGCCTTGTACAATGTTGCGATGGCGCCCGCGCTGCTGTTCGCAGCGCGCGAGATTGCAACCCGGCGCGAGGCCATCCTGGCAGGCGTGATCACAGCGCTCGCGGCCACCTTGCCGGCGCTGTTGTTTCACCTCAGCTTCGTCGCACGGTACGCCGAGGTCAGTGCGCAGCCGCTGCCTGTCTACTGGATGATTTCGTCGCTGGGGGCCAATTGGTTCATGAGCCTCTATCTCATCGGCCTGTTCGGAACTCTCGTGCAGACCGGGATTGGAGTGATTCAGGGCTTGATTGAGCGCATTGACGGCTGGAGGAAGGACAGCGGCGGCGCGCCACTGGGGAAGCCGGGCCATGCCCTGTTGGGGCTGGCTGCGATCACGATCAGTGGAATGCTGTCGGCGGTGGGGATCATCACTCTGGTTGCGCAAGGCTACGGGTCGCTGGCATGGGCCTTCATGATCATTTACCCGTTGCCATTGCTGACCGTGGGACTCCTACGGCTCGCCCGGGCGCGGACCGCCACGTAGGGTTGTGGCTGCATGCCTGACGTGGTGGTCGTCATCGGCGCCGGACTCATCGGACTCACGACGGCGTACGAACTGCTGCAGCGTGGCAGGCAGGTGCTGGTACTCGACGCCGGTCCGGACGTGGCCCAGGGAGCCAGCCACGCAAATGGGTCAATCCTGACTCCATCGATGGCCGACCCGTGGAACTCACCCGGCGTGCATCGGCACCTTCTGGCGTCAGTGGTCGATCGGCGTGCGGCGCTCGTCCTCAGAGTGTCCGCCCTGCCTTCCCTGTGGCTCTGGGGGCTGAGGTTTCTCCGCAACTCCAGCCCCACACGGCATCGGGCCGCAACCCTCGACTCGTTCCTGCTCTCCAACTACTCGTTGCGCCGGACACGGGAGCTGCGCGAGAGGCTCTCTCTCGACTATGGCTCCACGACGCGGGGTACGATGCGACTGTTCCGTGACGGCGAGAACCTGCAACGCGCGTTGGCGCTGGCACAGATGCTCGGGGAGCATGGTCTGCGCTTCGCGCTACTCGACCGGGCGGCCGCGGTGGAGGCCGAACCGCAGCTGGCGCCGGTCGCTGCACGGATTGCGGGCGCGCTTCGATTCCCGGATGACGAGGGGGGCGATGCTTACCGCTTCTGCGTGGCCCTTGCCACGAGGATCGAGGATTGCGGCGGACGTATCCGCCGGGGTCTGGGGGCGCGAGGCATCCTGGTACGCCAAGGCACTGTCTGCGGTGTCGACTCCGGCGATGGAGTCATCGCGACCAGCGAGGTCATCGTCGCCTGCGGCGTCGACAGCCAGAAACTGGTGAATCCGCTTGGCATTGACTTGGCCATCAGACCCGCAAAGGGCTACTCACTCACGCTCGACGTCTCGTCGGTGAGCGGATGTCCGCAGGCTCCCCTGGTGGAAGACAGTCTGCACGTCGCCATCGCGCCGATGGGTGACCAGCTGCGCATCGCAGGCACCGCGGAGTTCGCCGGCATGGATCGTTCCATCCGGCCCGAACGCATCGAGAACCTGTTCGAGGCGCTCGTGGCGACCTATCCGGATGTGGCGCGACAGGTCGAGCGGCGAACTGCGGTGTCCTGGGCCGGGCTGCGTCCGATGAGCTCGGACGGCCTGCCGACGGTCGGCCCGAGCCGCGTCCGCGGCCTGTACGTCAATGCCGGCCACGGGCACCTGGGCTGGACCATGGCGGTGGGATCGGCGCACATGCTGGCCGACCTGATAACCGGGGTGGCGCCGGCGATCAACGCAAGTCCGTATCGTGTCGGCCGTTGACACAGCAGAAATGGCGGTATCCACATGAACGAAGTGAAAAGGTTCGCGCCTGGTCCACGCATGAGCCAGGCCGTGCTCCATGGCGACCTGGTCATCCTGGCCGGCCAGGTTGCCGACGACCCACAGGGGGATGTGGGCGCGCAGACCGCGCAGGTGCTGGCGAAGATTGACCGGCTGCTTGCAGAGGCCGGGTCGAGCAAGGCGCTGCTGCTTTCGGTCACGGTGTGGCTGGCGGACATCAGCACGTTCGACCAGATGAACGTCGTGTGGGACGAATGGGTGGACCGGCAGCATGCGCCGGCGCGCGCCACCGTGGAGGCGCGGCTGGCCCTGCCTCAATTCCTGGTCGAGATGCAGGCAATTGCCGCGCGGGGTTCCGCGGGCGCAAGCTAAGGCCGCGCGGAACGCAGCGAGCGCAGCCGTGACAGGAAGAACCACGCAAGCGGCAGCACCCCGCCGAGCACGAACAACGCGCCGCCGACCACCCGGGCCCAGGTCAGGGCCTGGAAGGTGTCGCCCTGGATGAAGGCCTCCTCGCGCGCTGCCGCGAGGCCATGGTCGAGTACCGCCATCAGCTGGTGCACGCCGGCCGGGAACAGGTCGAGCAGCACCATCAGCACGAGCCCCAGGTTCAGCGACCAGAAGGCGCGGCGGACCAGTCCGGCATTCCAGCGCTCCGGCCGCAGCAGGCAGCGGGCGCAGAAGAGGGCCGCCCCGAGCGCGAGGTTGCCGTAGACGCCCATCAGCGCGGCGTGGCCGTGGTTGACCGTCAGGTAGGTGCCATGCTCGTAGTAGTTCACGATCGGCAGGTTGATGATGAAGCCGAAGACGCCGGCGCCGAAGAAGTTCCAGAAGTTCATCGCCAGCAGGAACGTGAAGGCCTCGCGCTGGCCGAAAGTCTCCGGCCGCCGGCCGGCACGGCCCTGCGGCAGCCGCGTGAAACTCCAGGCCTCGAGTGTCAGCAGCACCAGCGGCACGACCTGCAGCGTCGAGAACACGCCGCCGATCGCCAGCGTCGCGACCGGCTTGGCGTTCCAGTAGAAGTTGTGCGAGATGCCGAGCAGGCCCGAGCCCAGGAACAGTAGTGCCGCCAGGTAGACGACGCGCGAGGCCGCGGCGCGGCTGACGAAGCCGAGCATGACCAGGAACCAGGCGAGGATCACGGTCGCGAACACCTCGAAGAAGGCCTCGACCCACATGTGGATCACGGCCCAGCGCCAGAAGTCGGCGATCACGAAGTTCGTGTCGGGGCCGGCCACGAAGCCGGACAGCGACAGCAGCAGCACGGCCGCGACCGTGTACAGCAGCCAGCGCGGCAGCGACCAGGTGCCACCGCGATGCCACAGCGGGCGCACCGCGCGGGCGACGAACACGAGCCACAGCGCGAAGACCACGAACATCAGCAGCTGCCACAGCCGGCCGAGTTCCATGAACTCCCAGCCCTGGCTGCCGAGCAGGCGCCAGTTCTCGCCCAGCAGCCCCATCGGCCCGGCGTAGACACCGCCGAGCATGCCCGCGACCAGCAATACGACCAGCGCGAACAGGAGCCTGGCGAGTGCGGTCTGGCCCGGCGGTTCCGCGGCGCCGTCCGCGCCCGACAGCACGAAGATCGAGGCGCCGATCCAGCAGGCCGAGATCCACAACAGCGCGAGCTGCAGGTGCCAGCCGCGCGTGACGGTGATCGGCAGCAGCGAACGCAGGTCCAGGTCGCCGAGGAAGGTCAGCCCGAGGAAATCATGCACCGTCAGCACGCCGGCCACGATCTGCAGCACGAACAGCGCGAGCGCCGCCGCGAAGAATGGATACGCCGCGCGCTGGGTCCGTGACGGTACAAAGGCCTCGACCGCGGTGGCGGCGGCAAGTGCGCCGCGGCGCTGCAGCGACGCGCGCCAGCCGGCGGTCTGGCTGTAGCGCCCGTACAGGTACAGGATCAGGCCGAGCGCCAGCACGAGCCCGAGGGTCGAGACCACCGTCCAGACCAGGATGGCCGGTGTCGGCACGTTGCCGGCCAGCGGGTCGTAGGGCCAGTTATGCGTATAGCTGTAGTCGACGCCCGGCCTCGCGCTGGCGCAGACCCAGGCGCCCCAGAAGAAGAACCGCGCGAGCAGCGCGCGATCGTGCTCCGCGGGGACCCAGGCCTGCGGGCTGACGCTGCCGCCGACTCCGAACATCCGGCCATAGTGTCGCTCGAGCGCCGCGATCGCTGCCACCTGCGAAGGTGCCAGTACCACCCGGTTCGTGGCTGGATCATGGGTGTTGGCACGCAGTTCGCGCCGCATGCGATCGTCGGCGACGGCCAGGAGACCTGACTCCGTAGCCGATCCAGGCGTCGCGGCCTCGAGATGGAAGATCCGCATCGCCAGGGCCGTCTGCCGCAGCGCATCGGCGGTGAAATCCGGCCCACGGGTGGCGCCGTCGCCGAACATGCTGCCGTAGTTCATCAGGCCGTGGCGCAGGAACACCCGCTGGCCACCGCGGATGTCGTCGGCGGCTATCACGACCGCGCCCTCGGCGGTCACAAAGTCAGGGATCGGCGGCGCGTCGGCATAGGTGCGCATGCCGACGTACAGCATGCCGCCCAGTCCGGTCAGGAGTACGAGTGCAAGCGGCAGCCACCAGCCACGGCGGCTCATCACCCAGCGGTTCCACCAGGCCGACGGTCGCATACGCCCGCCGGCCACCCTGTCTGCGGTCGTCATTGGTCCTGCCCCTTCCATGGCGCAGGAAGATCCGGCGCCGGGAAGATTCTAACCGTCCTCGGCGCTGGGCGCGCGGAGTCGCCAAAACCGTAACACCGGCACCTTGGGGGCGGGTATGCTTTCGTTCTGGACGGCTTGGCAGCGGAGGCGCCCGAAACCATGTCGAAGAAAGCGATCCTGGCAGTAATCCTGGCGTGTCTGGCGGGTAGCGCCGGCGCCGCCGAATTCCGGCCCGAGACGATGGGCGTCGCGACCCTGGATCGGGCGCCGGGCCCGAACTGGATCTGGGCCAACGACTTCACCTTCGGCTTCATGCCGGACGGCCGCACCTACCTGCTCGATGCCGGCTCTGGCGAGTTCCTCGGCATGATGAGCACCGGCAGCATGTTCCTGAAGCTCGACATTCCCGCGGACCGCAAGGTCATCTACAACGCGGCGACCTACTACGAGCGCGTCGTGCGCGGGAAGCGTACCGACGTCATCAACATCTTCGACCCGAAGACGCTGGACGTCATCGGCGAGATCCCGATCCCGCCGAAGCGCCTGACCAGCATCCCGACGCTGATCAACTCCGGCATCACCAACGATCAGCGCTTCCTCGTCCTCTACAACATGACCCCGGCGCAGTCCGTGTCAGTCGTCGACCTCGCCAATCGGCGCCTGGCGTCGGAGGTCATCACCCCGGGTTGCGCGATGACGCTGCCGGGCGAGCGGCGTTTCCGGATGCTGTGCGCCGACGGCACGCTGCTGAGTGTCGAACTGGATGCCGAGGGCAGGGAGGCGCGCCGTGCCCGCAGCGCCCCGTTCTTCGACCCGCGGAAGGACCCGTTGACCGAGAAGCCGGTCCGTAGCGGCGATCAGTGGTGGTTTGCCTCGTTCGGCAGCATGATCCAGCCCTTGGACCTGTCGGCAGAGGTCCCGCGCTTCCTGCCCGCCTGGTCGCTGCTTGGCGATGCCGACCGCGCGGAAGGCTGGCGAGTCGGCGGGATCCAGCATCTCGGCGTGCACGACAAGAGCGGGCGCCTGTATGCGTTGATGCACCAGGGTGGGCCGGACACGCACAAGGATCCGGGCACTGAGGTCTGGGTGTACGACCTCGCGACCAGGAAGCGGGTGCAGCGCATTGCGCTCCGGGATCCGGCGACCTCGATCCTGATCACCCCGGCCGACGAGCCGCTGCTCATCGCCATGCTGATCGGTGTACCGAACGTCGAGGTCTATTCCGCGACCACCGGGCAGCACCAGCGCACGATCGGGGAAATCGGCCACACGGTCGCGTTCCTGCAGAACTATTGAACATGGATCCGGTCGTGCATTGGCTGATGCGCGGCGGCCTCGCGCTGCTGCTCGCGGCTGCGGCCATCGCCAAGCTGCGCCAGCCGCGCGACTTCCATGGCGTCCTGCTGGCTTACCGGTTGCTGCCGTCGCGCGTGGTACCGGCCTTCGCGCGGCTGCTGCCCTGGGTGGAGGCGGGACTCGCGGTGGGACTTCTGGCCGGCTTGCCGGCGGCATGGCCGGTGGCGGCTGCGCTGTTGCTCGCCTACGCCGCGGCGATGGCCATCAACCTGGGCCGTGGCCGCCGCGAAATCGACTGCGGCTGCGGCGGCGCCCCGCAGCCACTCTCCGGCTGGCTGGTCGGCCGCAACCTGCTGCTGGCCGTGGCGGCCGTTGGCGCGTGGCTGATGCCGCCGGCTGCGCGGCCGATCGGGACCGCGGACGCCATGACCGTGCTCGCGGCCCTGCTCGGGTGCGCGCTCCTGTATGCCGCCGCGCACCAGCTGCTGGCCAATGCGCCGCGCCACCGGGCGCTCCTGGAGCACGGCTGATGGATGGCCTGCTGGTCTCCCACCTGTTGTTGTGGGCGCTGGTCATCGTGCTGTGCGCCATCGTCGCCGCGCTCGCCCGCCAGATCGGCGTGCTGCACGAACGCATCGCGCCGGCTGGTGCGCTGACGCTGGGCAAGGGTCCGGAGCCGGGCGAGCTGATCGAGCCGCTGTCGCTCACGCGACTCGACGGCGCGCCCCTGGTGATCGGCGGCGCCAATGCCCGCGGACACAGCACGCTCCTGTTCTTCCTCTCGCCGACCTGCCCGGTATGCAAGGAACTGCTGCCGGCGGTGCACTCGATCCGGCGCAGCGAGCGCGCGTGGCTCGACGTCGTTTTCGCGAGCGACGGCGACCTTGACGGACAGCGGGCCTTCGTCCAGGCACAGGGCCTGCAGGAGGTCCCCTACGTCGTGTCGACGGAGCTCGGCCTGCGTTTCCGTGTACCGCGGCTGCCGTTCGCGGTGCTGCTGGATGAGCGCGGCGCGCTGCAGGCGCGCGGCCTGGTCAATACACGGGAACACCTGGAGAGCCTGTTCCAGGCCCAGGAGCTCAAGGCGCCGACGATGCAGGAGTACCTGCGCCGGCAGCACGAGGAAAACCATGCAGCCTGACACCGGGGTGAGGACACCATGAAGACCTTCGACCGCTGGATCGAGAATTCGGCCCGTGGCATGGCCCGGCGGACTTCGCGGCGGCACCTGCTGACGCGGCTCGGCGGATTGCTGGCCGGCAGTGCGATGGCGCTGCCGCTGCTGCCGGTGGCACGCGGCGAGGGCGCGACCCGCGTGCCGCTGCCGCTCGACGCCGACGTCGAGGGCGATGCCGGCGACCCGACCAAGTGCGAATACTGGCGGAACTGCGCCATCGACGGTTACGCCTGCGCCTGCTGCGGCGGCACGCCGACCTCGTGTCCGCCGGGCTCGGAACTCTCGCGCATCACCTGGATCGGTACCTGCCGGCACCCGGTGGACGGACGCGACTATGTCGTCTCTTACAACGACTGCTGCGGCAAGAGCCCCTGTGGCCGCTGCCAGTGCAATCGCAACGAGGGCGACCGGCCGCTGTACCTGCCGGCAAAGAGCAATGACATCAACTGGTGCCAGGGCACGAAGAGCAACATCTATCACTGCACGATCACCGCCGTCATCGGCCAGGCCGTGGAGGGCTAGGGCCATGGCGCGCACGCGAATTCCGCTGCTGGCGAGTGTTCTGCTGCTGGTGTTCCCCGGCATCAGCCAGGCCGGCCAGCCGCCGGACATCAACTACCAGGTCCATTGCCAGGGCTGCCACGTTCCGGACGGCACCGGGATACCGCCCGAGGTACCGTCGCTGGTGGCGGACATGGGGCGCTTCCTGCAGGTCGAGGGGGGTCGCGCCTATCTCGTGCAGGTCCCTGGAACTTCAAATTCGCCACTCAGCAACGCCGATGTTGCGACGCTCTTGAACTGGATGCTCGAGACCTACGCACAGGCCTCGCTGCCTGCGGACTTCAAGCCGTACACGGAGGCGGAGGTCGCGGTCTACCGGGCCGAGCTGCTGCTCGACCCGGCGGCGCGGCGCGGCGCCTTGCTGGCCCGGCTCGGAGCGGACCCGAATCCCGGTCTGTAGAGCATGAGCCTGCGCCTGACGGTCGCCGCGGATCCCGGGGCGGCCGCTGCTGCTGCGGCCGCGACCCTGGCGGACTGGATCCGGCAGGCGGTCGCCGCGCGCGGCCATTGTTCACTGGCGCTGAGCGGCGGGCAGACTCCATGGCAGATGTTGGCACTGCTGCCCGGGCACGACGTGCCCTGGCGGCAGCTGGACGTCTTCCAGGTCGACGAGCGCGCGGTGCCGTTCGACGACGAGCGCCGGAACGCCCGGCGCATCCATGGCCTGCTGGTACGCCCGGGAATGCTTCCGGAGGGTCGTTTCCATCCGATGCCCGTGGAAAACCCGGATCCGGCCCTCGCGGCACGGGATTACAGTCGTGCACTCGTGGCCTGCTGTGGCCAGCCACCAGTGCTCGACATCGTGCAGCTCGGCCTCGGGCCGGACGGTCACACCGCATCGCTGATCCCAGGTGATCCGCTGCTCGCGGTGACTGACGCCGACGTCGGTGTGAGTGCGCCTTACCAGGGCACGCCGCGCCTCAGCCTGACTTTCCCCTTGATCAACCGGGCCCGGCAGTTGCTGTGGCTCATCACCGGCGAGTCGAAGGCGCCGATGCTCGCCCGGTTGATGGCCGGCGATACGGCGATTCCGGCCGGACGAATCGCCGGCGAGCAGGCGTTGGTCATCGCCGACGCGGCCGCCAACGGCTGAAAAAGGGACTGTCCTCTCTCCAGCTGCCGCGTTGATGGATGCCATTGACAGAATCAATGGAAGAATGCTGTACTCACAAATCGCAATGCGGTACAAGTGCACGGCTCAATGAAACGGCGCCGGGCCGTGCCTCGGCGTCTCGAACTGCAGGAGACGACCATGCGCAGAACCTCTCCCCTGACCCTCGCCATCGCAGCCATCCTCGCCTTGCCAGTTGCCGGCCATGCCGCGGAGGAACTCGAGGCCGTCGTCGTCACCGCGCAAAAGCGCACGGAAAGCCTGCAGAAGGTGCCGACTGCGGTCACCGTCGTGTCCGGCGAGACCATTCAGGAACTCGGCATCACGCGGGCCGAGGACCTGGTCAAGCTTTCGCCCGGCCTGGCCGGCACCAAGGCCGGGGGCGTGATGACACAGTTCTACATCCGCGGCGTCGGCAATTACGGCACCAACGCCTTCGCCGAGGCCGCGGTGGCCACGAATTTCAACGGTGTGAACCTGTCACGGCCAACCACGCTCGACGCGATGTACTTCGATCTCGAGCGCGTGGAGCTGCTGAAGGGTCCGCAGGGCACGCTCTACGGTCGCAATGCCACCGGCGGCGCCGTGAACATCATCGCCAGGCGTCCGACCCGCGAGCTCGAGGGCAGCACCGGTGTCGAGTTCGGCAATTACTCGGCCAGGAAGGTCAATGCCGCGCTCAGTGGACCGGTGTCCGATGCCTGGTCGCTGCGGGGCGCGGCCCAATGGGTTGAGCGCGATGGATTCTTTTCGGACGGCTACGAGGACGAGGACACCCGGGCGGTCCGGTTCACGGCCCTGTACGAGCCGAGTGACGTCGTCTCCTGGCTCACGACCATCGATTACGAGGACATCGGCGGCAAGGGCGGGGGTGGCACAATCACTCCCTACCTCGAGCCCGGCAACGAGTGGATTGGCGCGACCGACCCGCGCTCCAACGCAGTGCTGACTGCCTTCAGCCTGCCGTTCACGCGCGGACCGATCGGCACGCCGGAAGGCTACACCGACATCCTCAGTTTCGGCATTGCGAGCGAACTCAACTGGAATCTAGAAGCGGTCAGCCTGACCGTGCTGCCGGCGTTCCGCCATTCCGAGGTCGAGTACCTGTCCTGGGCGCCGGGCTTCCAGGTCTACGAGTACGACAAGACCGACACGACGACCCTCGAGGTGCGGCTCGCATCGACCGGCGATGGACGGCTGCAGTGGGTCGCCGGGGCCTTTTACATGGACGAGGACACCAGCTCCGACGGGTATTTCCTGCAGCAGGTGCGCGTGTGGACTCCGCCGTTCGTATTCCCGCCAGCGCTCGGGCCGCTGTCACCGAACGAAAACTCCACGGTAAACCACTACGACCTGACGACCGAAGCCTGGGCCCTGTTTGGACAGGGGACCCTGAGTGTCACCGACCAGCTGCGCTTCACGGCCGGTATCCGGTACACGAGTGAAGACAAGGGCATGGAGGGCTGGAACCGGACCAACCCGCCGGACTTTCCCGGACCGTCGCCGGCATTCTCGATCACGACGCCGGGTAGCGGCAGCTGGAGCGAGACGACCTGGCGTGCCGGCGTCGAGTACGACATGACTGAGGACAGCCTCGTCTATGCCAACATCAGCACGGGCTTCAAGGCCGGCGGTTTCTTCTCCGAGCAGCCGGCCTCGCAGGCGGCCTGCAGCACCGGCAACACCTTCGAACCGGAGACGCTGACGGCTTATGCAATCGGCACCAAGAACCGCTTCAACGGCGGGCGCCTGCAGCTGAACGCCGAGGCCTTCTACTGGGACTACGAGGATCACCAGGAGCCACATCTGGGCTTCAGTGCCTGCGGCTACACGATCTTCCCGACCGAGAACATCGGCCAGGCCACGATGCAGGGCCTGGACCTGGAGATGCAGCTGGCAGTTGCGGACAACGGCCGGCTCGGCCTTCAGCTGCAGTATCTCGACGCCACGTTCGATGAGTTCACGTTCACGACTTTCTCGGGCGGCGGGAATCCCGGCGACAACGGTGGCAACGGCGCCTTCGGTTGCCCGGCAGCGGCGCTGGGCGGACCGCTGTGGCTGGTGAACTGCGATGGCAAGGATGCGATCCGGGCACCGGAATGGTCAGGGACGGTGAGCTATCGCCACCTCTTCCCGGTCGGCAATGGTGGCAACGTGATCCTGGACCTGCGGACACAGTTCGCGTCGGAGACCTTCATCGCGATCGACTATCGCCCGGCCTCGCTGCAGGGCAGCTATTCGATGAGCGACGCGAGCCTGGGATACGAGGCGGCCAGCGGCAAGTGGATGGTCAGCGTGTGGGGGCGCAACCTGGAGGACGAAGCGGTCAAGACCAACAGCTTCACGACGCCGTTCACGCTCGTCAACTACACGCAGCTGCGCGCGCCGCGGACCTGGGGGGTGAGCGCGGGGCTGCGTTTCTGAGGGCTATAAAGGGGACAGTCCCCTTTTCAGCACTTCGGTAGCCAGGCGCTCGCGGTCGGCAAGCGTCGACATCAGGGTCGGCGTCGTGACCAGAGTGATGCCGCGGGGCATGGCGATGCCCGCGTCCGCGACGTCGGCGACGAACACGTCGATCAAATCCGCATAGCCGCGCGCGACCTCGGCGGCGTCCACGGCGAGCCCGAGCTCCTGCATCAGTTTCGCGGTCGGGCCCTTGACGGCGCGCCCGCCGATCAGCGGCGATACTGCAATTACCGGTGCCCGGCACCGCACTATTGCAGAGCGCAACGCGGGGATCGCGAGCATCGGCCCAACGCTCAGCAGTGGATTCGACGGGCAGATCACGATCGCGCGCAGCGCCGGATCGGCCAGCGCCGCGAGCGCGGCTGGCGAGGGTGCAGCGGCCTCGGCGCCGGCGTATCGAATCTCGCGCACCACCGGCTCGCAGCGCTGGCGCACGAAGTAGTCCTGGAAGTCGAGCCAGCCCGAGTCCGTGCGCAGGCGCGTGCGCACCGGCGCATCGCTCATCGGCAGGATCCGGCTGGCGATGCCGAGGCTCCGCCGCAGCTGATCGGTGACCTCGGTCAGCGTGGCACCAGCCGCGAGCCGGCGGCTGCGCTCGGCATGCAGCGCAAGATCGCGGTCGCCGAGCGCGAACCAGGTTTCACCGCCGAGCTGGCGGAGCGTCTCCATGAAGCTCCAGGTCTCGTCGCGGCGACCCCAGCCTTGCTGCGGATCGGCAAGATCCGCGAGGGTGTACAGCAGCGTATCGATGTCCGGCGAAATTGGCAGCCCGAAATGCTCGAAGTCGTCGCCGGTATTGGCGATGACGGTCAGGGCACCCGGCGGCAGAACACGCGCAAGGCCGAGCGCGAGCTTGGCGCCGCCGATGCCGCCGGACAGCGCGACGACCGGTCCGCTCACCGGAACAGATCCTCCGCCGCTGGCCGGATCAGCGCGGCGGCCGGAGTTGCCGGCCGGTCGCGGCGCAGGCCACGGATCAGGATCACCGGTTGTCCCTCGGCGGACTGGCCCATCAGCAGCGAGGCAGCCGCGGCGATCTCGTCGGCATGGCCGACGACCGTGACCCGCAGGCGCCGGTCGAACAGGTCCGGCTCGCCGCGCAGGTCGACGAGCGCGGGCAGGCCGGCGCAGCCGATCGCGATGCCCGCGGTCCCCTGGCGCCAGGCGCGGCCGAAGCTGTCGTTGATCAGCACGGCAACATCACGGCCCGCACGCGCGCGGAATGCCTCGCGCAGCACAGCGGCGCTCGCGTCCGGATCCTCGGGCAGCAGCAGCGCGAATTCGCCGCCGCCGGTGACATTGGACTGGTCTACGCCGGCGTTGGCCATGACGAAGCCGAGCCGGTGCTCGACGATCAGCACGTCGCGCGCGCAGCGGACGATCCGGCGCGATTCGCGCAGGATGACTTCCACGAGCCGTGGATCCTTGCAGGCGACGCGCGCAACCTCCACGGCCCGGGGCGAGGGCGCGATCGTTGCCAGATTGACGATGCGTCCTTCCGCCTTGGAGATGATCTTCTGCGCGAAGGCCAGCGTGTCGCCGTCCTGCAGAACCAGGCCAGCGGTGCCCAGGCGCTCGAGCACCAGGCCCGCGAGGTCGTCACCGGCGCGCACCAGCGGCAGGCCGGGGACCGCGATCAGCTCCAGCCGGGTCGAGGCGGTCACGGCTGGGTTCAGGCCACGTAGGTCTGCGAGGTCGTTGCGCCGCCGTGGCCGGTCCAGTTCGTATGGTGGAACTCGCCGCGCGGCCCGTCCACGCGCTCGTAGGTATGCGCGCCGAAATAATCGCGCTGCGCCTGCAGCAGGTTGGCCGGCAGGCGTTCCGAGCGGTAGCCGTCGAACCAGGACAGCGCCGAGCCGAGGCAGGGCACCGGGATGCCGAGCTGCACGGCGGTGCCGACCACGCGGCGCCAGGCGCCCTGCCGGTCGAGCACCGCGTCGCGGAAGAACGGATCGAGCAGCAGGTTGGCCAGGCCCGGAGCACGGTCGTAGGCGTGCTTGATCTCGCCGAGGAACACCGAGCGGATGATGCAGCCGCCCCGCCACACGAGCGCGATTCCGCCATAGTTCAGGTTCCAGTGATGGCTGGCGGCCGCCGCGCGCAGCAGCTGGTAGCCCTGCGCGTAGCTGACGATCTTGGCCGCATACAACGCCTGGCGCAGGTCGTCGATGAACGCGCGTGCATCGCCGGCAAAACGCCCGAGCTCGCCGCCGAGCACGCGCGCGGCGGTGACCCGCTCGTCCTTCGCCGCGGACAGATTGCGCGCGAACACGGCCTCGCCGATCAGCGTCAGCGGCACGCCGGCGTCGAGCGCAGCGCTGACCGTCCACTTGCCCGTGCCCTTCTGGCCGGCGGTATCGAGGATCTGCTCCAGCACATCCTCGCCGGTGGCATCGCGGAAGCCGAGGATGTCGCGGGTGATCTCGACCAGGTAGCTGTCGAGCTCGCCGCGGTTCCACTCGGCGAAGACCTCGTGCATCGCCCCATGGCTCAGGCCGAGGCCGCGCTTCATCAGGTCGTAGACCTCGCCGATCAGCTGCATGTCGCCGTATTCGATGCCGTTGTGCACCATCTTGACGAAGTGCCCGGCGCCATCCTCGCCCATCCAGTCGCAGCAGGGCTCGCCCTCGGGCGTGCGCGCGCAGATCGCCTGGAAGATCGGGCGGAGATGCGGCCATGCCGCCGGGCTGCCACCGGGCATCAGTGACGGCCCGCGCAGCGCGCCGTCCTCGCCGCCCGATACGCCGGAGCCGACGTACAGCAGGCCGCGCGCCTCGGCGGACCGCACGCGCCGGATCGTGTCGGTGTACAGGCTGTTGCCGCCGTCGATCAGGATGTCGCCCGGCTCGAGCAGCGGCTCGAGCTGGCTGATCAGCTCATCGACCGGTGCGCCGGCCTTGACCAGCATGATGATCCGCCGCGGCCGCTGCAGCGCGGCGACGAAATCCTCGAGTCGGGTCGCGCCGACGAAGCGCCGCCCCGCACCGCGACCCTGGACGAAAGCCTGTACCTTCGCCGGCGTCCGGTTGTAGACCGCCACGGTGAAGCCGCGGCTCTCGATGTTGAGGGCGAGGTTCTCGCCCATCACCGCGAGGCCGATCAGGCCGATGTCGGCGCTGGCATTGCTCATCTGTGAACCTCGCTCTGTCAGCCGAACCGGGCGCGCAGGCGTGGCAGGACCTGTTCCGAGTACAGGCGCATGAACCGTTCCTGGTCCGGACCCGGCGCGTGGAATACCAGGTGGCGGAAGCCAAGTTCGAGGTACGGGCGGATCCGTTCGACATGCTCATCCGGATCGGTGGAGACGATCCAGCGCTTCGCAGCACGCTCGGCCGGCAGGCTGTCAGACAGCCGTTCCATCTCGAGCGGGTCCTCGACCGAGACTTTCTCCTCGGGCGACAACGACAATGCGGCCCAGTGGCGCGTGTCTTCCATCGCGCGTGCGCGGTCGGTGTCGAAGGACACCTTCATCTCGATCATCCGGTCGATCGAGTCGGCCGCACGGCCCGCTGCCAGCAGGCCGGTCGTGACATTCGGCAGCAGGGTCTCGCGGTAGAGCTCCGGAGCCTTGCCGCTGGTGCAGATGAAGCCCTCGGCATGCTGGCCGGCGAACTTCGCGATCATCGGCCCGGCGCCGGCGATGTAGAGCGGTACCGGTTGCGCGGGCTTGTCGTAGATCGTCGCCTTCTCGGTCCGGTAGTACTCGCCCTCGAAGCTGACGCGGTCCTCGGACCAGAGCTGGCGGATCAGCCGCACGGATTCACGCAGGCGCGCAAAGCGCTCGCGCTGCTCCGGCCACTGCATGCCGGTCGCCGGAACCTCGTTCAGCGATTCGCCGGTACCGATGCCGAGGATCATGCGGCCCGGGAACAGGCAGCCGAGCGTACCGAAGGCCTGGGCGACGATCGAGGGGTGGTAGCGGAAGGTCGGCGTCAGCACGCTGGTGCCGATCAGAACGCGCGCGGTGCTGGCGCCGAGCGCGCCCATCCAGGCGAACGCGAACGGCGCATGCCCGTTGGTGTGGCGCCAGGGCTGGAAGTGGTCGCTGATGAAGACCGAGTCGAAGCCATATTGCTCCGCGAGCACGCCGTAGCGCAGCAGCTCCTGCGGGCCGAACTGCTCCGCCGATGCCTTGTAACCAAGCCTAAGCAACACGCACCTCCTGCTTTGTGCGATGACCGGGGTGATCGGCCCGGCCGGATCCGATTCGTTGATACTGTGTCGTGCGCTGCGCGGCCGGCCGGCCGGCGCCCTGCGCGATCGCCACGATCTCCGCCGCCTCGAGCCGCGTGCCATGGCCGCCGCCGGCGGCGCGGGTGATGGACTCCTCCATCAGCGTGCCGCCGAGATCGTTGGCGCCGGCAGCCAGGCACAGCACGACGCCGTCGCGGCCCATCTTGACCCACGAGGTCTGGATGTTGGGTACGAGCGGGTGCAGCGCCAGCCGGCCCACCGCGTGCATCAGCAGCGACTCGCGCAGCGTCGGTCCGGAGCGCGAGCGACCCTTGCGCCACAGCGGCGCCTCCATATGCACATACGGCAGCGGCACCAGCTCGGTGAAGCCGCCGGTCTCGGCCTGCAGGGCCCGGAGGCGCAGCAAGTGCCGCGCCTGATGCCAGGGGCGCTCGATATGGCCGAACATGATCGTCGCCGTCGAGCGCAGGCCGACCGCATGCGCGGCCCGCATCACCTCGAACCACTCCGCCGTCGTCAGCTTGTCGGGGCAGAGGACGGCGCGGATCTCGTCATCGAGGATCTCGGCCGCGGTCCCCGGCAGCGTCGACAGGCCCGCATCGCGCAGGCGCGCGAGGTACTCCTCGAGGCCGAGGCCGAGGGTGTCCGCCCCGTGGCGGACCTCGAGCGGCGAGAAGGCGTGCACGTGCATCTCCGGCACGGCCGCCTTGACCGCGGCGACGATGCCGAGATAGGTGTCGCCGGTGTAGCGTGGATGAATGCCGCCCTGCAGGCAGACCTCGGTGGCGCCGACGGCGGCCGCCTCGACCGTGCGCCCGGCGATCTCATCGAGACTGAGATCGTAGGCCGGGCCACGCAGGCTGCGCGCGCTGCGGCCCTTCGA
>SCUD01000103.1 GCA_004297335.1 Gammaproteobacteria bacterium
GGGCACCGGAAAGACGACGCTGATCATCCGCCTCGCGCGAGCCGCCATCGATCGAGGCCTGCGCACGGCCATCGTGGTCAATGAAGCGGGCGAGATCGGCATCGACGACCAGTTGATGCGGCATCTCGGACTGGATGTCCGGGAACTCGCGAACGGCTGCATCTGCTGCACGCTGGCCGCGGAACTGCCCGCGACCTTGCAGCGACTGGCCGCAGAGTCCCGTCCCGACCTCGTGATCGTGGAACCCTCCGGCATCGCGGAACCGGGATCGATCCTGGCGGCGCTGGCCTTGTGCCGCGACAGTCCGGTGGAGCAGGTCTCGATCGGCTGCATCGTCGATCCGCTGCGGCTCGGGATGCTGCTGGAAGTCGTCGAGCCGCTGATCACCAGGCAGGTCAGTGCGGCCGCGTGGGTGGTCATCAGCAAGTGCGATCAGGCGGGCGCGAAGGAAATGGCGGCTGCGCGCCGGATTGTCACGGAATTGAATCCCGGTGCACAGCGGTTCGAGCTCTGCGGGAGGGCGCCGTTGCCTGCAGAGTTCCTGCGCGAGCTGTTGTCGGCGAGCGCTGGCCCATGAGTGAACTGCAGCTGTCGCCGTACGCCACGCGCCTGGACCTGCACTTCGACCCGCCAGTCGGACCTTCGGATTGCGCGGCGAGGCTGCGCGCGCTGCTGAACGGGCTGGCCCGGATTCAATCCCGGATCCCCGGTTCGGTCGTCGGACACATCAAGGTGTTTGCGAAGTTGCCGGGCGGTGGCTACCTGCGCGGCAGTGCCGTCAGTCCGGGGCAGGATGCCGACGTCGAGGTGGTCGCCGGCACCGGAGCACCGATCGAAGCGCTCGCGCTCGATCTCAACGTGCTGGTCTACGGCTGCAGCGCTGCCGAATGCCGGGATCACGTGCGCGAGGTGGTGGCTGGGGACAGGTCCGCGGCCAGGCGCACGAAGTAATCGAGCGAGGACGGATCCGCCATCGCGTCGCGGCTGACGACCTTGTCCACGGGCTGTCCGAGCAGGATCCTGCGCACCGGTACTTCCATCTTCTTCCCGGTCAGGGTGTAGGGGACGATCCCGATCTGGTAGATCTGGTCAGGCACGTGCCGCGGCGAATAGTCCACGCGCAGGCGCTCACGGATTCGTTCCTTGAGAGCCTCATCCAGGCTCGTGCCCGGCGCCATTTGCACGAACAGCGGCATGAAGAAGCGGCCCCCGGGGAGATCCAGGTTGACGACCAGCGAGTCCGCCACCTCCGGCAGTGACTGCACGCTGCGGTAGATCTCTGCCGTGCCGATGCGCACGCCAAAGCGGTTGAGCGTCGCATCCGAGCGACCGAGCACGAAGCAGCCGCCGCGCGCATTGACCTTGAAGAGATCGCCGTGGCGCCAGACACCTGGATAGACCGAGAAATACGAGTCCAGGTAGCGCTGGCCGCCAGGGTCGTTCCAGAAGAAGACGGGCATGGAAGGCATCGGCTGGCGGACGACCAGCTCCCCGACCTGGTCCACCACCGGTTGCCCGCTGTCGTCGAGGGCCTGCGCGTCCACGCCGAGGTGGCGCGCCTGTATCTCACCCGCATACACCGGCAGCAGCGGCGTCTGGCCGCAGAAACCGGTGCAGACGTCGGTGCCGCCGCTGCCCGAGGATACCAGCAGGTCCTGTTTCACGTTGTCGTAGAACCAGGCGTTGCACTCGGCGGAGACTGGCGAGCCCGCGACCATGACGGAACGGAGCGCCGCGAGTCCGAACCGGCTTTTCGGCACGACACCGGCCTGCTCCATCATCTGCACGTAGGTCGGACTGGCGCCGAAGAACGTGACGCCCAGCTCGTCCACGATCCGCCACAATTCGTCCGGCTGTGGATGTGCCGGATGCCCGTCGTAGAGCACCGGCGTCACGCCGAGCAGCAGCGAACTGACGAGGAAGTTCCACATCATCCAGCCGGTGGTGGTGAAGAAGAACATCCGGTCGGATGCCTTCTGGTCCAGATGCAGCGAATGAAGCTTCAACTGCTCCAGCGCGATGCCGCCCTGGCTTTGGACGATGGCTTTCGGCAAGCCGGTCGTGCCCGAGGAAAACAGGATCCACAGCGGGTGCCCGAACGGTACCTGCTCGAATGCAAATGTGTCGCGCGGCACGGACGGCCGATCCACCAGTTGCCGCCAGAGCGTGGTATGGAGCGCCGGCACGGCCTCGTCGGCCGGATCCAGATACGGCAGGTAGATGACCTGCTGCAACGAGGGCAGGCTGGCGATGACCGCGGCCAGCTCCGCCTTGCGATGAAACGGTTTGCCGCGGTAGCGATAGCCGTCGACGCAAAAGAGCACCTTCGGTTCGATCTGGGTAAAGCGATCGAGCACGCTGCGGGTCCCGAAGTCCGGTGAGCAGCTCGACCAGATGGCGCCGACGCTGGCCGTGGCCAGCAGCGCGATCACCGCTTCGGGGATGTTCGGCAGGTAGGCGACCACGCGGTCCCCCGCCCCGACACCCAGTTCGCGCAGGCCGGTCGCCACCTTGCGAACCTCTGCGGCCAGCTGCGGCCAGGACAGGCTTTGCGGTGGGCGGGATTCGCTGAGCGCGATCAGGGCATCGCCGTCCTGCGATTCATGGCGCAGTGCCAGCTGCGCGTAATTGAGCCGTGCGCCAGGGAACCATTGCGCGCCGGGCATCTCGCGCGATGCCAGGACCGCGCTGTATGGCGCCGACGACTCGACCCGGAAGTAGTTCCAGACCGTTTCCCAGAACTCGTCGAGGTGCTCCACCGACCAGCGCCACAGCGCATCGTAGTCGGCGAATTCGAGACCTCGCTCCTGTCGCAGCCAGCGCAGGTACGCAGTGATATTGGCCCGCTCGATCCATGCCGGGCCGGGCTGCCACAGCCGCTCACCTTCGACCACCATGCCTGCCCCCGATACCGAACGCGCCGCAGCGACCACAGCATCGGCAAGGTAGCTGTGACCGCTGGAAAAGTCGAGATCGCAAGGGTGTTGGCGCACGGAAATCCCGGTAAGCTATGATCGTTGCTGGCGCTGCGAGTCAGGGAGTGACACCGTGCCCTATGCCATCGACATGCACATTCATGCCGACGCCGATCCCCGGGCGATCACGGGTCGGGCCAGCGAGTTTCACGAGGCGGCACTCAAGTACTTCGGCGCCGGGAGCAAGCACCAGTCGCTGGACGAGACCGCCGACCTGTATCGCGGACTCGACATGCTGGCCGTGCTGCTGGCCGTGAATTCCAGTTCCGGCACCGGTATCTGCGTGCCGAACGAACTTATCGCCGAGGCCCAGCGCAAGCATCCGGACGTCTACATCGGCTTCGCCAGTGTCGATCCGTGGACCGGAAGGAAGGCGATCGACGAGGTCAGGCAGGCGGTGGAGGAACTGGGCCTGAAAGGCTTCAAGTTCCACCCGGCGACCCAGAATTTCTACGCCAATGAGGCGCGCTTCTATCCGATCTACGAAGCGATCGCCCGCTATGAGCTGCCCATGCTGTTCCACACCGGGACGACCGGGATTGGCGCCGGCATGCCGGGCGGCGGCGGCGTCAAGCTCGGCACCTGCCGGCCCGTTCCGTACCTGGATGACGTTGCGGCGGACTTTCCCAGCGTCAACATCATCCTCGCGCACCCCTCCTGGCCGTGGCAGGATGAGGCCCTGGCCATGGCCATGCACAAGCCGAACGTGTTCATCGACCTCTCCGGCTGGTCGCCCAGGTATTTTTCCGAGTCCCTGATCCGCTATGCCAATACCCGGATCCAGGACAAGGTCATGTTCGGTAGCGACTATCCGCTGATCACGCCGGAGCGCTGGCTGCGGGATTTCGACAAGGCGGGATTCAGGGAAGAAGTGAAGCCGAAGATCCTGTTCGACAACGCCAATCGCCTGCTTGGGCTCGAGCTGACACGCAGCGCCAGGCCCGACGCCTGGCCGATCCCGGCCTGATCGGGCGGGCGCCGGATACAGTCGCAATCAATGCGGAGGCAATCGGGAGTCATGAGTCACCACAGTCTGGAAGACCTTCTCAGGGCCGCAGGGAATCCGGTGACGATGCTGCGCAATTCGCAGCTCGGAGCGTACGTCTACCCGGTCGTGCCCAGCGAATTCAGCAACTGGCGCGACGAGCAGCGCGCCTGGCGCGAGACGGCAGTGCTCTTCGACCAGTCGCACCACATGGCGGAGATTGCGGTGAAGGGCCCGGATGCGCTGAAGCTCCTGTCTCACCTCACCATCAATACCTTCAGCAATTTCGCGCCGGACAAGGCCAAGCAGATGGTGCCCTGCAGCCATGATGGCTTTGTCATCGGCGACGGCATCCTGTTCTACCTGGCGGAAAATGAGCTGTTGTTCGTCGGGCGCGCGCCAGCGGTCAACTGGATCCAGTTCCATGGCGAAACCGGAGGCTACCGGGTCGATCTGGTTAGAGACGACCGCTCGCCCTCCCACCCGCGCGGTAAGGCGGTGGTCAGGCGGCAGTACCGCTTCCAGGTGCAGGGACCGAACGCCGCGAAGATCCTCAACAAGATCAACGGCGGCCCGATCCCGGACGTCAAGTTCTTTACCATGGACAGTATCCGCATCCAGGGCCGCCGGGTGCGCTGCCTGCGCCACGGCATGGCCGGGGAGCCAGGCCTCGAATTGTGGGGTCCTTACGCGGAAGGGGAGGAGATCCGCGACGCGATCCTCGAGGCCGGCCGCGAGTTCGGCCTCGTGCCGGTCGGTTCGCGCGCCTATGCCAGCAACACGCTCGAATCCGGCTGGATCCCCTCGCCGCTGCCGGCGGTGTATACGGGTGAGAAGATGCGGAAGTACCGGGAGTGGCTGCCGGCCGGCGGCTACGAAGGCACGGCTTCCATCGGCGGCAGCTTCAGCTCCGACCGCATCGAGGACTACTACCTGACGCCCTACGAACTCGGCTACGGACCGTTCGTGAAGTTCGATCACGACTTCATCGGCCGCGAGGCGCTGGAGCGGCTGTCCAGGGAACCGCAACGGAAGAAGGTGACCCTAGCCTGGAACGGTGAGGACATGGCGCGGATCTTTGCCTCGCTGTTCGTCCCCGGCGGTGAGTCCTGCAAGTTCTTTGACCTGCCGATCGCGAACTACGCCGCCGCCTCCTACGACCAGCTCACGCGCGACGGAAAGATTGTCGGTCTGTCCATGTTCGGTGGCTACAGCTTCAACGAGCGCAGGGCGCTGTCACTCGCGGTGGTCGATCCGGACATCAATATCGGCGATGAACTGACGCTCACCTGGGGCGAGGAGGGCGGCGGCACCCGGAAGCCGACCGTCGAGCGTCACCGGCAGGCGGAGGTTCGCGTCGAGGTTGCGCCCGTTCCCTATGCCCGGGATGCGCGTGAAGGCTACGCGAAGGGCTGGCGGACCCGCCAGGCCTGAATTCCTGTCTATCCGGCTACGGCGACGAGATCGACCAGAAGGTGCTGTTCCAGGCCGGGATGGACGGGGTGTCCTGATCGCCGAACGGGGAGTAGGAGTCGCCGAGAAGGTTAGCCACCTCCGCGGGAATCTCGCCGCCGCAGGCCTCGATCGCCTTCCAGGCATTGGCGGTCGCGTCGGCCGCGGCGGTGTTGGCGAGATCCGCGAGTTCGGCAGTCTTTTCGGCACCGTCGGCACCGAAGATCCGGATCTGTTCGTTGACCTGCTCGAGCCATGACCGCGCGACTTGCAGCCTCCCGGTCAGGGCCTGGACTTTCGAGTCGGCACCCTTGAGGTCCAGCATGGCCTTGTCGAAGGACCTGGAATCGTCCAGCTGCGAAACCAGTATGTTGCGGTCGGCGGGATCGGCGGGCACCGTGAACTCCGTGGTGTAGCCCCGGCCCGTGGCCTGGAGCAGGTCATCGCTGGCAGTCGTGAGTTCTCCGGTCAGCGCGGCCAGGCCTTGCGGTGGGGTGGCCCATTTATCGAGCGCAGCGATCGCGGGGTCCTCGCCCAGTCTACCTGCAATGCTCTCCAGCCCATGGGCGTGCCGGGCCAGATGGTAGACGTAGTTCCCCGCATCATCCATTACCGCGGCGACATTCGCGGAACTCTTCAGGCCACCGTGAAAGTATGGCTGCTGACGGGAGTCGTCGGTAACACGCTGCTCGCCGAAGTGCCTGCTGAAGGATGCGAGGGCGGCAGTGTATTCGGACTGGTGGGACGCCAGCTTTGCGTCGATGTCGGCGATCAATGTCGTGGCCAGCGCGCTCTGCTCGTAGGACGCCCTCACGGAATCGGCGATCGACTGCGCCTGGTCGGAGTAGCCCCGCGCCTCCGCCGCCCTCAGCTGGGCGTGGGCGCGGAAGGGCGCGGCGGCATCACAGGTCTGCGCATTGGCCCTGGCCAGGGCCGCTTCCGCCTGGTCGGCATGACCGTCGGCGATCGTCGAGTTGCGGGGTGCGAGCAGGTGCGCAATGCTCGTGGCGCTGGGGTTGATTGTGCAACCGGCGAGGAGCATGGCCGCGAACGCCAGCGCAGCGAGGGCGCGCCCGGGATTTGTCCGCCTGGATCCACCGGTCTGCATGGTCACGATCTCCCGGGTCAGAACTTGTAGGCCAGGCCGAGGCCATAGCTGCGCCGGTCCGCTTCGAAGTAGTCCGTGTTCGCGCGGTGCCAGTGGCTCTTGAAGTGGGCGTCGGCGATTACATGCGGGGCAATGGCCCACAGGAGCTTCGCCTCCAGCCCGTAGTCCTGCTGGTGATTGCGGCCTGGCGGCGGCAGCCAGGTAGAGACGTAGCCGTCGTAGTCCTTGTCGTAAAGACCCCCGGAAACATCGACAAAGACCGGGCCCATGAGCCGTGACTGCACGCGGATCTCGACATTGTTGCTGGTGTTGTCCCAGTTCGAGCCCTCGGCCTGATTCTCGCCATGGGAATAGCTCGCGGTGATGCGGGTCCGACCACGATTGAGCTTCAGTTGCGCGAGGATGCCGACTGCAAAGCGCGTCGCATCGCGGCTGTTCAGCGCTGGATCCGGGAAGACAATGGAAAAATTCTCGTCGGCATATTCCGCGAATGCTCCGATCGCGAAGCCCCGGGTGGGATGCAGGAGTGCATTGGCGGAGATACTGTGGCTATTGAGGCCACCGGCGCTGACCGAAACCCACTCGCGACGGAAATTGTAGGCCAGGCCGACCGTGAGCGGCATGGTGCCAAAGCTGAGGCGCCGCTGGGCGTAGATCCCGGGATTCAGGACGGAGGTGTTGTATTCGCTCGGCGCGTCGGATTCGTCATCACGATGCTCCCGCGCATAGACGACACGTCCCGCATACAACGAGACTCCGAGATTCCAGTCCCGTGTCTGGACGAACCGGTAGCTCCCCTGGATTGCCGCACCGTAGTAGCCGCTCTCGAGTTCGCCGTTATAGCCCGAGATGTCGGCGGAGAGACCGACGTTGGTGTCGTGCCCGCCGTAGGTGCGGACACTGAGATCCCACGGCCGCACATTGGCTTTCATGTTGCCGGTAGCCTGCGCGGCCCCCGGATCCGTGCGCTCGAATTCCGCCGTCGCCACCTGCGGCCAGATGACGAACGCGAGAATCGCGAATTTCCATCCAGCTGCGGTTCCCTTGTGCATGCGCATGCCTGTCTCCCCGCTTCCGGCGTCAACGATCACAGCAGGGTCAGCGGCCCCCTGCGCCTTGTTGCCCGGACGGAGCGGCAAGCTTCCTTATTGGCTTCGCAGCTGTCAAGTGGGAGTCTCTTCCAACATGGTATGAGTCTGAACGTGGGGGCGTATTTCCAACGAGGTATGAGTCTGGCGGCTGAGGTTTGGGTCGATCATCCCGCCCATGGTGATCGACATGAACGAACAG
>SCUD01000104.1 GCA_004297335.1 Gammaproteobacteria bacterium
CGTCGCGGTCGGGGCGCGCTCCAGAAACGTTTCCGCGGAAACGTTTTCCTTCGGTGGCAGCGGCATGGACTCCTCGGCCAACTGCAGCGCCTTCATCAGCGCCGCGCCCGCCTCCGCCGGCAACCGCCCGCGGATAACCAGTGAACCGTCGTCGTCGTACCAGCACGACAGGCAACGCCGCTTCTGCTGCTGTTCCTCGCGGGACAATTCCTGCGCCTCCTTCACCCGCCGGAAACCGCGGGCGAGCCGTTCGACGTGATTGGCGGTGCCGTGCAGCGCGATCTGCAGGAAGTATTCCTCGGTTGACTCGTCGGCGGCCCGGGTCATCGCCCGGACCTTGGCATAACTGAGCTGGCCCGCGGCCATTGCCGCGGCGATCCGCGGCAGCCGCTCGAGCGCCCGCGCGACGCGGATCTTCTCCCGTGCCGCGCCAAGGTTCAGGCCGCACTTCCAGTTGAGCCAGTGCGCGCAGGAACGGACACCCCATTCGGCCCAGGCATCGCGACGATCGAGCTCAGCCAGCAGTGCCAGGAAGCGCGCCTGGGCGGCGTTCAGGTGCCCGGCGAGCTCGGTGATCGCATTGACCAGATCGGGGGTCGGAAGCGCAGAAATCGCCTGGTCCATGGCTGGCTCCGGGGATCTGTTTATTTATACAGTATCATACAGAAAACCGATGGAAAAGCAAGAGGTTGCTTGTGGGCTGGTGCGTGGGTGCGGCTGCCGGATGCATCCTCCCAGTCGGCTTCGACACCAACCGGGAACGTTGTGCCGCGCTCGGAAGCGACCTCAATTGAAGTGTGGACATATGTACATACAAACGGCTATGCTTCGCGAGTGATCGAGCGCGTCGCCGGATTCGACTGGGACGAGGGCAATCGAGCCAAGTGCGCCCGGCACGGCGTAGCGATCGCCGAGATCGAGGAGTTGTTCCAGGGTGAGGTCTGGGTGTTTCCAGATCCGGCCCACTCCACCCGGGAAACACGCTTCTTAGGTATCGGGCGCACGGTGGTGGGACAACATGTCTTCGTTGCCTTCACCTACCGCGTTCGGGACGGCGAGCGTTGGCTGCGGCCGATCAGTGCGAGGTTCATGCATGCGAAAGAAGTCCGGCATTATCAGGAAGAGGTTGCCCGTCGTCAGAACTGACCGGGCCGCTGAGTCCTTGGTGGACCGCGTCGACCTGACTCGCTACGAGCTGAGCGGGATGCGCCCGGTGCGGTTCGAATTCGCGCCCAAGTCGGCGCGGCTCAACATGCGCTTGCCTGAGGATCTGCTGATTGCCGTCAAGGACGCTGCGGCCGAGAGCGGCGTGCCATACCAGCGCTTCATCCGCCAGCTGCTCGAGCGGGCTCTCGCCCAGGCAAAGTAGCCACCGCGATCGCGGCCGGAGGCATCAAGTGCTCCCGATAGAACGGCCGGTTGGACCTTTCGAGCACAGCATTTATTCCATGGCTTCTGGACATCCTGCCGGCCACAAATCATAATGACCATATCGATCAATATGATCATAGGTCTAACATGATTACCGAAATCAGCGCCGTGAACTTCCGGCAGAACCTGGGCGAGATGCTCAACCAGGTGCAGTACCGAAACGACAGCATCGTCATCAACAAGGATGGCAAACCGGTCGCGGCGCTGGTCGATGCCGAACTGTTCGCCCGCATCCGCCGCATGCGGGAGCGCTTCGACGCGCTCTGCACCCGTATTGCCGAGGCCTATGCCGAGGTACCGCTCGAGGAGGGCCTGGCCGAGATCGACGCTGCGGTTGCGGCCGAGCGTAAGCAGCGCTGATGTCGGGACTGCGCGTCGTACTTGACACCAACGTGCTGGTGTCGGGCTTGGTATATCCCGGCAGCGTACCAGGGCGCATCGTCGAGGCATGGCGCCAGGGCAGCCTGGCCGTGGTTCTGTCGCGGTATATCCTGGATGAGCTGGTCAGAGTGTTGCCGCGCTTATCCAAGGTGCGGATGACGCCGGCGGAAATCCGCGACCTGGCAGACAGCTTCGTTTTCCTGGCCGATGTCGTCGAGCCGCAAGGCGTGAGGGAGCCGAACCTGCGCGATCCGGCCGACCAGCCCGTTCTGCTGACGCTGTTGGCGGCGAATGCGGATTACCTGATCAGTGGCGACAAGGATCTGCTGGCGCTGGCGGAGCAGTATTCCATCATCACCCCCGCACAGTTCTGGGCGCGTCACGGTGGC
>SCUD01000105.1 GCA_004297335.1 Gammaproteobacteria bacterium
ATCACCGCCACGGCACCGTTCATGGCCACGTACAGGTATCGACCCTTCGGATCGAGCGCGAGGCCGGTCGGCGACTGCTGGTACGGCAGGCGAATCGGGTCGGGATCGTCAGTGTCCGGGAGAATGTCCACCTTCTCGAGGCTGACGCCATCGATGACCCAGATGGCGCCCGGGTCGGTCTCGTTTCCGGCCACCGCGACGAAGGCGCGGGACAGGTCCGGTGTCGTGAGGCTGTGCCGGATCTGCTGCCCGTCCAGCTCCAGGATCTTGACCACCTGCTCCTCGCCCGACTCCGACAGGAGCTGCAGGTCGAGGATCCTGAGCTCGCTGCCCGAGCCGACGAAGCCGTAGCCACCCGGATTGTCGATCGTGATCCGCTCGCTGCTCTTCCACTGCGTCAGCGTGCTCGGGCCACCGGAGCCGGCGACGATCTGCCTGACCGCGCGCTCCACGTAGATTCCGGAGATTCCCAGCACCACCGAAGGCGGTATGCGCAGCTGCAACATGTCTACCGTCGAGATGATCAGGTCCTCGCCGGTCACGTACACCGGGTCGCCGCCCTGAATGAAGGTGACACGCACGTCGGTGTCGAGCATCTCGGGTGTGCCGAACTCGCTTCCCCGGATGGTCAGCAGCCCGGTCAGCGCGTCGAAATCCACGCTGGTGACGAGCGGCGCCTCCGGCTCGATCACCGCCGGCGCCGGCACGCGGACGCGGATCCGGGTGGTGTCCTGGCCGACATCGACCGGTACCTCGATCTCGACGGTCTGGTCGGCAAAAGATGCGTAGAGCCGCACGATCGTGCCCTGGTAGACCATCGGGAAGGTGATCGTCGCGATGGCCGCCGCACTGAACACGGCCATACCGACCACCGAGCCGGTGGCCATGCCCATGAACAGCATCACCGACGAGGCCTGCAACGCCCCGAGATCGAGCGTCACCGTGCGCAGCGGCTGGTTGGCCCGCGCCATCAGGATGTTGCCGTTCTGGCTCAGCCCCGGCCATGGGGGCGAGGTCGTGCGCGCATAGCCGTCCTCGCCGACGACGCCGGCATCGATCGCGGCCCAGTACTTCTGCAGCGTGCCCGACAGCTCCGACTCGACCTCGACGAAGAAATACACGGTCTCGCCCGGCGCAAACTCCGGTCCGACCGGCACCGCGATCTGCATCGGGCCCTCAACCCCGGAACCCTGCACCTCCACATGGAAGGCTGCCGCGAAGTCGACGATCTCCGGGACCGGCATCGCCAGCTCGGCCTCACCGAGCGTCGTGATCGTGACCGTCGTGCCGTCCTCGACCTGGCCCGCGCCGAGACCGATCATCTGCCCGTCTGGACCGAGTACGACGCCACCCGCCTCGCCAACCCCGCCGCCGGTCGGCACGACGACCGCCACCGGCACGACCTGCTCGCCGGAGCGGTTGATCACGGTGACCGTGGTCGTACCGGTCGCCTTCGCCGTGATGCGCCCGTCGGCGGTGACCTCGGCGATGCTGCTGTCGCCGACGACGTAGTGCGTACCCTCGGCGGCGGCCGAGATATACATGCCGTCGCCCCACTGCACGACCATCTGCCGGCTCTCGCCGGCCAGCAGCGCGATCGAATCGGGGTAGGCATCGATGCCGAAGTAATAGGTGTAGATCTCGCGCGGCGATTCCGGCGGCCCCGCCGAAACCGCGGTCGCCGCACTGATCTCGCCCCGCGTCGCCGTGAGCACCGTCGTGCCGCGGGTCAGCGCCACCAGCTCGCCACGCCCGTTCAGCGCAGCGATCGCCGGGTCGAGTGTGCCGATCGTCACGTAGCCGAGCGGCAGCGGCACATCCTGCTCGTCCGTGAAGTCGCCGCTAAGCTGCACGAGCCACTGGTCGCCAAGGCGCAGCTGCGGCGCCCGGAGGTCGAAGTCGATGCTCTGCAGCCGGGCATCGCTGACGTCGATCGTCAGCGCGACTGGCGCTGACCGCGTGTAGCCGTCGTCGGCATACAGCGTGACGGTCGCCGTGCCCACGTAGCCCGCTTCCGGCATGAAGTACAGCGTGCAGCCGTCGCCGCCGATCCTCGCGCTGCCGTGGGTCGCGCCGCCGATGCCGACCACCAGCGGGTCATTCTCCGGGTCCGAGATCAGCGAGCTGAGATCCCAGGAGCGCTCGAGGTCGACGTAGGTGCGGCGCCCCGCCGACGTGATCGCCGGTGCCTGGTTCGCGCTGTAGCCAAGCATCGCGAACAGCAGCTGCGTGTCGCTGGCGGTCAGCTGTCCGTCGTCGTCGAAATCCGCGGCGGCGGCGAAGCCATCGGTACGGCGCAGCTCGGCCAGCGCCCCGGCGTCCACGCCATCGACGTCACCGTCGCGATCGAGGTCGCCGGCGACGAACAGCCGCAGCGTGTAGTCGCCGCTGCCGCTGCCGGCAATCCGCAGGAGGTCGAGCGCGGCACTCTCGATGCGATACAGCGCGAAAGCGCGTCCACCCTCGACCCGGCTGGCGATTGCGGTGTGGCCCGCCAGCTCCGGCACGGCCGGTACGAATCCCGATCCGCCCGTGGCCTCGACGACCACACCGAGCAGCACCGCGCCGTTGGCAGGCAGCGCCACCTCGCTGCCGCGGGTGACCAGGCTGAAAAGCTGCGTTTCACCCGCGTAGCTCTCAACACGTGGCGCGGCAAGGTAAGCGAGTGCCGCGCCAAGATCGGCCGCGAGCGGGCTGGCGACCGCAGCGCCCGAGTACTCGATCGCCTCGCCGCCCGCGGCGCCGGTCGTCACGGTCAGCAGATGCGCGGCCGGCAGCGCGTACCCATAGCGCTGCGAACTCGCCGCCTCGAGGTTGCGCGCGGCCTCCAGATTCCCATCCCGGTCATACGAATAAATGAACGTGCGGCCATCGGGCGTGATGACCTGGCGCAGCGCACCGTCGGCGCCACGGATCCAGCGCAGGTTCTCGTTGCCGGGTCCGCTGATACCACTGTCGCTGACCTCGAGCCGCACGCCGTCGGTGAACACGATCGCGGTGATGCCGTCGGCCGCCGCGATTTCGTAGCGGGTGCCGTCCGGCGCGATCAGCAGGTACTGCGCGCGCTCGCCGATGAGTGCCGCCGGGTTGTACGGCGCGCCGCTCTGCAGGTCATAGAAGCGATTGGAGCCACGCTGCAGCCGCTGGTCAAACGAATGCAGCTGCCAGCCGTGGTCGCCGTCCGCGACCCAGGCAGGGGTCCACCAGCTCAGCCCGCTGCCGCCACCGGCCTGCGGCGCAAACGTGAACGCGAGGCGCTCCCCGGTCGGGGTCGTCAGGTACAGGCGCGAGCCCTGCTGCAGCGGACTGAAGACGCCGCTCGCCTCGCTGCCGGTCAACGGTACGTTGGTCTCGAGGCGCACATCGCGCAGTGCCAGCGACCAGCCGAAGCCGAAGCTGCCGCGCTCGACCGCAGTGAGTGAATCGAAGCGACGCGCGAACTCCAGCGTGTGCCCGGCCAGCGTGAAGCTGAAATCCGCCTCACTGCGCAGATACTGGCCCTGCTTCTGCGCCGCCGCCAGCTCGACCGATACGCTGACTTCGGCCGCCCGGCCGGCGATGTCCCGCGCGCTGAGGCGGAGCACGTAGAAGCCGCTCTCGAAGCGCGCCGGATCCAGCGTCGCCAGCAGGCCGCTTGTTGCGGTGTTTCCCTCAGCCAGCAGCGTCCACCGCTCGCTGCCCGCGCGCGCGATCTCCAGCCGCCACTCCTCGAGGTTCGTATCGACGACCTGCCCCGTGATCTCGCTCGCGGCCGCGAGGCGCTCGCCCACGAGCCCCGCATCCAGCAGGACCGCCGGCGCATTCACATCGGCCGGATCCCGCACGCGCAGCAGCTGCTCGACCGTCGTCATCAGGCCGTCGCGGTCCGTGACGGTCGCGCTCAGCAGGTGCACACCTGTTGCCGGCGCGGAAAGGATCGCGCGATGCTGGCCATCGAGCGCGACCGGCGCGCCATCGAGCAGCAGCGTGCAGCCGACGACTCCCGAGAACGCATCCGCCAGCACGGTGACTGTCACGCTCTGTCCTGGCGCCACGGGGAAGCCCGGCGTCAGCTCGATCGCCGCCGTAGGTGGCTCGGGCGCGAGGGTCGCCCGCAGCGTCAGCGGCCGCACGGTCGTCGTCTTGCCGTCGCTCAGCGAGACCAGCATCAGGTAGTCGCCGGCCTGGCCCGGCCCCGGCGTCCAGCGGAACTCGCCGGTCAGCGCATCGAGCGTGGCGCCCTCGGGCAGGCCTTCGGCGGAGAATTGCAGCGTCTCGCCCGCGTCCGGATCGGTACCGATGATCCGGAACGCGAGCGGCACGCCGAGCGAGGTCTGCCGGTCGTGGAGCTCGAGCACCGGTGCGCGGTTGACGTCCGCAATTCGCACGACGACGTCGAGCGTGTCGGCGGCGCCATCGCGGTCGCTAGCCCGGAACGTCAGCACGTACTCGCCGGCCTGGGCGTAGGTGGGCGTCCACTCGAACGCGCCGGTCTGCGCGTTGAACAGCACGCCGGCCGGACCGCTGCCACCACCAGCGACGCCATCCTTCGTGTAGCCGGCGAGCGAGTACAGGAGTACGTCGCCGTCCGGGTCGTTGCCACGCAGGCGGAACTGCAGCAGGCGCTGCTCCTGCCCGCCGAGCGGCGCCAGGCCGGCGAGCAGCGGCGGGCGATTCGTGTTCAGCACCTCGATCGCGATGTTCTCGGTGACCGTCGCGGCGCCGTCACTGACGCTGATGACGATGCCGTCGTAGAGACCCTGCTGGAACCAGCCCGGTGCAAAGGTCAGCAGGCCCGTGGCGCCGTCGAGCCGCGCACCCGCCGGCAGGCCGGTCGCGCTGTAGAACAGCGCATCGTCGTCGCTGTCGAGCGCACGGACCTGGACGCTGAGCGCCTCGCCCTCGGCGACCTGCTGGTCGCCGACTGGCAGCAGCAACGGCGCCGCATTGGCCGCGCGCGCGACGATGCGCACGGTCCGCTCCGCGCTGCCGACCGGCCCGGCGCCGCCGTTGCCGTCGTCGGTCACGCGGAAGCTCACGAAATACTCGCCGGCCTGGTCCACCGCCGGCGTCCATTCGAATACCGCAGTGCCGTAACTCGCGCCGGGCGTCAGCGTCGCACCGACCGGCAGACTGTCCGCACTCCAGGAGAGCGCGTCCTGGTCAAGGTCACTGGCCCGCAGTTCGATGCGCAGCGCCTGCCCGAGCACCGCGACCGCATCGCCGATCGGCGCCAGCAGCGGCGTCTCGGACGGCGACTCAGCGGTGATCACCAGCGTGTACGAGCTGCCCTGCACCATGCGCGCGCCGCCGCCGTCGCCATCGTCAATCACCGTCAGCGTCACGACGTAGTCGCCGCGGTCCTGCACCCCCGGCGCCACGCGCAGGATCCGCTCGCCGCCCGGCAGCGTCACCAGTTCGGCGAAGCGCGGCAGGCCCTCGGCGGTGACGATGAGCGCGTTGCCATCCGGGTCGCTGATGTCGAGCGGGATGTCGAGCGTGTCACCGCGCGCAACCGTGACGTTGCCGGTCGGCACGATCACCGGTGCGCGGTTCGCGTTCTGCACCGTGAGCAGGATGTCAATCGTGGAGATCTGCGGCACACCGGTGCCGTCACCGTCGTCGGTCGCCGTGAAGCGCACCAGGTACTGGCCGGCCTGGCCAAAGTCCGGCGTCCACGTGAACAGCAGCGTCTCCGGATCGAAGCTGGCCCCCGGTGGCAAGCCCTCCACCGTGACCGCGACGGAGGGCGCGGCGCCGATCAGCTCCGTCAGCTCGCCGCCGGGCAGTCGATCCTGCGGCAGGTACTCGGGATTGTCGGGATCGAAGGCAAAGGCGCGGAAGCTGATGCCTTGTCCCTCCGCCACGTTCCACGAATCGAGCCGGTCGAAGACCGGGGCACCATTGACGTTGCTGACCTCGACGTGGAACAGCGTCTCGCTGCGCCGGACTCCATCGGTCGCCCAGAATGCGATGTCCCAGACACCAGCCTGCGTGTGACGCGGCGTCCACTCGAACTCGCCGGTCAGCGGGTTCAGAGTAGCGCCGGCCGGCAGGTTCGGACTCTGGAACCGTACTTCGTCACCATTCGGGTCGATGGCGGCGAGCCGCACGGCGATCGGGTCGCCCTCGCGGACCGTGCGCGCCGGCACGCCGCCAATCAACGGCGCGGCATTCGCCGGCTGCACGAGGAGCGTCAGCGTGTGCACGGTGCTCGCCAGGCCATCGCTGGCGACGATCCGCACGCCGTCATAGCGCCCGGCCTGGTCGTAGCCGGGCACCCAGGACAGCAGGCGTGTGCCGGCATCGTAGATCGCGCCCGGCGGCAGGTGGTCGACGAACAGCGTCACCGGCTGCCCGTCCGGATCGGTCGCGTCGAGACCGAGCTGGAACAGCGTGCCAGAGGCGAGCTCAAAGCCCGCCGGCAGGCGCAGCAGCTGCGGCGCGTGGTTGCCGCCCTCGACCGCGATCGTGAACGACTGCGTCGCAAAGCCGCCGCGCGTGTCATAGGCGCGCAGCACGACACCGGTCGCGGCATCGCTCGTAGCCGTCGGCGTCCAGCTGAGCAGGCCAGTGCCGGCATCCAGTGACATGCCGTCCGGCCCCTGCAGCAGCACGTAGCTCAACACGACGCCGTCCGGGTCGCGCGCCGCGACGGTGTAACTGTACGGCTGCCCGACCTGCGCGGCAGTCGGTGCTGCCGTCAGTATCTCCGGCAGGCGGTTCGCGTAAGGGATCGCGTACAGGCCATAGCCAAGATCCGCGCGCTGGTCATCGGCATTCTCGAGGGTCACCGTCCGCACAATCGTGGACTCGCCAGGTGCCAGCACGCCGTTCGGCAGCCCAGCGCCGACGTCGAGCAGCCACAGCCCGCCACCGGAGACCTCGGCACCGACCGCGCTGCCCTCGAAGTAGAGTCCCGGATCCAGAATCAGCGCGAGCGGCGCGCGCAGGTGGTAGTCGGTGATGTTCGTGACCCGGACATCGAAGGACAGCGTACCGTCGGCACGGCTGGAACGCGTCGCCAGGAACTCGAGCTGCACCAGGCTCGAGAAGTCTTGCACGCCGATGAACTCCGTGACCGAGGCCGCCCGCAGCGCGAGGCCATCGTCCGAGCGGATCTGCGCGCGGACCGTCAGCGTGTATTCGTCCGCCTGCAGCGGCTCGAAACCGAGCGTCGCAGTGCGCGTTGCCTGATCCCAGACGATGCTGGCGATCGCCACGACACCGGCGCCGGCGCCGCGCAGCTCGTAGTTCGCCGGGTTCAGTACCGAGCCGGCCTCACCCGGACCGCCGGCATTCATATCCCGGTCGAACGTCACCGTGATGCTGGTCAGCGGCAGCGGTACGATCGTGCCGTCGGCCGGCAGCACGCTGACCACCGCCGGCGCGGTGACCGGCGCCAGCACGTCCACCTGTGCGGAATTCGCGATCAGCAGGCGGCCATCGGCGGTCAGCGCCAGCGACTCGGCCAGCGGGCCGCCGGTCGCGACATCGACGCGCTGCCGGGTCGCGAGATCGACCATGACGAGACTGGCGCCTGCGGCGATGCCGGGCCGCGGATGGCCGGACAGGAACAGCAGGCCAGCAAGCGCGGTACCAGCGCGACCGAAGGCCAGCGAGTCCACCGCATCGTCGAAGCGCAGCTCGACCTGTGCACGGCCGCGCGCGTCGAAGGTGACGACGTCGCCGCGTGCCGGCCAGCTCGTCGCCCACAGTGCGCCGTCCGGGGCGAAGGCGAGATCATCGACGCGGTAGTTGCTGAAGTGCCGGAACTGGTGCGTGTGCGGATCGAAGATCTCGATACCATCGCCCGAGGAGACATACAGTTCGCCGCTGCCCGGATCCACCGCGAGCGCCTGGGTCAGGCTCTCGCCGTAACGGCCGAGGATCGCGAAGCCCGCCGGATCGAGCTGCAGCAGCTCGCCGCCGCCGGTGACCGCCCAGAGCTGTCCGTCGCGGTCATAGGCGAGGTCGTAGATCGGCTCATCGAATACGATGAACGGGTTCAGCGCGCGGCCGCCGGTTTCATCGAAGCGGTACAGTGCGCCACGGTTCGAGCCGCCGCTGACGACGACGCTACCGTCGGGCCCGACGAGGATCGCGAGCGGCCCGACGCCGGCGTGGCTCTGGCCGATGCCGGTCGCGAACACCTCGGCCTGGAACGGCGCCAGCACCGCGCCGTACTGCGACGGCCGCGTCGTCGCGCCCGCCGGCACGCCCTGCTGCGCTTCGAGAAACAGCGCATTGGTCGAGGGGGTCGGCGCCGGCGCCGGCGGCTCGCCGACATCCTGCGTGCTCGCCCCGACCTCGGGCAGCGCGCCGAGATTCGGCGCGGAGCCATCGTCGGGCAGCACCGAGGTGACCGGGCGCTCCTGGTTGCCGGCGTGGTCGGTCGAGACGGCGATGAACTCGTAGCGGTGCCCGGCCTCGCCGCTGAACACGGCGAGGCTTTCCGTGCTCTGCCGCTGCCAGATCTGCCACGCCCCGCCATCCACGGCGACATAGACGGTCGTGTGCTTCACGCCCGAGCCGCCGGCATCATCCACGGCGGTCCAGCGCACTTCGTAGTCGGTGCCGCTGCCGAGGGTCTGCACCGCGAGCGTCGTGGCCGGCGCGTGCACGTCGAGGCGCTGTACCAGCTCGGGAGTATCGAACGGTGCGGCGGTGTTGAACAGGATGCGCGCCGCGGTCCGGACCTGCGCGTTGGCCTCGAGACCGAAGGCCGAGGTCACCGTGTAGCTGACCATGCCGGCACCGTGGCCCTGCGCGTCGTTTGGCGGCAGCAGGCCGACGGCCGGGTCCTGCACCAGCTCGCCGGTAGCCGGGTCGATCGCCTGCAGCAGCCAGGTCGCGATGCCGGTCGCCGTATCGATGCCGGCCGACACCCGCAGCACATAGCCGCGCGAGTTGCGCAGGTCGAAGTCGGCCTGGAACATGGCCCGACCGGCCGGAACGTTGATGCTGATGTCGCCGAGGCGGATGCTGCCGAGCCGGAACGAGCGCGCGCTCAGCGCCGGATCGAGCTGCGTGACGATGCGGATCTCGGACGGATTCGCGGCGGCGTCGGCCGGATTCTCGAAGCGGATCGTGTACGGCAGTGTCTGTTCGGCCGGAAGGAACTGCTGCTCGCCCGCACCCTGCGGTCCGATGATGCTCGCCTGCGTGGTGTTTTCGGTCGCCAGCCGGAACAGCTCCTGCAGCTGCAGCTCGGTCAGCGTGCCCGAGGCCGCGACCGACGCATAGGCGCTGTCCGGTGCGCTACCCCAGGGCGAAAACACGTTGAAGGTGGCGAAATGCGTCTCGTGCGACAGGCCGAGATCGTGGTCGGCGAATTCCGGCAGCTCCGGGATCGGGATGTCATAACTGCCGCACTCATCCGACTCGCGCTCGTCCCAGCCGGCGATCGGCGCGAGCTGCCCGGGCGTATCGCCGTACCATTGCCGCACCTGGCCGAAGAACGCCACCAGGTCGGCGGTGCTCCGGACCTGCTGGCCGGCCGGGCCGATCAGTACGCCGCTGCCGAGGATCGCCAGCGTGCTGACCACTTTCGGCTGCGTGCGGATCGGTGGCGCCTCGTCCTCGGGGCGCAGCAGGCCGCCGTCCTCCAGCGCCGCGAGCCAGCTCGCGACCCAGGCATCCGCATCGGCAGCGAGGTTCACCAGCGCGACGCTCGCGGTCGCATCGGCCAGGATCGCGTCCCGCAGGGCGAGCGCCTCGGCGGTCTGCCGGACGATGAATTCGTCGCGCGTCAGCGGCGTCGCGGCCGCAAACACGTTGAAGCGGAACGGTGCGAACAGCGGCACGCACTTGTGCGGGATCTCGACATTGGGCGCCGCCGCCAGTCCCTGCAGCACTGCGATCACCGCGAGCAGGTCTGCGGTCTCCTCCGGCGTCGCGGTCTCGAGCGCATCGAGCAGGCTGGCGATCGACAGGTTGAGCTGGCCGCGCAGCGCATCCGGGTTGGCCGGCGTAGACGCCAGCGCCACCAGGCTGCCGATCAGCGCCTCGCGGTGCGCCGGGCTCCAGAAGTTGCGCGCCGATTCGAGCGCCGTGCGGATCGTCGCCAGGTCACGGTCGATCAGTGCCTGCAGGCCCGGATAGGTGCTGACCGCAAAGCTCAAGCCGACGTAGCCGCCAGCCGCGACGTCCAGCGCATAGCCCGGCGCCATCATGTAGCCGCCGCGGTTCAGCTCCGCGTCGAGGCTGACCCATGGCACGTCGCCGCGGGCGCCGTCCGGGGCACCGCCGACGTTGCTGGTATAGCTCAGGTACGGCAGGCCGTAAATCTTCTGGTTCTCACCCATCTCCGGGATGCCGAACTCGAAGTACACGTACGGCGTGTCGACGTTGGTCAGGCTCTGCAGCGAGATGCCGTACAGCCCGGTCTCACCCGCCGGCAGCACGCGCGGGCCACCGAGCCCGATGCTCACGTCGGTCGGCAGCACGCGCTCGACCAGGAACCGATACGGCAGCGTCGCCCGCGCGCCGCCCGGATTGACCACGGCGATGTCATAGAGCCCGAGCGTAACCTCGCGCAGGTCGAAGGTCGCGATGATCCGGGTCGCATCGACGACTTCGTAGCGGACCGGCTCCAGTTCCTCGATGCCCGGCCGCACGAGCTTGAGCAGGGCACCGTCGCCGAAGCGCGCGCCGGTGACGGTCACCGTGACCCAGCGGCCGTCGCCGCCCTGGTCGACGCTGATGTCGCTGACCTGGAACGGCAGCAGTTCGGCGGTGATCCCGACCTCCGGTTGCGCCGGGCCGGAGAACTGCCGCACCAGCACATAGTAATCGCCGGCCTGCGTCGCCGGCAGCACCACTGACTGGTTCGCTTGCAGCGGATCGGTAAAGGCCGCGTCGTAGTGCGCGCCATCCGGCAGCGCGTTGTAGCGGATGAAAATCTCGTTGGCCGCCGCGGCCTCGCCGGAGCCGAGCGTCACGCGCAGCGTCTCACCGGCCGCGACAGTCACCTTGTACAGCCGCTCCTGGCCGGTGGCGAGTGCCGTCGTCGTCGTGACGCCGACCACGAGCACCGGCACCTCGATCTCGAGCGGATCGGCCGAGGCCCGCGCGTTGTTGCCCTCGTCGGCCGCCTCATGGACCTCGTTGAAGATGTCGGAGCGGACGATGATCCGGTACTGGCCGGCGAGCGCCGGCGGCAGCAGCACGTTGGCGAGCTCGGCCACGTAGCTGCCGCCCGCCGCGAGACCACCACTGTGCGCAACCCGGCCGAGCAGGCGGTCCGACAGGTCCCACTGGTCATCCAGCGACAGATAGACCGAATCGCTCCAGCTGCCCTGGGCCGGATTGCCGGCCTGGTTCGTCACCGTCCAGCTCACCGTGATCGGCGCATTGACTGTGCCATGGGCCGGCGTCGTGATGCTGTCGACGACCAGATCCGCCGGCGGCGGCAGCTCGATCAGGAGCGGCTGCGCCGAGGCGGTCGCGTTGTTGGTCTCGAGGCCCGCCTCGAACACCTGCCCGGTCGCGCGGCTGCCGCCCGGCGGATCGGTCAGCACGAACACGTAATACGAGCCGACCAGGCCGGCGGGCAGGCGCAGCGGCCCGGCCTCCCGATCGTAGCCGGCGCCGGCCGCCAGGCCACCGCCGTGCGACACGCTGCCGAGGTAACGGTCGGCGTTGATATCGAGGAACGCATCCGCCGAAAGGTAGATGCGATCCTCCCAGCTGCCCTGCGTTGCCGGCGTGTCGCCAGCGCCGCGGTTCTCGACGCGGTACGACAGGCTGAGGAACTGGCCCGCGATCACGCGCTCCGGAATCGTGACCGCCGCGACCTGCAGGTCCGGGGCCGGTCGCAGGTCCACGTGCAGCGGCGCCGCGGTGATGTTGTTGCCCTCGCCGCGGTACTCGGCGACGCGGTCGCGCCTCAGATCCAGCTTCGCGGTCGGCGACCAGACCGTCGCCGATCCGAACAGGACCTGGTCGTCCACGTCGGAATCGGCGTAGACGAGGACGTAGAACTCGCCCTCGATACCCTCGGGTAGCGTGAACTGCAGCGATTGCCCGTAGCTCGCGCCGGCATCCAGTGCGCCCTCGTGCAGGAACTCACCGAGCTCGAAGTCGCCGCTGTCGAGCGCCGGGTCCCGCGACAGGTACACGCGATCCGTCCACTGCCATGTCCGGGTCTGCCGGGTGCCCTCGTTGGTGACCGTGAAGCTGGCGCTGACCTGCGAGCCTGAATCCGCTGTATCCGGCACGAGGGTAAGCCCGGACACGACGAGATCCGCCTCGCGGTAGACGACCTCGGTCATCGTGCTGTGGACGTTGTTGAGGAGGCCGACCGGCTCCCAGGCCTCGCGGGCATAGCGCTCCAGCGACAACTGGTTCCAGCCGCGTGTGTCCTCGTCGGGCTGGCCGCGCCACGGCACGTCCGCCATGACGAACACGAAGAACGGGCCGTCCGCGCCGGCCGGCAGCGCGACCTCTAGCTCCGCCGTGTAGCTGCCACCAGCCGCGAGCCCCTGGCTGTTGTCGTGCAGCTGGTAGCCGGCGAAGGTCGCCCGGGCATCGAGGGTCGGGTAGCGCGAGATCCACACACCATCGCGCCAGTAGCGCGCCCCGTTCCACACCGCGCCGCCGGCATTGTTGACCGTCCAGTTCACCACCACCAGCTCGCCAGAGAAACCGCTGGCCGGCGCCTGCACTCCAACCACCTGCAGGTCGGCGGGCGGCGTGCTGATCTCGGTGGTCGTAGTCGCCGAGTTGTTGAACTCGTCTGATTCGGCGACCGCCCCCGGCCTGCCCGGGTCGCTGACCACGGTCACGTAGCGGCCGGTGACCGCCGGAGAAAGCTGCAGGGTCTGCTCGGTCGTGTAGCGCCCGAGCGGCGCGAGCCCCTGCGGCCGGGTGAATTCGCCGAGCAGCCAGACCTGCGCGCCGGGCGCATTGATGTCCGGCAGGTCGGACACGTATATCGTATCGACCCAGGTCGCGCCGCTCGCATCGCCCTCGCCGTGGTTCTCAACAGTCCAGCGCACCGTGAACGGGGCGTTCGCCGAGCCGGTCGCGTCGGCCTGCACCTCGAGCACCCGCAGGTCCGGCAGCGCCGGCGAGCGACCGATCAGGTCGATCGGCCGAGCCTTGTAGTTATTGTTGTCGAGCTCGTTTGGATCGTCCGGGTTGATGACGTGGGCGAAGGTGTCTTCGAGCACTACGTCGTAGGCATCGCTCCACGGCGTGATGTACCAGGTGCCCGACTCGACGTTCTCCGGAATGCGGACCCGGACGATCCTCTCGTAGGACTCGCCGACCGCGAGCGCCCCGTCATGCGTGTATGTGCCGAGCAGGATCCCGCCGTTCGCCGCCGGGTTGGGCCGAGTGCGGTCGCGCGTCAGCCAGACCGTATCGGTCCACTGCCCCGCGCTGGTCGTCGCCGAACCGTGGTTCGTGACCGTGAAGCGCACCTCGATCTCGCTGCCGTAGATCGCCTGCGCGGGCGCAACGACGTTGCTGGTGACGAGGTCGGCCGGCGGATACGGCTCGACGTAGATCGCCTGCACCAGCGTGTTGTTGCCATCGTTCGGGAACTCGTCGATCGCGTTGCCGGCGTCGGCCCGCACGATGATGAAACCATTGCCGCGGAAGCGGATCGGAATCTGCAGCGCGTCGGTCCCGGAGCGGTAGCTCTCGTCGAAGCCGAGCGCCGAGCCGTTGACGATCGAGCCGAGCAGCAGGTCGCTGGCGTCGAGCTGGCCGTCCAGCGACAGGTACACGCGGTCCTGCCATTGCCCGGTCGCGGCGACCGCGCCGCGGTTGACGACGTCGAAGGAAACCTCAATCGTTGCGCCGGCCGCGGTCGAAGCCGGCGCCGTCAGCGCCTCGACCTGCAGGTCCGGCCGCGGGTTCACCGACAGCGTGATCGGCCGGTCATCGGCGAGGAAGTTGTTCTGCGCTGCGGCCCCGTGCTCGTACAGCGCCCGGCCGGCGTTGGTCGTGATCTCGATGCGCCAGGACCCGACCAGCATCGGCACCGTGAAGCGCTCGGTGCGCGTGTACGAGAGGCCCTGGCCCAGTCCGTTCGCGAAGGCGAAACTGCCGAGCACGATCGGCGCCGAGGTCGGATCGTCCAGCCGCCGCAGCACGACTGTGTCGTACCAGCTGCCGCCGGCATCGGCGTCACCCTGGTTGCGCACCGTCCAGGTGACCTCGATCGGGCGGCCCTCGAGGCCCTCCTCCGGCGCGGTGATGTCGGTGACCACGAGATCGGCGCTGGGCGCCAGCGTGATGATGGTCTCGCCAGCCAGCGTCGTGTTGTCACCGGTGTAGATGAACTCGAACGGCCCGCCGGTACGGACGAACACGTAGTAGGTGCCGGTGACTCCGTTCGGCAGATCGACGAGCACGCTGCGGTCATAGCCGGCCCCCGCCGCCAGCGCACCGAGGTGGTCGAACTCCCGCGTCAGCAGCACACCGGTGCCGTCGGGATTCGCGGCGAGCCACACCGTGTCCCGCCATTCCAGCGAATTGGTGCGGGCGATGCCGGTGTTGTCCACACGCCAGCTCACCGCGAGCTGGCCGCCGGACTCGGCGGTCGCCGCCACTGTCGCAGTCGTGACCTGCAGGTTCGCGTAGCCGATCGGCATCACGTCGAAGAACTCCGGCGCCAGGCCGGCGTTGTTCGCTTCCGAGCCGTTCTCGAACACGGCTGCCGTGGCGTCGGTGAGCACGAACAGGTGGTAGCGGCCGGTGAAGCCCGCCGGCAGCATCAGCCGCTCGCTGCGCGCATAGCTGGCGCCGACCGCCAGCAGGCCGGAGTGGTCGAAGCTGCCGATCACCCGGTCGTCACCGTCGCCGAGGACGTCGTTGCCCGACACGATGATCCGGTCGGTCCAGGCACCGGTGAGCCCGGCACCGGTGCCCTCGTTGGTGACCGTCCAGCCGATCGTCACCCAGGCCGGATCGCCGATCGTCTGCGCCGGCGCCGTCACTTCCGACACGCGCAGGTCGGCATAGGGTGCGAGTGTGACCGCGATCGGCGCTGCGCCGGTGTTGTCGTCCTCGGCGTTCGCCTCGTGCACGGCGCCGGCGGCATCCGTGCGCACGAGGATCTGCCAGTCGCCGGAGACATCGACCGGCAGCGTGACCTGCAGCGCACCGGTGTAGCCCGTGCCAGCCTCCAGCGGGCCGCTGCGGGCGACCTCGCCGAGCAGGCGGTCGCCGGCGCCGATCACGCCGTCCTCGGACAGGTACACGCGATCTACCCAGCTCCCGGCCACTGGCCGCGGACCCTGGTTGTCCACGGTCCAGCCGACATCGATCACATCGCCGGACTGCGCCGCGGAGGGCGCGGTCACCGCGGTCACCGCGAGGTCCGGATGACCGAGGACGAGCGGCGCTGACAGCCCGCTATTGTTCGAGTCACGCCCGTGCTCGTAAACCTGCGCCAGCGCGTCGCTGACCACCAGCAGCCGGTAGCTGCCATCCACCCAGTCCGGCAGTGTGACGGTCGTACTGGCTTCGTAGCTCGCGCCGGCGGCAAGCTGCCGCTGCTGGCTGACTGTTGCCAGCAGCACGGCACCCGTCAGCGTCCCGTCCACCGACAGGTATACGCGGTCGTTCCAGCCGACTGTCGGCGCCGCTTCGCCGATGTTGGCAACGACCCAGCTCACCGCGACGGCGTCGCCGGCTGCGGCGTCCGCCGGCGCATTGACGGTCTGCACCGCGAGGTCCGGCGCCGGCGCGCCCGTCAGCGTTGTCGCCGTGAGGGCCGCGGTGACGTTGTTGCCCTCGAAGGCGCTCTCGAAGACCTGCCCGGTCGCATCGCTGTGGACGATGAGCCAGAAGTCGCCGAGCTGGCCGAACGGCACCGCGACCTCGGCGTTGCCCGTGTAGGTCGCGCCGACCTCGAGGGCGCCGCTGTGCGCGACCTGCGCGACCAGCGTATCCCCGGCATCCAGCACCGGGTCCGTCGACAGGTACACGTAGTCGGTCCAGGCAGCGACGTCGGTAGCCGTGTCGCCCAGGTTGCGCACCCGCCAGGCGACCGCCGCGTTGCCGCCCTCGGCGACGCTCTCCGGACCGACGACGACTTCGACCTGCAGGTCGGCAAAGGGCGCGACCAGCTCGATCGTGCGGGCCGGCTG
>SCUD01000106.1 GCA_004297335.1 Gammaproteobacteria bacterium
ATTCCAGTTCACGCTGGTGGCCTGGCGGATGGCGCGGGCATCCGCGATGCCGACGACGAACAATGCCCGGTCCCAGGCGATCTCCACCGGATCGAGGCCAAGCCCCGGGAAATCCGGCCGCGCAAACTCCCCTTCCAGGGTCAGTTGCAGGCGGTACACCGGGATCGTGAAGATCCCGCGGCGCCGCAGCTCGGACCCGATCGATCCGCTGATCCGGAGCTGTTTCGGCAGGAAGACCGCGTGCCGGGTCTCGATCCGCGTGAGCGTCCTGCCGTCCGCGGACTGCTGTTCCAGGCGCTGGGTGTAGGGAATGACGAGCACCGGGCCGGTCAGGGACTGCGACCGGCCGGAGCTCGAGGCGACCTCGTCGATGGCCTGCTGGCGACGTTCCTGGCGATCCGCGACCTGGGCGCCGATCATCGCGATCGGGATCTGCAGCACCAGTGCCAGCAATCCGACGACCAGCACGCGCAGCATCTGCGATCCGCGCAACGTGGACCCGAACCCCGCGATTGATTCCTGCATCGTTCAGGCCTCCGGGTACTCAGCCAGCGGCACGTGCGACGATCGCTGCCGCAAGACGCTGTGGTGCCTGTGGGTCCATCCGAAGATACAACGCCGGTTCGATGAGTTCCAGTTCCATCAGCCACCAGCCGTTGCCGTCGTTGGCCCGCACGAAATCCCCGCGCGCATAGAGTGGAGTCTCGCCGATTTCAACGAGTGCCCGCTCACCCGCGGCACGCAGCGACGGTTCCGGCGTGACCGCGCGGATGTCACCGCCGTGTTCCTCCTGGACGCGGAAGTCACCAGCCTGCGGCACCTTGACGATCGCATGGCTGTAGGTGCCGTTGAACCAGAACAGGGAATACTCGCCTTCGGTGAGGACCGCGCTGGCGAAGGGCTGCAGCATCAGCGGCCGGTCGCGGTAGTAGTCCTCGACATCCGCGGCCAAGCGCTGCAGATTCCGGCGCTCGAGCCACCAGGCGCCGACGGCCCCGGCGCCGACCACCGGCTTGATGACGGCTTCCTCGCCACCCGCCTCCGCGAACAGCGCGGCCAGCTCGCCGGCTCGCAGCCGGTCGCGCCACAGCGTCGGCGCGATCGGCACGCCGCGCAACTCGAGCTCGCGCAGGTAGGACTTGTGCAGGTTCCAGCGGACCAGCGCCAGGCGATTCTCGAGTGGTGTGCCGCTGGCTTCGATCCCGGCGAGCACGGCGAGGAACTGCTCCGGCCGGTCGTGATAGTCCCAGGTCGAGCGGATGACGACGATTTCGTAGTCCTGCCAGCGGATGTCGGGCTGGTCCCAGGGCAGGGCATCGACCCGCCAGCCGAGCTCAGCGAGCGGCCCGCGGGCGAGCTCGTCATCGATGACGAATCCGGTCGGGTCAGCGAGTGTCAGGAACGCGCAGCGCTTCACGTGCGGCCGTTCGTCAGCACGCTGAGCGAGGTCCAATGCTGGCGCCAATAACCATCATCCCACAAGCTTACCAGCCCCGCTGCCGTCTGCCAGCCGTGATTCTTTCGCGACAACTGGTGATCAGACTCTCAAGTCTTCATCAGAGGGCCACCCCGGAATCATGGAACACAATGCACCGGCCTACGGCCTGTGGCTGCTGGTCATCCTGAACTCGGCCGTGTTCATCATCTTCGCTTTCAGCTTCTTCAAGCCGCGGACGCGGCGCGATTGGCGAAGCTTTAGCGCCTTTTCCGCGTTTCTGGTCGCATTGTTTGTCGAGATGTACGGATTCCCGCTGACGATCTTCCTGTTGTCCGGCTGGCTGCAGACGCGCGCACCGGGCCTCGACCTGATGTCGCACGAGGCGGGCCATCTGTGGAACACGATCTTCGGGCTGAAGGGAGACGCGCACTTCAACTGGCTGCACATCCTGAGCAACGTGCTGCTGGTGGCCGGATTCTGGGTGCTGGCGTCCGCGTGGCCGGTCCTGCACCGGGCGCAGCGTGCGGGCCAGCTGGCGACGGAAGGCGTCTACTCGCGGCTGCGGCATCCGCAATACCTGGGGTTCATCGTGATCATGCTTGGATTCCTGGTCCAGTGGCCCACGATCCTGACGCTCGCGATGTTCCCGGTGCTGGTCGTCATGTATGTACGCCTGGCCATCAGCGAAGAGCAGCAGGCGGAGCAGCAGTTCGGTCAGGCCTGGCGCGACTATGCGGCGCGCACGCCGCGGTTCCTACCGCGCCGGTCGGGGCCGGCGGAGTCGCCGCGAGCCGGGGGCCGCGCTTGATTCAGCCGGCGCAAATCCCGGCAATGCTCGCGCTGTGCGGCGCTCTGCTGTCAGCCTGCGAAGGCAATGCGAGGATGCCACGCGGCGAGCAGACTGTGGGCGGCATCACCATCTATCTGGGCGTCGTGCCCGCGGAGATCGTTCAGGGACATCCGGTCGCGCCCGGTGACCCGCAGGCGCTGCACGGCGGTACCCCGGCGGGTCGCAATTCCCATCACGTCGTGGTAGCGCTTTTCGACGCGAAAACCGGGGCGCGGATCACGGACGCTCGTGTGGCCGCCGGGTTCGGCGGGCGGGTCCGCGGGCACCAGCCATTGCGGGACCTGGAGCCCATGGAGATCAACGGGAAGATGAGCTATGGCGGGTTTTTCCTGCTACGGGAGACCGGCGGATTGCAGGTCCACCTCGAGATCCGTCGCGACCCGAAAGCACGCCCGGTAACGGCGGCGTTCGCCTATGACCATCTGCCGTAGCCTTGGAATCAGCGTCGCGCAGAAATTGAGGAGAGGAAATATGCATCACGAATATTCGGATAACCAGGACTTACGCCGGCCGCGGAGGGCATCCATGCTGATCTTCCTCGCATTCGGCGTCATCGCGGCCTATTTCCTGATCACGGAGCACCGCGCACATCTGTTTGGCTACCTGCCGTTCGCCCTGCTGGCGGCCTGCCCGCTGCTTCACGTCTTCCATCATCGCGGCCACGGCGGTCATGGCGGCAGCGCCGACGGCAACTCAGGTCGGGCGGTGCGTGGCCACGATCACCGGGAGTAGGACATGAATGACGCGAGGGCCACGCTGGATGTAGGCGGACTGCTGCAGGTGCTGGACGGCCAGCTGGTCGCCGGGCAGCTTCGCAAGCTGCCGGGCGTCCATGGGGCGGACGTAAGCTATGCATCGGGCTCCGCGACGGTTTACTTCGATCCCGCCGAAACCACGATCGCGGACCTCGAGCGGGGCATCCGCGATTGCGGATACCACTGTGGCGGGGAGGTGCTGCCGGCGCACATCTGTGTGACCGATCGTCCGGCGGACGCGTCCCGCGACGGGCAGGCGCGGCATAAGCATCACGCCGCTGCGGGAGACCACGCCGCGATGGCTCATGAAATGGGGCACGGCGCCGGCATGGATGCTCACGCCATGGCCCGCGACATGCGCAACCGATTCCTGGTCGCGTTGCTGTTCGCGGTTCCGGTCTTCCTGTTGTCGCCGATGGGCGGCGGCGGGCCGCTGCTGCGGCTGCCCGCGGCGGTAGATGCCGATCTGGCGCTGTTCCTGCTCGCGAGTGGCGCGATCCTGTATCCGGTCTGGCCGTTCGCGGTCGCCGCGGTGCGCGCAATCCGGCGTGGCATCGCCAACATGGCCGTGCTCGTCATGCTGAGCGTGGGTACCGGCTACCTGTTCAGCATCGGCTCGACCTTCATCTATGGCGGCCCGCAGTTCTACGAAGCCTCGTCCGTATTGCTTGTCTTCGTCCTGCTCGGGCACTGGCTGGAAATGCGCGCGCGCGCCGGTGCTACCGACGCCATCCGCGGACTTCTTGCGCTCGCGCCACCGAAGGCGGCGGTGCTGCGGGATGGGCAGGAGATTGAGATACGGACCGCAAACGTGCTTATCGGAGATATCGTCATCGTGCGCCCCGGGAGCAAGATCCCGGTCGACGGCGTGGTGACCGAAGGTGCGTCGCAGGTGGACGAATCCATGCTGACCGGCGAATCCATGCCGGTCAAGAAAGCGGCGGGCAGCGCGGTCATCGGTGCGACGCTCAACAAGGGCGGGTCTTTCCGTTTCCGGGCGACACGTGTCGGCGCCGACAGCGCACTCGCGCAGATCGTCAAGCTGGTACAGGAGGCGCAAAATTCCAAGGCGCCCGCGCAGCTGCTGGCGGATCGCGCTTCGCAATGGCTGGTGTGGGCAGCCGTGGTAATCGGCCTCGTCACGTTTGCAGCCTGGTACTGGTGGCTGGGTGAATCGCTGCTGTTCGCGATGACGCTGACGATCACGGTGTTCGTGATCGCGTGTCCGGATGCGCTCGGGCTCGCGACGCCGATGGCGATCATGGTCGCCACTGGTCTCGGCGCCAGGCGCGGCATCCTGTTCAAGAATGCGATTGCGCTCGAGGCCGCCGCGCGCCTCAATACCGTGATTTTCGACAAGACCGGTACGCTGACCGTAGGACAACCTCAAATCGTCGACCTGGTCCCGGTGCCGGCGATTCGGGAGGATCAACTCCTGTCCTGGGCCGCGACAGCGGAGAAAGACTCGGAGCATCCGTTGGCGCAGGCGATCCTGAAGCGGGCAGCCGGCATGGTGCTGCCCGCGACGGAGGCGTTTGCCACCACCCCTGGTCTCGGCGCTCGGGCGATCGTAGACGGCGAGACCGTGCTGGTCGGCAACCGCATGTTCATGGGAATCGAAAAAGTCCCCGTGGAAGAACTGTCGTCCGCGGCAGAGCGGCTCGAGGGCAACGGGCGAACGGTCGTGTTCGTGGCGCACGGCCGGCGGCTGGCGGGCATCATCGCGATAGCCGATGCCGCGCGCCCGACCTCCGCCGCTGCGGTGGCACGACTGCGCCGGATGGGCATCGACGTCGTCATGTTGACCGGTGACAATCGGGGCACTGCGGACAGGATCGCGGCGGAACTCGGCATCGACATCGTGCTGGCGGAGGTCCTTCCAGGCCAGAAGGCGCGAGAGGTCCGGAAGCTCCAGGACCAGGGCAGGAGAGTCGGAATGGTGGGCGACGGCGTCAACGATGCGCCGGCGCTGACCCAGGCGGACGTGGGCATCGCCATGGGTGCGGGCACCGACGTCGCGATTGACAGCGCGGATGTCGTGCTGATGAAGAGCGACCCGCAGGATGTCGTGCGCGCGATCGAGATTTCGCGAGCGACACTTCGCAAGATGCACCAGAACCTCTACTGGGCGGCGGGCTACAACGTCATCGCCTTTCCGCTCGCCGCCGGGCTGCTGTTTCCGCTGTTACTGAGCCCGGAAATCGCCGCGGTCGCGATGTCGGGCAGTTCCGTTCTGGTCGCGGTCAACGCGTTGCTGCTGAAGCGGCACCGGTTGAGCGGGGCGGACACGGCGGCTCCGGTTGCCGCGCCCGCGGCGGAGGCTGACGCATGACGATGCAGATCACTTTCCTGGGCGCCGCCGGGACGGTCACCGGCTCGAAGTATCTGGTTCTTGCGGCTGGGAAACGCGTGCTGGTCGATTGCGGACTGTTCCAGGGTCTCAAGCGCCTGCGCGAAAGGAACTGGCAACCGCTTCCCATCGACCCAGCGTCGCTGGACGCGGTCGTGCTGACGCATGCGCATCTTGATCATACCGGCTACCTGCCGCGGATCGCGCGTACCGGCTATCGCGGTCCCGTGTTCTGCACGGCTGCCACGCGTGGCTTGGCCGCCATCCTGCTGCCGGACAGCGCGCGCATCCAGGAGGAGGAAGCAGAGTTTGCGAACCGCCACAAGTACTCAAAGCACCACCCCGCGCTGCCATTGTATACGGTGGACGATGCTGAGAAGGCGCTGAAGCTGCTGCGGCCGGTCGAATGGAAGTCCGGGCTCGAGCTGCCCGGAGGAGTAGTGCTGCGATTCACGCCGGCGGGCCACCTGCTGGGAGCCGCGTCCGTGCTGCTGGAGGCGGACGGACAGAAGGTGCTGTTCTCGGGCGACGTCGGCCGGCCGGACGATCCCGTACTGAATGCTCCGGCTGCGCCGCCGCCCGCCGACTGGATCGTCATCGAGTCTACGTACGGTAACCGCCGGCACCAGCCAATCGACGCAGAGGCGGAACTGGCAGCGGTAGTCAGCCGCGCCGTAGACCGTGGCGGCGTCATTGTCATTCCGTCGTTTGCCGTCGGCCGGGCGCAGATGCTGTTGCATTTCGTCGCGCGTCTGAAGGCGCGCGGGGCGATTCCTGACATACCGGTGTACCTGAACAGCCCGATGGCGACCGACGTCACCCGCCTGTATCACGCGCACCGCAATGAGCACCGCCTGAGCGAGGACGAATGCAGGACCATGTGCACGGCCGCGCGGTTCGTGAACAGCGTGGAGGAATCGAAGGCTCTGAATCTCAGGCGCGGACCGATGATCATCATCTCGGCGAGCGGCATGGCGGCCGGTGGCCGAGTGCTGCACCACCTCAGGGCTTTCGCCCCGGACCCGAAGAACACGATCGTGTTCAGCGGCTACCAGGCCGCCGGAACACGCGGCGCGGCCATGGTCGGCGGCGCCGATACGGTGAAGATCCATGGTGAATGGGTGCCGGTGCGAGCGGAGGTGGTGCAGCTGCACGGCACCTCCGGACACGCCGACCGCGACCAGCTTGTCGCGTGGCTCGGGAGCGGCGGAGCGCTGCCCAGGCGCGTGTTCGTGACGCACGGGGAGGCGGTGGCCGCGGACGCGATGCGGCAGCACCTGCGCCGGGCGATCCCGGCGGAGGTCACCGTGCCCGAGCACGGCGAGACCGTGACGCTCGACTGAGGAGATGCCCACCGGATGTTGACCCTGCGTCGCCTCGGAATCGACACGTATCAGGAAGCGGTCATCTACATGCACCGCGACTGTCACGTGTGCCGCTCGGAGGGCTTCGCGGCGCAGTCGCGAGTCCGCGTCGCACTCGGTGAACGGCACATCATCGCGACGCTCAATAGCGTGGGTTCGGAGCTTCTGGGCATCGATGAGGCGAGCCTCTCTGAGGGCGCATGGCAGGCACTGGGCGCCCGCGAGGGGGCGATCGTCGAGGTCTCGCACCCAGAACCGCTCGACTCGCTCGGCGCACTTCGCGCAAAAGTCTACGGCCGGCGCGTCCAGCTTCCGGCCTGGCGCGGGATCATCGCCGACGTGGTCGCGGGGCACTATTCCGACCTGCACCTCGCGGCGCTGGTGACTTCCTGTGCCGGCGACCGGCTGGACCTGGACGAAACGATGGCGTTGACACAGGCAATGCTCGAAGCGGGAGACCGGCTCGACTGGGGTCGTCCCGTCGTCGTCGACAAGCACTGTGTTGGCGGCCTGCCGGGCAACCGCACGACCCCGGTCGTGGTGTCCATCGTGGCCGCGGCCGGATTGACCATCCCGAAAACCTCATCGCGGGCGATCACATCGCCCGCCGGTACGGCCGACACCATGGAGGTAATCACGCCGGTGAATCTCGATCTCGCGCAGATGCGGCGTGTCGTCGAGCGCGAGGGCGGCTGCGTCGTCTGGGGCGGCAACGTGCGACTGAGCCCCGCCGATGATCTCCTCATCCGGGTCGAGCGGCCGCTCGACTTCGACAGCGAGGGCCAGCTCGTCGCTTCGGTGCTGTCCAAGAAGATCGCGGCGGGCTCCACACACATAGTGATCGACATGCCGATAGGACTGACAGCGAAGGTGCGCGACGACCTGGCCGCCGGCGTGCTGAGCGCACGGCTGGAAGCCGTCGGATCGGCGCTCGGCGTTCGGGTGCGCGTGCATCGAAGCGTCGGCACGCAGCCGGTAGGCCGCGGCATCGGCCCCGCGCTGGAGGCGCGCGACCTGCTGGCAGTGCTGCGGCGCGAGCCCGGCGCGCCGCCGGACTTGCGTGAAAGGGCGGTGACACTCGCCGGCCTGGTGCTGGAACTGGTCCCCGAAACAGCCCGCGGTACCGGCCAGGCAATTGCCGAGCGCATCCTCGCGGATGGTAGCGCGCTCGCGAAGTTCGAGGCCATCTGCCGCGCCCAGGGCGGGATGCGGGAACCGCCGGTTGCACCGCGGACCCACGTCGTGACAACTGTGCAGGGCGGCACCTGCACAGCGATCGACAATCGCAGGATTGCGCGCATCGCGAAACTTGCCGGCGCGCCGCGTGCCCAGGTCGCGGGTGTCGACCTGCACGTGAAGCTCGGACAGCGATGCGGCAGGGGCGACCCGCTCTATACGGTGCACGCGCAGGCGCGCGGCGAGCTTGAGTACGCGCTCAACTATGCGGCGCGGCACCCGGATGTGGTGCGGCTGGTGGACGCATGAGACCGATGCTGCTCGCGATGCCGGGGAACGAGGAGCTGGCGGCGTCGCTGCGCCAGGCGCTCGGTGCCGAGCCCGTGACGCTTGCGATGAGACGCTTTCCGGATGCCGAGACCTACCTTCGCATCAATAGCGACGTGAATGGCTGCGCGGTAGCAGTCGTCTGCACCCTTCAGGATCCGGATGCCCGCTTCCTGCCGCTCGTTTTCATGGCCGATACCCTGCGCGAACTCGGCACACGGTCCGTCGGCCTCGTCGCGCCGTACCTCGCTTACATGCGCCAGGACCGGCGCTTCCAGGCGGGAGAAGCCATCACGTCCGCGAGCTTCGCGCGCCTGCTGTCGGCGCGATTCGACTGGCTGTTGACGGTGGATCCGCATCTGCACAGGCGCGAGTCGCTGGCGGAGATCTACACGATTCCCACCGAAATCGCGCAGGCGGCGCCCCTGCTGGCAGAGTGGATCCGCGGCCAGGTGCAGGATCCGCTGGTGGTCGGGCCGGACTCGGAGAGCGAGCAGTGGGTGCGTGCGGTGGCAGAGGCGGTTCCCTGTCCGCACATCGTGCTCGAGAAGACGCGGCACGGTGACCGCGACGTGTCGGTATCACCGCTTCCGGATCTGTCGGGGCTGAGCGGACGTACGCCGGTGCTGATCGACGATATCGTGTCGTCGGCGCGCACGATGATTGAGACCGTCAAGCTGCTGCGCGTAGCCGGCCGGCGCGCGCCCGTGTGCCTCGCCGTGCATGGCCTGTTCACGGCCGGCGCATACGAGGCGCTGCGAGAAGCCGGGGCGGCGCAGATTGTGAGTACGAATTCCGTGCCGCACACATCGAATGCCATTGATCTCACGCCGATCCTGACCGGGCCGGTATCGCGATTGGCCGCTGCGCCAGCCACCCACGTGCGGAGCAGCGGGCCATGAAGCGGCCGCTGAGCCGGCGTGCGCGGCAAAGCAGCGGAATTGCTGCCGAACTTCGGTGGCTCGATGCTTGGTGGCGCGCCGCCAACTACCTGTCGATCGGACAGATCTATCTGCTCGACAACCCGCTGTTGCGCGAGCCACTGCGCCTGGAACACGTCAAGCCGCGCCTTCTCGGGCACTGGGGCACGACACCGGGACTGAACTTCATCTATGCACACCTCAACCGGGGCATCCGGCGACACGACCTGAACACGATGTTCATTGCGGGTCCGGGCCACGGCGGGCCGGCGCTACTCGCGAACAGCTGGCTCGAGGGCAGTTACTCGCAGTTCTATCCTGCGGTCGCGCAGGATGCCGAGGGCATGAAGTGCCTGTTCCGGCAGTTCTCGTTTCCCGGGGGCGTGGGCAGCCATGCGACGGCCGAAACGCCCGGATCAATTCACGAGGGCGGTGAGCTCGGCTATTCGCTGGCCCACGCCTACGGAGCCGCCTTCGACAATCCTGATCTGCTGGTGGCCTGCGTCGTCGGCGACGGCGAGGCAGAAACGGGGCCGCTGGCGGCCGCTTGGCACTCCAACAAGTTCCTGAATCCCGCGGCCGACGGGGCGGTGCTGCCGATCCTGCACCTGAACGGCTACAAGATCGCGAGTCCCACGGTGCTCGCTCGAATCCCGAAGGTGGAACTCCGGCGGCTTCTGACCGGGCTCGGTCACCGCCCGATCTTTGTTGAAGGCTCGGATCCGATGTTCATGCACCGCCGGATGGCGGCGGCAATGGATGAGGCAGTCGGCGCGATATGCCGGATACAGCGTCGGGCCCGCGAGCATGGCGCGATCGGCAGACCCGAGTGGCCGCTCATCGTCCTGCGGTCGCCCAAGGGCTGGACCGGCCCCGTACGCGTGGACGGACGCAAGACGGAAGGAACCTGGCGTTCGCATCAGGTTCCAATGGCGGAAATCGCGAGCAAGCCCGGGCACCTTCGGGCGCTCGAACGCTGGATGAAGAGCTATCGCCCGGACGAGTTGTTCGACGAATCCGGCGCGCCGGTGCCGGCCATCGCCGCGCAGGCGCCGCGCGGTGACCGGAGGATGGGGGCGAATCCGCACGCGAATGGCGGCCGGCTGCTGAAACCGCTCAGGCTGCCTGACCTGCGCCAGTTCGGGGTTGCTGTCGCGAGCCCCGGCACCGGCACCGCGGAAGCAACGCGGGAGATGGGCAAGTACCTGCGCGATGTGATCCGGCTCAACGCGAGGAAGCGCAATTTCCGCGTCGTCGGTCCCGACGAGACCGCATCGAACCGGCTCGGGGCGGTATTCGAGGCGACGGACCGCGCCTGGATGGCGAAACGCGACCGCGATGACGAGCATCTGTCCCCGCGAGGGCGCGTGCTCGAAATCCTGTCGGAGCATACCTGCCAGGGGTGGCTGGAGGGATATCTGCTGACTGGGAGGCACGGGTTTTTCTCTTGCTACGAGGCATTCATCCACATCGTCGATTCCATGTTCAACCAGCATGCCAAGTGGCTGAAGGTCAGCAAGAAAATCAGCTGGCGGCGGCCGATAGCATCGCTCAACTACCTGCTGACCTCGCATGTCTGGCGCCAGGACCACAACGGCTTCTCGCACCAGGACCCCGGTTTCATCGACCTCGTCGTCAACAAGAAGGCCGACATCATTCGGGTCTATCTGCCGCCTGACGCCAACACGCTCCTGTGCGTCGCGGACTGCTGCCTGCGGTCGCGCAACCTGGTCAATGTCATTGTCGCGGGGAAGCAGCTGGCGCCGCAGTGGCTCGGGATGGAGGCAGCCATGCGGCACTGTGAGGCCGGCATCGGCGTCTTCGAATGGGCCAGCACCGGCATTGACGACGAACCCGATATCGTGCTCGCCTGCGCGGGAGACGTGCCGACGCTCGAGGTGCTGGCCGCGACGGACCTGCTGCGGCAGCTGGCGCCGGAACTGATAGTGCGGGTCGTCAACGTCGTCGATCTGATGACACTCCAGCCGCGCGAAGAACATCCCCACGGGTTGACGGACGATGAGTTTGATGCGCTCTTCTCCCGCGACAAGCCAATCGTGTTCGCGTACCACGGCTACCCTTGGCTGATACACCGGCTGACCTACCGGCGCAGGAACCACGGAAACCTACACGTGCGTGGCTACAAGGAGGAGGGCACGACCACGACACCGTTCGACATGGCCGTCCTGAACGATATCGACCGTTTCCACCTCGTCATGGACGTGGCGGATCGCGTCGGTAGTCTCGCCTCGCTACGCGCCGCTCTGAAGCAAGCGATGCGGGACCGGCTCGCGGAACATCGGGCGTACATCCGGTTGCATGGACAGGACCTGCCTGTGATACGCGACTGGCACTGGCTCCATGGAACGGGATCTGCACCATGATGCGCGCACTGGTACTGAATGCCGGGAGTTCTTCGCTGAAGTTCGCGCTTTATGAGAGGTGGACTACCGAAATCCTGCGCGGCGCCATTAGCGAGCTCGGCTCGGACGCCCGCCTGACCTGGCGCCGGGGCGCGGTGCGGGGCGAAGAGCCTGTTGCCGCGCCCGATCACGCCGCCGCCGTTCATGCTATCCGCCGGCTCGCAACGGACGACGGCGCCGCGGACGTGATCGTGCACCGGATCGTCCACGGAGGTGCGAAGCACTGCAAGCCCGTGAAGCTGACCGCAAGTGTGCTGGAGGACCTCGAAGCGCTCGAATTCCTGGCGCCACTGCACGGACCGGCGGCGCGCCTGGCGATCGAGGCGTCGGACATGGTCTTCCGGCCGGCCGCGCAGATCGCCGTCTTCGACACCACCCTGTTCCAATCCCTGCCGCAAGCGGCACGTGAGTACGGCATTCCGGAACCCTGGCGCACCGGCCTCGATGTGAAGCGCTACGGATTCCATGGTTTCGCTCACGAGTGCCTCAGGGACGCGGCCCTTGCGGCAGCTGGCGAACCGGATTCCGCCCGCATCGTCACGGTGCAGCTTGGGCGCGGCTGCTCGGTCGCCGCATTCCGCGGCGAGCAGCCGGTTGCAAACAGCATGGGCTTCTCGCCGCTGGGCGGGCTGGTGATGCCCACGCGTTCCGGCAGCCTGGACCCGGCGGCGGTGCTTTACGTGCTGTCCCGGCTGCAACTGCGACCCGCAGAGTTGCTGCGGATTCTGAACGAGGAGTCGGGGCTCCTGGCGCTTTCAGGTGGGTGCGCGAATCCCGCGGAAATCGCCCGCCGGGCTGATCTGGGTGATTCGGCCTGCAGGCTGGCGCTGGACGTCTTCTCCCATTCCTTGTACCAATGCCTCGGTGGCTACGCCGCCCTGCTGGATGGACTGGACGTCATCGTCATGGGTGGCGGCATCAGCGAGCACGTGCCCGCGTTTCGGCGGCGCGTGCTGGACGGAGTCGTCTGGCTGGGGTGCGAGCCGGCGGCGGACGGGCCCGACGCCGCGGACGCGGCCAGCGTGGTGCTGTCGAGGCCAGCGTCGCGCGTGACTGCGCTGCTGGTACGCGTGGATGAGGAGCGACTGATGGCCGCGGAGGCGCGGAGGCTGCTGGAGACGGATGACACTGCGCCATGGTGACAGATTGCCGCATTTGCCCCTGGCGTTATGGCAACCGGTTCGATCTGCTGGTGGACGGCGGGTGCCTTTTCGATCGGATGCTGGCGGCCAGCCGCGGCGTGCGCGTCGCCGCCTTGTTTGACGATCTCGGCTCGCGCGAGCTCCGCGCAGAAGATCGGCGGCGGCTTGCCGAGGGCGGCGTCGAATTGCGATTCTTCAACGCGCCAGCCTGGGGCAAGCGGCTCGCCAGTCTCCTGCGCAATCACCGGAAACTGTTGCTGGTCGACGATCGGCTCCAGCAACCCGGATCGGTAGGGTTCAGGTGGAACCTGGCACTCGACCGCCGCAATTGGACGCGCCGGCTGGAAGATCGTCCAAATTCACAGGTCTTTCCGGACCCGCAAACAGTAGGAGCTGCGCCATGCGTCTCTTGACCTCAATCATCGCCCTGCTGCTGTTCGCATCGCTCGGGGCCTGCGCGCAGGAATCGCCACCGCCCGCGCCGGCGCCCCTGCCGCCGGTGATTGTCTACAAGTCCCCGTCCTGCGGGTGTTGCCTGGCCTGGGCGGATCACATGCGCAGCTCCGGTTTCCCGGTGGAAATTCATGACGTGCAGGATCTGTCGCCCATCAAGGCCGAGGCGGGCGTGCCAGCCGGCTTGGGTTCCTGCCATACGGCACGGGTCGCCGGCTACTTCCTGGAAGGCCACGTACCTGCGGACGACGTCAAACAGCTGCTCGCCCGGAAACTCCGCGCCCGCGGTCTGATCGTTCCGGGCATGGTCCCCGGTTCGCCGGGCATGGAGCAGGGCGACGAGCGCCAGCCGTACGATGTATTGCTGCTCGCTGAGGACGGTTCCACCACGGTTTTTGCGCATCACAGCGACTGATCCGGGCCACCGGAAACCCGCGGTAATGTACGTTGGCACGATTCTGGGGAGATCCGCATGATGAAGAGACTGATCCAGGCCCTGTCGCTCGCGGTCCTGGTGTGCGCAGGAGCGGGTGTGTTCGTATTTTCGGGTCTCTACAACGTCGCCGCAGACCAACCGCACTGGACGGTCACGACGCGTGTGCTGGCCAGCATCCGCGAACGCTCAATCGCGGTGCGCGCGGCGCAACTGTCGGTCCCGAATCTGGCCGATCCCGCCCTGATCGCACTCGGTGCCGGGCATTACCCGACCATGTGCAGCGGCTGCCATCTCGCGCCCGGCATGGCGGACAGTGAAATCCGTCGGGGGCTCAATCCTCAGCCGCCAAGTCTCACCGAGCCGAACGATCGCAGCCCGGCGCAGAAGTTCTGGGTCATCAAGCACGGCATCCGGATGTCGGGCATGCCGGCCTGGGGCCCGACCCACGATGACCAGAACATCTGGGGTCTGGTCGCGTTCGTACGGCAGCTTCCGGCCCTCGATGCCGCGGGCTATGCGACGCTCACCAATGCGGCGGCCGACGACAGCCACGAGCAGCATGATCACGGCAGTGCCGCGCCGGATACCGCCGGCGCCGGAGCCGCTGGCGGGCCTTCCGCCGAGGGCGGTACGATGGATGACGCGATCGGATCGGACCACGCGCATACGCATCCGGCGAATGAGGACCATGAGCACTGAGCAGCGCAGCCGCGCCCCCATGGTCGAGACGGGCGCCCGGAATCGCGAACCGGAGCCGCGGGTTGCTGCCGTGCGTCGTTCCGTGCTCGTAGTCGAGGACGAGGAGGACCTGGCACGCGTCATCAGGCGCCACATCGAGGACATCGGCTGCCAGGTCCGGATCGCACGCAGCGGCGAGAGCGCGCTGGAGGCGATCGCGCGGGACCCGTACGATCTGGTCCTGCTCGATGTGATGCTGCCCGGCATCGATGGTCTCGAAGTCTGCCGGCGCCTGCGCGCGCGCCACCCGTACCTGCCGGTGGTCATGCTCACCGCCCGCTCGAGCGAGATCGACAAGGTACTCGGGCTGGAGACCGGCGCCGATGACTATCTGACCAAGCCATTCGGCGTGCAGGAACTGCTGGCGAGGATCAAGGCGATCTTCCGCCGCATGGACTCGCTGGCTGCGCAGCATACGGCGCCGGACCGGATCATTCAGGCGGCAGGCTGCCTGCGGATCAACCCGGCGACCCGCGAGGTATTCCTGCGGGACCACGCCATTACGCTGACCCACCGGGAGTTCGATCTGCTGCGGCATTTTGCCGAGAATCCGGGTCGCGTCTACACGCGTGCCCAGTTGCTCGATGCCGTCTGGGGGTACAGCCATGAGGGTTATGAACACGCTGTGAACTGCCACATCAATCGCCTGCGCGCGAAGATCGAACCGGATCCCCGCGCGCCGCGACTCCTGCTGACCGCCTGGGGCGTCGGCTACAGGTTCACGACCGAATCGATCGACCCGGCATGAGACTGCCGCGCACCCTTTTCGGCCGACTGCTGCTGGTCTTCATCCTGTTCGGTGCGGTCATGACGGGCGCGCTGCTCATCGTGATGCAGGTTTCCCATCGTCTCTACCACCTGGAGTTCGATCAGACCATCAATCGGGAGCTGGCGCGGAACTATGTACAGTCCAACTTCCTGCTGACCGATGTGCCGCTCACCGTGAGCACCTTGCACCGGGGTATCGGCAAGCTCGCCGCGGCGAATCCCGCGGTGGACATCTATCTGTTGGAGAACGATGGCAGCATCGTGGCTTCATCAGTTCCTGAGCGGAACTGGCGGCGGACCCGGGTCGGCATGGGCCCCGTTCATGAATTCCTGGCGGGGAACGGCGCGCCGATCCTGGCCGACGACCCACGCGACGCCACGCGCGAGGGCGTGTTCTCGGCGGCACCCTTTCATATCGCCGACTGCCCGGCGGATTTTCTGTACCTCGTATTGCGCGGCGGCGAGCATCAACCGGGGGCTGCGCGTCTGCGCACCAGGTACGCCGTGGGAGAAGGCGCGGCGGTGATCCTGACGGCGGCCGTGCTGGCCGTAGGTCTCAGCCTGTTCTTCCTGCGCCTGCTGACGCGCCGCCTCGGCGTGCTGGAGACGGCCATCCGCGGCTTTCGCGACGCGCACGGTATTCGGGCACCGGCGCCCGACCGGCCGGGCCGGCGCCCCGGCGGTGACGAGGTCGATCGTCTGGAGGCCCTGTTCAACGATCTCACCGCGCGGATCGAGGAACAGATGGAGACGCTCAAGGCGACCGACGTGATGCGCCGTGACACGCTTGCTAATGTTTCGCATGACCTGCGGACGCCGCTGACCACGCTGCTCACGCACCTCGAGACGCTGCAGATGAAAGGGCTGGAGCTGCCGGAGGACGAGCGGGCCGAGTACCTGCGGGTGGCGATGCGCCAGAGCCGGCGCATCGGACTTCTGGTCGAGCAGTTGCTGGAGGCGGCCAGGCTGGATGCCGGGCAGGTGGTCGTCAATGCCGAACCGTTTCCGATCGGCGAACTGCTGCAGGACGTGCTGCAGAAATTCTCGCTGGCCGCGCAGGAGCGTGGGGTCGATCTCCAGGCGGAGATCCTCAGCGCGAGCGACGTCGTGCGCGGCGACATTGCCCTGCTGGAGCGCGTGCTCGACAACCTGATCGCGAATGCGCTGCGCCATGCTCCGGCCGGGGGCCGCGTGACGGTCAGCGCCAGACGACGTGGCGACTGCGTCCGAGTGGCCGTCGGCGACACCGGCCCCGGACTGACGCCGGACGAGGCCAGGCGGGTGTTCGACCGATTCTATCGGGTGGATCCCGGCCGCTCGTCGGCTTCCGGCCAGCTGGGTCTCGGACTCGCCATCGTGAAGAGCATCCTCGACATGCATGGCTGCACCGTCGCCGTCGACAGCCGGCCGGGCAGCGGGACATCGTTCTGGTTCGAGCTGCCGGTGCTTCGTGGGTAGATTTGCGTAAGTACGCGTTCTCGCGATATTTGCGAGAGATTTCTGGCCGAGCATGGACGTTGGTCGGGGGTTACGTCATTGCGAGG
>SCUD01000107.1 GCA_004297335.1 Gammaproteobacteria bacterium
ACCAGTACGCTGCCGGCTCGCCGGTGGCGGACCCGGAGGCGAGGCCGAGCGTCGCCAGCGCCAGGACGGCGGCCCTGGCCGCGGTCGGGTTCGGCGATCGCCTGCTGTGGATCATTGCGGTTCCTCGAGGATGGCCGGCCTTGAACACCCAGGGCCGCAGCATCAGGCCAAAGTGTAGCGTCTGCGGCCGGCCGCTGGCGAACGGGTCCGGCCGTGGTCCGCGCCATGGTCAAGGCGATTGACGATCAGCCGCCGGCTGGCTAGCCTGTGCTGGCAGCGGGGGACAGCGGCATGGACTGGGACCACAGCGTCGATGTACTGGTCGTCGGCTCCGGCAACGGCGGCCTGACGGCGGCGCTGACCAGCCACGAGCTCGGCGCCGGCGAGGTGCTGGTGATCGAGAAGGCGGCGCGCTACGGCGGCAGCAGCGCGCGCAGCGGCGGCGGCCTGTGGATCCCGTGCAACCATTACGCCCGGGCGGCCGGTGCTGACGACTCGATCGAGGATGCCGCGACCTACCTGCGGCACACGCTGCCGGCCGATGCCGAGCCCGGGCGGATCGCCGCCTACCTGCGCGCCGGGCCTGAGATGATCCGCTTCCTGCACGAGCGCATCGGCGCGCGCTACGTTTCGGTCGGCACCTACCCCGACTATTTCACCAGCGCGCCGGGCGCCCGGCTCGGGCACCGGCTGCTGGAACCGGAGCCGTTCTGGATCGATGAACTGGGCGCAGAAGCGGATCGGCTCGAGCCGACACACCCGCAGATCTCGATGTTCGGCCTGGTCAGCGTGACCCAGCGCGAGGCGCACGATCTCGCCGGGCAGGTGCGTGGCTCGAACCGCCTCGCGGCGACGCTGCTTTGGCGCTACCTGAGCGATTTTCCGTGGCGCCTGCGCGGCCGGCGCGACCGGCGCGTGGCCTGCGGCGCCGCCGGCGTCGCCCGACTGCGTCTCGCGATGCTGCAGCGCGGCCTGCCGCTGTGGCTCAATACCGCGCTGATCGAACTGCTCATGGAACAGGACCGCGTTGTCGGTGTGCTCGTGGAGCGCGACGGCCAGCGGATCCGGATCCGCGCGCGCCGCGGCGTCGTGCTCGCCGCCGGCGGCTTCGACCGGAACCAGGCGATGCGCGAGCAATACCTGCCCAAGCCGACCGATGCGCGCTGGAGCGCCGGCGTGGACGGCAATCAGGGCGATGCGATCCGTGCCGGCGCCGCGGCGGGGGCCGCGCTCGGCCGGATGGACGGGGCCTGGTGGTGCACGACCTTCTGCGTTCCGGGCGAGGACATCGCGCGACTCGCGATCATGGAGAAGTGTTCGCCGGGCTGCTGCGTCGTCAACCAGCTCGGCCGGCGCGTCGGCAACGAGTCGCAGAACTACATGAGCTATGTCGTCGAAGCCCTGGCGCGGCACTCGCCGGAGTCGCCCTCGTCGCCGCTGTGGATGATCTTCGACGCCCGCTTCCGGAGCAAGTATCTGGTCGGGCCGCTGTTCAACGCGCGGCTGCGGCCGGACTGGCTGCTGCCGCGCCGCTTCTTCGGCGAGGACTTCCTCGCGCGCGCCGGCTCCGTGGCTGAGCTCGCCCGCGCGACCGGCATCGATCCGACGGGACTGGAACGGACCGTAGCCGCGATGAACGACTACGCACTCCAGGGGCACGACCCAGAGTTCGGTCGCGGTGATTCGGCGTACGATCACTACTACGGGGATCCGGAGGTCCAGCCGAACCCATGCCTCGCGCCGATCGATCAACCACCGTTCTATGCAATCCGGACCTGGCTCGGCGACTTCGGCACGCACGGCGGCCTGGTGACCGACGAGCACGCCCGCGTCTGCCGTGCATCCGGCCAGCCGATCGCGGGCCTGTACGCGGTCGGCAACTGCTCCGCGGCGCTGCTGTCCACGTACCCCGGTCCCGGCTCGACGCTCGGTCCGGCGATGACTTTCGCTTATCTCGCGGCGCAGCATCTGTGCGGCGCTACGGAAGCGCAGTAATGGTGCGGTGGAGCCCAATGCGATGAGTGCCGCCTCGCCGGCGCCACTCGACGCGCTGCCGGTGACCGCGCCGCGCTACATCGGCCGGTCGGTCAACCGCATTGAGGACCCGGCGCTCGTCAGCGGCGCCGCTCCGTTCGTGGACAACCTCGTGCTGCCCGGCATGCTGCACTGTGCGATCCTCCGCAGTCCGCATCCGCATGCGCGTATCCTGCGCGTGGACGCAAGCGCAGCGGCGACTGCCGAGGGCATCGTCGCGGTGCTCACGGGTGAGGACGTGCGCCGCTGGTGCAGCCCGATCGTCAGCGTACCCGAGGGCTGGGGCGCCTATTGCCTCGCGGTGGACAAGACGCGCTTCGTCGGCGAGCCGGTGGCCGCTGTCGCCGCGGAGAGCCGCCATCTCGCGGAGGACGCGCTCGAACGGATCCGGGTCGAGTACGAACTGCTGCCGCCGGTCGTCGATCCGACGCAGGCGCTCGCGGACGGTGCGCCACTCGTGTTCGAGCAGCACGGCAGCAACGTGATGCAGCAGCGAACGTTCACGTGGGGCGAGGTCGAGCGCGTGTTCGCGGCGGCCGATCACGTGGTCCGCAGTCATTTCCGCTGGAACCGGGTCGGCGCGAATCCCATGGAGACCTTCGGCTGCATCTGCCAGTGGCATCTCGCGGACGGCAGCGTGAGCTGCCACGGCGCCTACCAGACGCCGCGCTTCATGGCGCTCGGCCGCGCGCTGTCGCTGAACCTGCCGACCAACAAGGTGCGGGTCATTGCCTCGCCGCAGGGTGGCGCCTTCGGCGGCAAGGGCGGGCCGCGCGGCAGCGACATCGCCGCGCTGCTGTCGCGCAAGGCCGGCGGGCGGCCGGTCAAGTACATCGAGGACCGCAGCGAGTACCTGCTGGCCGGCGGCAGCCAGTCCTGGGATCGTTACTACGATGCCGAACTGGCGGTGCAGGGCGACGGCCGCGTGACCGGCCTGCGCGTCCGGCTCGTCGATGACCAGGGCGCGGGTGGCGAAGGCTATGCCGCGATCGCGACCGCGAAGCCGCTGGCCGCTTTCACCGGCTGCTACCGAATCGAGGCGGCGGCCTACGACATGACGCTCGTGGCGACGAACCGCGCGCCGACCTATCCGTACCGCGGCTATGGCCCGCCGCCGCATTACGTCGTGCTCGAGTCGCTGATGGACATGGCCGCGCGGCGGCTCGAGCTCGATCCGGCGGAGCTGCGGCGCCGCAACTACATCCGGCCCGAGCAGTTCCCGTACACGATTCCGAGCGGCAACGAATACGACAGCGGCAACTACGAGGCGGTACTTGATCAGGTGCTCGCGCTGGCTGACTACCCGCGCCTGCGCGTGGAGCAGGCCACGGCGCGCGCGGCCGGGCGGCTGATCGGCATCGGCGTGGTCAGCACCGTGGAGCCCGGGCTGTTCGACTGGAACATCTACAACGTCGTCGGCGTGCCGGGCGTCGGTGTGCCCGAGGGCGTCAAGGTTGCGGTCGACGTCGCCGGCAGCATCAGCGTCGTCGTCGGCTTCAACCTGCAGGGCCAGGGCCAGTACACGATCGCGGCGCAGGTCGTCGCCGACTTCTTCGGCGTCGACCTTGGCGCGGTCAACGTGACGACCGGTGCGAGCGACGTGACGCCGCCGCACTTCGGACCGGGCGGCAGCCGCCTCGGCATCTCGCTGACCGGGGCGCTGCTCGGCGCCTGCGGCCGGCTCAGCGAGCGCTGCTGCGCCGTTGCCGCGCACCTGCTTGGCGTACCAGCCGCGGAGGTCGAGCTGCGTGACGGCCGCTTCCGCCTGCGCGCCAACCCGGCGGTCGGCATGGGCCTGGCGGAGGTCGCGGCCACGATGCTGATGCGCAGCGACCTGCTGCCGCCCGGCATCGAGCCCTGCCCCGAGGCGACCTTCGTGTGGACGGCGCCGGGGCGCAACGCACCCGACGACCAGGGCCGCTGCCGCAGCTACCTGACCGCGACCAACGCAACCCATGTGGCGCGGGTCGAGATCGATCGCGAGACCGGCCGCGTGCGGATCCTCGACTACTTCGTCGTCGACGACTGCGGCACGCGCCTGAACCCGGCCACAGTCGAGGGGCAGATCCAGGGTGGCATCGGCCAGGGCGTCGGCGCGGCGCTGTTCGAGGAATACGTCTACGACGAGCGCGGCCAGCCGCTGGTCAGCACTTTCGTCGACTACCTGGTGCCGGCGATCGGCGATGTGCCGATGACCCGCAAGGGCGTGGTGACGACGCCGTCGCCGGTTGCGCCGCTCGGCGCGAAAGGCTGCGGCGAGGGCTCGCTGCACACGGCGCCGGCGGCGATCCTGTGCGCGATCAACGACGCGCTGGCGCCGCTCGGCCTCGTGATCACCGAGACGCCGGCGACGCCGCAGCGCCTCTGGCGGTTGCTGCACGCAGCCGGCGCCGACCGCCGCAGGGAGTAGGTCATGGGCATCACGAAACGCTTCCGCGATGGACTTAGCTCGGTCGCCGCCACGGTGCTGCTCGGTGCCGGCGGAGTCGCCGCGGCAGAGCCTCCGGCGCCGGTCGCACTGGAGCTGGCCCGGGCCGAAATTGCGCGACTGCCGGTCGCCTACGCCTGGGCCGTGGACCACAAGGACATCGACGCGCTGGTCGGCCTCTTTGCCAGCGACGGCGCCTACGACCTGTCGGCCTACGGCCACCCCGACGTGCAGGGCAGCGAGGCACTGCGGCGCCTGTTCCTGCAGTCGGTGTTCCCGTCCGAGCGCTGCTCGTTCAGCAGCATCTCCAACATCCGCATCGAGCTGGATGGCGACCGTGCGACCGGCGCGGATTACTTCATCCATTTCGGCTACGGCAATCCGAAGCTCGCCGCCGACACGCGGCTGCACGTCGAGGGCCAGCACTTCTACGAGTTCCGGCTCGAGCAGGATCAATGGAAGATCGCGCGCATGACCGGCCATCCGACCTTCGAGCGCGCCGAGCCCTTCGATGCGCAGGGGCTGAAGCATTGTGGGGCGGCGCCGGCGGCCGCAACGGAACGGAGAGAACCGATGACGCTGGCAACCTGGTCCGACTATGTGGATCTGCTCCGGCCCGCGGACGAACTGACCGCGCTGACCTTCGATCCAAAGAGCGAGGAGCTCCGCGCCGAACTGTACCGGCAGTTCCTGATGAACCTGTCGCTGGGCTATTTCCTGTATTTCCAGTCGACGCCCGAGCACCCCGAGTGGGCGCCGTTCCTGAACTCGGTGTTCCGCCTGCAGCCGAATCCCGACGACACCTACCTGCTCGCGCCAGTCGCCGCCGACGGCGTGTATCGCATTACCGGCGAGCGCGGCACGGTACGGCTGCTGACCTTCCTGACCGGCCGCAACATGATGGGCATGACCGACGAGCCGGGCGAGAACTATGGCTATTTCGATGCGGACGAGCTCAAGCTCGGGCCGCGCGGCGAGATCGACCTGGTCTTCAGCGCCGAGCGACCCGCCGGCTGGACCGGTGACTGGCGGCCCCTGCATGCCGGCAGCGAGTTCATCATGGTGCGGCAGCGCGCCTACGACTGGGGCCGCGAGCGCGAGGCAAGCCTCGCGATCGAGCGCGTCGGCGCCCCGCCGCTGAAGCCGCGGGCCACCGCCGCGGAGACCGATGAGCGGATGCGCGCGCTGCTCGGCGGCTTTACCGCGCGCCTGTCGCGCAAGTGGCTCGAGTTCCAGAACGCGGCGCTGCGCCGCGGGCTCGTCAACCAGCTCGAGCTCACCGACATGGGCGGCTCGGCGCCGCCGCAGAAATACTGGGTTGGCATGTTCCGGCTGGCCCCAGGCGAGGCCCTGATCCTCGAGACCGAGATCCCGCGCCAGCATGCCTACTGGAACGTGCAGCTCAACGACGAGTTGTGGAATGCGGTCGAGTTCGTCTACCGGCAGAGCAGCCTGAACGGCCAGCAGGCGCGGCTCGACAGTGACGGGCGCTTCCGCGCCGTCATCGCGCTCGAGGATCCGGGTGTGCCGAACTGGCTCGATCCCGGCGGCGCACAGCAGGGCATGCTGATCGGGCGCTGGTACAAGGCCGATGCGCTGCCGGTGCCGACGCTGACGGCAGTACCGCTCGACCAGCTGCGTGCGCATCTGCCCGCTGACACACCGGTCGTGACGCCGGCCGCGCGCGCCGAGCAGCTGCGGCTGCGCAGCGTTGGTGCGCAGCTCCGCCGGCGCTGGTAACCCTGCGCGATGACCACGTCGTTCCCCGATGTCGATGGGCTGCTCGAGCAGGCCGCCACCGCCGCCGGCCTCGACGATTTCGGCAGCGGCTACCGGGAGGGCCTCGAGGCGCTGATCATGGCGATCCGCAGCGACCTGCCGGTGACGGCCGAGAACCTGCCACGAATTGCCGGCCCGGTGCTCGCGTTGCTGATCAGCCGGCTGCACTCCGAGGCCGGCTGGAAGCAGCACCCGGACTGCCGCGCACAGCCGATCCGGGCGCCGCTGGTGATCACCGGCCTGCCGCGCACCGGCACGACCGCCCTGCACCAGCTATTGGCGCTGGACCCGCAGTTCCAGGGTCTGGAGCAGTGGCTGATCGGCACGCCGATGCCGCGGCCGCCGCGGGCGAGCTGGGCCACGAATCCGCACTACCGGGCTGCGGTTGCCGGCCAGGAAGCGTTCCTCGCGGCCGTGCCGGCGATGCGGATCACGCACGAGGTCAACGCCGGTGACGTCGACGAATGCCTGAACCTGCTGGCGCAGAGCTTCGTCAGTCACTATCCGTCGAGCGGCCTCGGCCTGCCTTCCTACGACCGCTGGTGGTGGGGCCGGGACGAGGGCGCGAGCTACCGTCGCTATGCCGACAACCTGCGCCTGATCGGCGCCGGCTCGACGCAGCGCTGGCTGCTGAAGAATCCCGGCCACCTGACCCACCTCGAGGAGCTGTTCGCGGTGTTCCCGGAGGCCTGCATCGTGCAGACGCACCGCGATCCGGCGCTCGCGATCCCGTCGGTGTGCGGCGTAATCCATCCGGCGCGCTGCTTCTTCCACGCGCGCGCGGTCGATGCGACGACGGTCGGCCCGCGTGAGCTCGAGCTTTGGGCTCATTCCGAGGAGCGCGCGCAGTGTGTGCGCGCGAAGCGGCCCGAGCGCTTCCTCGACGTGCGCCACGCGGACTTCCGGCGCGATCCGCTCGGGGTCGCGCGGCGCATCTACGCGCACTGCGGACTCGAGCTCGAGGCGGCGACCCTTGCGCGCATGCAGGTCTGGGCGGAGCAGCAGTCCGGCGAGCGGCAGGTGCAGCATGTGTATACGCCGGAGCAGTTCGGGCTGACGCGCGGCCAGGTGCGCGAGCGCTTCGCCGATTACATCGCGCGCTACGATCTGTGACGGCGGGGCTGGCGAGGCGGAGGGAGGCAGCATGAAAGCAGCGGTATTCAAGGGTCCGGGGCGCGGGCTCGTGATCGAGGAGCGGCCCGATCCGGTGCCGGGCCCGGGTGAGATCGTGATCCGGGTCGGTCGCGTCGGCATCTGCACCAGCGATTTGAACATGACCTCGGGCCACGGCTACCAGTATCCGGCGGAGTCGGTGTTTGGACACGAGTTCGCCGGCGAAGTCGTCGCCGTCGGTCCCGGCGTCACGGAGTTCCGGCGCGGGGATCGCGTCGCACCGCTGCCGTTCATCGGCTGCGGCCACTGTGCGGCCTGCGGCGCAGGGCGCCCGCAGTCCTGTGCCGAGGTGCAGAACTTCGTGGTTGCGGGCTACTGCCAGTATTCGCGCGTTGGCGTCCGGGATTGCGTGCGGCTGCCAGCGGAAGTCAGCGATGAGGAGGGCGCGCTGGTCGAGCCGCTCGCGGTCGGGCTGCAGGGGGTGCGCAAGGCCGGTATGACTGCCGGAGCACGCGTGCTGGTCATGGGAGCCGGGCCGATCGGTCTTGCCTGCGCATTCTGGGCGCGGCGGCTCGGCGCGTCGCGGGTCGCAGTGCTGGCGCGGTCCGCGCGCCGGGCGGCACTCGCGACCGCAGTCGGTGCGGATGCTTTCATTGCCAGCGCCGGGGTCGCGGACGTCACGGCCGCAGCAGGGCAGGCACTCGGCGGCGCAGCCGAAATCATCTTCGAGGCCGCCGGCGCGCCAGGCTCGATCGGCATGGCCGTCGATCTCGCGGGGCCCGGGGGCACGATCGTCGTGATGGGTCTGTCGACGGAGCCGGAGACCTTCCTGCCCGCGACGGCGGTGTTCAAGGAGCTGCGGCTGCTGTTCTCGTTATGCTATGAGCGCTCCGATTTTCAACAGGTCGTGGCTGCGATCGCCGCGGGTGACCACCGCGTGCGCGCGCTGATCACCGACACGATCCCGCTCGCTGCACTGCCGGAACGGTTCGAGCGCCTGCGGGGCAGCCACGCCGACTGCAAGGTGCTGGTCGCGCCTTGGGAGTGACTGCCGCGGAGTGGCGCCGCGCGGTGGCGGACTGGAGGAGCCGGTCAGAACGGGGCGCGCGAAACGAGGCCGGGGAAGCGCGCGTAGTCGCGGTCGGTCGTGATCCACTCGCAACCCGCCTCAATGGCGAGAGCCGCGAACCATGCGTCCTGGACCAGATTGCCGGTCACTCGACATTCACGGCATAGATCCGCGAAGATCTCCCAGTGACGCTCACCGGGCACGATGACCGTGGCATTGGGTTGCTCCAGCAGCAGGCGGCAGAACTCGAATGCATCGGACGCCTTGCTGGGTCTCGGGAAGATGCGCCGATGCGTGCAGATACGCACCAGACTGGCGAGCACCTGCGGCGAGACGCCGTATGCGGCCGGCCCGTTCAGTACGTCCTCAAGCCAGGACTTGTGCTCCGCATGCCGCTCCGTGTCCGAACGGAAGGCGTAGATCAGGACATTGACGTCGGCAAGGATCAATCACGGCCTTCCAGCCGGTCGAGCAGCCCGGCGCTATCGTCCAGGTCAATACCGGGCTGCACCCCGCCCCCGGCCAGACACTCGGGCAGTGCCACACGCGGGCGATCGGCTCGCCGCAGTGGCCGGCGCAGCGCCAGGCGCAGCCCCTGATCGATCAGCGCGGTCAGCGTCACGCCGCGCCGTGCGGCCTCACGTCGGGCGCGAGTCAGCAGGGCATCATCCAGTCGTACCGTCGTTCTCATACGCCCGAGCATACCCCTTGATATGTCAGTATGTCGAGCGGGACCGTGCCGCCGCCGCGACCGCCCGCTCGAGGAACGCCGGCAGTTCGTCGGGACTGCGACAGAACCGGATCGGCAGGACCTCGACAATCGTTACGCCCGCCGCGGCGAGTGCCGGCAGCCGGGCGAAGGTCGCCGCTTCGTCCACGCGGCCATCGGCTCCGAGCGCCGGCGCCAGCACCGCGCGGCAGTCGAAACCGGCAAATTCCCGGTCGCGCGCGGCGAACGCGGCCCGGATGTCAGCGAGCCCGGCGGCGATCTTCTCCGGCTGCCCGCTGATCGGGATCCAGCCGTCGCCGAATTCCGCGATGCGCTGGCAATTGCGCGGCGTCGGCGCGAGGCCGAGCCAGATCGGCAGGCGCGGCTGCACGGGCCGCGGCCACTGGTGGATGCGATCGAGCGCCAGTGTCCGGCCCTGCCAAATTACCGGCGCTTCGGACCACAGGCGCCGACAGGCCTCGAGCTGGTCGTCGAGGATCGCGTAGCGCTCTGTGAAGTCGACGCCGCTCGCGTCGAACTCCTCGCGCTGCCAGCCGGTGCCGAGACCGATGTCGACGCGTCCGCGCGACAGCACATCGAGCGTCGCGAGCTGCTTGGCAAGCAGTACCGCGGGGCGCAGCGGCGCGATCAGCACGCCGGCCGACAGGCGGATCCGGCTGGTCGCGCCGGCGATTGCGGCGAGCGTGACCAGCGGCTCGTACCACGGGTAGTCGAGCGGCACCGGGAAGCGGCCATACGGGTAGCGCTCGACATGCTCGCCCATCGCGACATGATCGGTCAGGCTGAGCTGGTGCACGCCGCAGCGCTCGGCGACCACGGCCAGCTCCAGGACCGGCGCGAAGTCACCGCCGAACCACTGCTGCAGGCCGAACAGGCCCATGGAAACGCGCATCGGCAGGGCCTCCGTGGATCCGGCCGTCATTCCGCCAGCGGGACGTGGGTGATCGCGCCGGGCACCAGCCGGCGGCGCAGGAACACCCAGTCGCCACCCTGGCGCAGGAGCTCATCCTCGTAGCGGATGTACCAGTCCTCCTTGACCCGCGCCCCGTTCGCTTCGGCGCGCACGTGGCTGGCGACACAGTAGGTGTAGCCGCTCGCCCGGTCGCCGTCCACCTCGTGCAGGCTGTTGTGGACGTTGTGCATCGTCCACACGTACTTCGCCGCCAGTGTGCCGACGACCTGCACCGGGTCGGTCATCGCGAAACCCGGACCGCTGATGTCCACTGCCCCGCCAGCGAAGCAGGCGGCGAAAGCCGCGGCGTCGCGCCGGTCGGCCGCGTCGGCGTAGCGGTAGAGGAGCTGCCGGATCGCCAGCCGGTCCTCGATCGTCGGCTGCATGGTCGCGTCTCCTCCATGGCCGGCGGCGCTCGGCCGCACGGGGGGCCACCAGCCGCCGGTACCCCGCCCATCCTCGGCCGCCGGCCGCTGACAGTCAAGATTCTTGACAACAACGCGGATCGGGGCGATTCTCTGCGCCGAATGCCCCGTTGGTTGGTCGCAACAGGCCAGCGGGGCGGAAAACGTGCAGCAACGTCACGCACCGGATCGCGGTGAGGAAACACGGGGAGTCATCATGACAGCCGATAGCAGACCGTCTCTGGCAACGATGATCGCGGCCATCCTGCGGCCGGTGTCGCTCAGCGCCCTCGGCCTGGCCGCACCCTTGGCGCTGGCCCAGCCGGAGACGCCGGCCGGCCGCGAGGCGGTCCTCGAGGAGGTCATCATCACCGCCGAGCGGCGTGAAGCCGGACTGCAGGACACGCCGATCTCGGTCGCGGTCATGGGCGAGGCGGAGCTCGAGGCGCTTGGCGCCTTCGAGATCCTCGACATCCCGAACCACGTGCCGAACATCCGCATCAACCAGACGGCCGGCTCCCAGTCGAACGTTGGCATTTCCATCCGTGGCATTTCCGCAACAGACCCGGCGCTGGCAATCGACCCCGCGGTCGGCCTCTATGTCGACGGTGTCTACATCGGCCGGCACGCCGGCGCTGCCTTCGACATCGTCGACCTGCAACGGATCGAGGTGCTGCGCGGCCCGCAGGGCACGCTATACGGGCGCAATTCCACCGGCGGCGCGATCAACCTCGTGACGCGCAGGCCCGGCGGCGAGCGGCGGTTCACGCAGGCGCTGAGCTACGGCAGCCATGAGTACTTCCGCAGCACGACCAGCGTCAACCTGCCGCTGAACGAGCAGTTCGCGGCTTCGCTGTCCTACAACCATACGCAGCGCAGCGGCGACCTGGTCAGCGCGTACACCGGGCAGGACCTCGGCGCATTCCGCTCGGACGCCGCGCGCCTGGCCCTGCGCTGGACGCCGGGCGAGCATTTCACGGCCGACTACGTCTTCGACTGGTCGGAGCGCACCGCGAACGAGTCGACCTCGCAGATGGTGCACGTACGACCGGGGCACATATTTCTCGGCGGGCGGTTCTTCGCCCAGCTGGCGGCCTTCGCCTCGCCGCAGCGCCTGAGCGCACTGGCGATGTTGAATGACGACGACAGCTCGCATACCTCCGATCTCTACGGCCACGCCCTGACGTTGGAGTGGCGGCCGGGGGATCTGACGGTGCGTTCCATCACCTCCTTCCGCCACTGGGAGGAACACGAAAGGGCCTCGGACTTCGGCGATGTCTACGCCGAGGCCAACACCGTGCTCAACGGCCCGACCGGGACCTATATCCCGGCCGGCCAGCGGGTCACGAACTTCTTCAATGAACGCATCGGCGAGCAGGACCAGTGGAGCCAGGAGCTGCAACTGCTCGGCTCCGCCTTCGGTGACCGGCTCACCTACACGCTCGGCGCCTATTACTTCACCGAGGAGGCCCGGGAGAGCAATGATCAGAGCCTGGTACTGCCGGCGCTGTTCGCCTTCGGCCAGCTGCCGGCCGGGACCCAGGCCTTCCTCTGCGCGGATTTCGTCTCGCCGGCACCGTGCTTCGGCAAGAGCGTACGCCTCACCAATCCGGGTTGGTACTCGACCGACAACGAGGCCTTCGCCGTTTACGGGCAGGCGACCTGGGCGATCAGCGACGCGCTCGATTTCACCGTCGGCGCGCGCTGGTCGGAGGATCGCAAGTCCACGACCTTCAACAGCCGGTTCTCCGACATCGGCCAGGCGACGATCTCGGACAGCGATTCGTGGAGCGACTTCAGCCCGAGCGGCACGTTGTCCTGGAAGGTTCGCGACGGAGTCAACACCTACTTCAAGGTCGCGACCGCCTACCGTTCCGGCGGCTACAACGCCCGGGCCTCGACGGCTTCGTCGTTCACGTCGCCGGTCAGCTCGGAGACCGTGCTGGCCTACGAGCTCGGCCTGAAGTCCGAGTTCTGGAACCGGCGCGCGCGCCTGAACGTGGCGCTGTTCGACATGGAATACGACGATCGCCAGGTGCCGCAGTTCGAGGCCGGCACCGGCGGCGCGTCGCAGCGCATCGTCAACGCCGGCAAGAGCAGCTCGAGCGGGCTCGAGGTCGACTTCACCGTACTGCCGGTCGAGCGGCTGATGCTGCAGCTGAGCTACGGCTACCTCGAGGTCAAGTGGGATGAATTCATCAGCGCGGGGAGTGACCCGGTAACCGGGCTTGGCACCGGCGTCACCACCGATATTTCCGACATCGCCTCCACGCTGGTCCATGCGCCGAAGCACACTGCCGCGGCCAGCGCCGAATACACCTTCCCGGCCATGGATTACGGCACCTGGACGCTGCGGGTGGATGCCACCTACGCGAGCCTGCGGACCTTCAATCCGCAGCTCTTCCTGTACGACTCGATCCCGGCCCATCACCTGATCGATGCGCGCCTGACGCTGCGCGACATCCCGGTGTCGCAGGGCAGCCTGCAGCTCTCGCTGTGGGGCCGCAACCTGGGGAACAAGGAGATCCGCGAGTGGGGCATCGACTTCGGCGCCCTTGGCTTCGCGATCGCCACGTTCCGCGAGAAGCGCACGATCGGGCTGGATCTCCGCTACCAGTTCTGACCGGCCTCACGGCCGGCGCCGGCGGCGGCGGCTGGTGCGCCCCGCACCAGCCGCCACAACCGCTCCGGCGTGAGCGGCAGCTCGGCGGCGCGCACTCCAAGCGGAGCGAGGGCGTCGTTCACGGCGCACAGGATTGCGGCCGGGGTCGTGTGGATCGCGGCCTCGCCGACCCCCTTGGCGCCGAACGGCGTGAACGGCGACGGCGTCACGACCGTGCCCTTCGCGGTCGCCGGCACCTCGTGAATCGTCGGCAGCAGGTAGTCCATGAACGTCGTCGTGCGCGGCTGGCCGTCGTCGCCGTACACATACTCTTCGAGCAGCGCCATGCCGATCCCCTGGGCGAAGCCGCCGTCGATCATGCCCTCGACCTGCGCCGGGTTCAGGCGCGTGCCGCAGTCGTCGACCATTACGTAGCGCAGGATGCGGACCGCGCCGGTCTCGCGGTCAATTTCCAGCGCCACGATGTGGCAGGCATTCGCAGCCGTCAGGTAGCTCTTGGCGCGACCCTGTTGGTCAACGCTGTTGCGGCCGGGCGCGGTCCAGACGTAGGTCGCCTCGGGGCGCGTCTCGCCGGCGGCCAGCTTCTGCTCGAGCAGGTCGGCCGCGCCGAGCAGCGCGCCGGTCAGCGCGACGCCGAGGTGGTTGCCGCCGGGACCGAAGTGCGGTGGCGCGCTCTGCGTGTCCCGGGCCTCGACGCGGATGCGGTCGAGACCCACGCCGAAGCGGTCGGCGAGGACCTGCGCCGCGATCGTGTGGTGCCCCTGTCCCTCGAGCGCAAAGCCGACCCTGGCGACGAAGCACCCGTCATCGTCGATTGCGAGCGTCACGCCCTCGGGCACGCGCTCGCCCGGTACGTCGACCAGTGCGTAGAGGTTCCAGTCGAAGACGCCGGGTTCGATCGAGCAGGCGACGCCAACACCGAACAGCCGTCCGGCCGCGCGGGCCTCGGCCTGCGCGCGGCGCAGGCCGGCGTAATCCGCCTGCGCCAGCGCGCGGTCCAGCACCGCCTCGTAGTCGCCGCTGTCGTATTCATTGCCGCTCGGGATGGTGAACGGGAAGCGGTCGCGCGGGATGAAATTCCGGCGGCGCAGCTGCGCCGGGTCGATCCCGAGATCGCGCGCGGCAGCGTCGAGCAGCGCCTCGAGGACCGCGGTGTGCGGAGGGATGCCCATGCCCCGGTACGGACCCGCCGGGAGCTTGTTCGTCGCGACCACCGTGACCTCGTAGGCGGCCGCTGGAATCGCGTAGTTGCCGGTGAAGCTGGCCAGCGGTCGCACCGCCGAGATCGCGCCGAAGCCTTCGCCATTGGCGCCGAGGTCATCGAGCAGCGTGACCGAGAAACCGGTGATCGTGCCGTCGCGCTGCACCGCGAGCGATGCCTCGTACCACCGGTCCCAGGCCTGGCTGCTGCCGCCGACCAGGTACTCCATCCGGTCCTCGATCCACTTGACCGGCCGGCCGCCGCTCTGGCGCGAGAGCAGCGCGGCGATATCGGTGCCGCGCCCGCCGTTCTTGCCGCCGAAGCTGCCGCCGTGCGGGTGCGGGACCAGTCGCAGCTGCTCCGGCGTAAGGCGCAACGACGCCATCCGGCCGAGTGCGATGTGCGCCGGCGCCTGGAAGCTGCCGTGGCAGGTCAGGCTGCCCTCGCCGGCATGCCACTCGGCGATCACGCCGAAGTTCTCGAGCGCATTGGCGCCGGCGCGGTGGAAGCGGAACGTTCCGGTCAGGATCCGATCGGCATCGCGAAATGCTGCGGCGACGTCGCCCCAGGCAAAGTCGCGCCGGTAGACGACGTTCGAATCCTTGTCCGGGAACAGCCGCGGGCTCTCCGCCGTGGCCGCGCGCCTGGGATCCGTCACGGCCGGCAGCTGCCCGTACTCGACGACGATGCGTTCGATCGCGTCCTCGGCGATGGCGCGGCTCGACGCGGCGACCGCGGCAACGGGTTCGCCGACGAAGCGAACGCGGTCGACGGCGAGGCACAAGGTGCCCCACCCGCTCGGGACGGTGGCTGCCGGCGCGGCGAGCCGCTGCGCATCAACGCCAGTCACGACCGCGACGACGCCCGCGAGAGCCGCCGCCGCCGAAGCGTCGACGTTCAGGATCCGCGCGTGCGGGTGGGGGCTGCGCAGGATCGCGCAGTGCAGGCAGCCGGGAGGCTCGTGGTTGTCGATGAACCCGGCGCCGCCGGTGACGAGCAGCGGGTCCTCGATGCGTGGAACGGAGCTGCCGACGTGGCGTGGAAGATTCATTCCTGGACCCATGCCCCCCGCGTCATTGATGGTACCGTATCCGGAACAACGGCAGGGTGAACACCAGCATGGCCACCGGCACGCTCGGGGACGATCTCGCCGCCGGCGCACGCGAGCTCGGCCTCGCACTCGACGACCGCCAGCTCGCCTCCCTGCTGGCACTGCTGGTGGATCTCACGGACTGGAACACCCGTTTCAACCTGACCGCGATCCGCGATCCCAATGAGATGCTGCGCAAGCACCTGCTGGATTCGCTCGCGGTGCTGCCGTTCCTCGGCGGGCGGACCGTCGCCGACGTCGGCACCGGCGCGGGCTTTCCCGGGCTGCCACTCGCGATCGCCGACCCGGCGCGGCAGTACACGCTGATCGAGGCGACCGGCAAGAAGGCGCGTTTTGTCAGCCACGCGGTGGAGCGGCTGGGACTGACGAACGTTGCGGTCGTCCATGCCCGTGCGGAGGGGTGGCGGCCGCCAGCACCCTTCGACCGGGTGCTGGCGCGGGCTCTCGGTTCACTGGCCGACTTCGTCCGGGTCGCCGGCCACCTGTGCGCACCGCCCGGCCGGCTGCTGGCCATGAAGGGCCGGCAGCCGGCCGCCGAGGTAGCGGCCCTGCCGCGCGGCTGGCGGCTGCTGGCGAGCCACGAACTGCGGGTGCCCGGGCTCGAGGCCGAGCGGCACCTGCTGGAGCTCGGCCGGGCCTGATCCTGTCCCGCCCGTTCCGTTCCGAAGCATTGTCCGGTATCTTCCGCTCCCGGTACCTGCGGGGCCTTTGACGTGAGTCAGAGTCAGCAGGACGCGACGCCGTTCTACTTGTATCCTCTGACTCACGATTCGAGGTTGTCCGTGCAGCCAAGTCCCGTTTCGCCATCCGCGCCCGATCCGGCCGGTGCGTCGCGAAGTTTTTCCCTGGCCATCGCCGGCAGCGGCGGCGCCGGGGTGATGACCGCCGGCACGCTGCTGCTCGATGCCGCCGCGCGCGCCGGCCTGTACGGCCTGATGGTGCGCACCAGTGGCCCGCAGATCCGCGGTGGCGAGGCTGCGGCACTGCTGCGCCTCGGGCCGCAGCCGCTGGCGACGCTGGACGATCGCTTCGACATGCTGCTGGCCATCGACTGGCAGAACCTGCACCGCTTTGCCGACGAGATTCCCCTCGGACCGGCCAGCCTGATCGTCGGGGACAGTGGTGAGGGTGAGGCACCGGAGGCGCTGCTCGCCAGCGGCGCGCAAGCCGTCGCGCTGCCGCTGAAGAAGACCGTAAAGGGTGCCACCGGCGCCTGGGTCAACATGGTCGCGCTGGGATTTGGCGGTGCCATCGCCGGGCTCCCGGTCGAGGTGCTCGAGGAGGCGCTGCGCGCCAGCTGGAAGCGCAATCCACAGGCACTCGAGGCCAATCTCACGGTGCTCCGGCAGGGCTTTGCCTTTGCGGCAGGGCTCGAGGGCAAGCGGCCGCAACCGCTCGCGATGCCGGCCGTCGCACCGGCCGGACGCTGGCTGATCAGCGGCAATGAGGCCGCCGGGTTTGGCGCGATCCGCGCCGGCGTGCGCTTCGTCGCCGCCTATCCGATCACGCCGGCGACCGAAGTGCTGGAATGGCTGGCGCCGGCGCTGACCCGGCTTGGCGGCACACTGCTGCAGGCCGAGGACGAGCTGGCCTCGATCAACATGATCATCGGCGCCGCCTATGGCGGCGTGCCGTCGCTGACGGCGACCGCCGGCCCCGGGCTCGCGCTGATGACCGAGGCGATCGGACTCGCGGTCACCGCCGAGGTGCCGATCGTCATCGTCGACGTCATGCGCGGCGGTCCCTCGACCGGCATCCCGGCCAAGAGCGAGCAGAGCGACCTGTCGTTTGCCGTCGATGGCCTGCCGGGTGACGCCCCGCGACTGGTGCTCGCACCGACCTCGATCGGCGACTGCCTGACGACTACCGAGTGGGCGGTCCGGCTGGCGGAGGCGCTGCAGGCGCCAGCGATCGTGCTGTCCGACCAGTTCATGGGCCAGTCCCGGGCGGTCGTCGATCAGCCGCCGGCGACCGGCGGGACGGCGCAACGGCTGGTCGCTGCGGCAAACACGCCCGGCTATCTGCGCTATGCCGACACGCCCTCGGGCATTTCACCGATGGCGATCCCGGGCACGCCGGGCACGACCTACACCGCGGACGGGCTCGAACACACCGAAAAGGGCATCCCGAGCAGCCAGGCAACCGATCATAGCCGGCAGCTCGACAAGCGCGAGCGCAAGCTGATGCAATATGACTACGGCCCGCGCTGGGCCGATGTCGAGGGTGAAGCGGATCTGGCGATCATCACCTTCGGCTCCACGACTGGCGCGGTGCGCGAGGCAATTGCCCGCAGCGCCCTGCAGGGGGTCGGGCTGCGGCTCGTCGCCCTGCGCCTGCTGGCGCCGCTGCAGCCGGCGGCGCTCGACCGAGCGCTCGCGGGCGTCCGCCAGGTGCTGGTCGTCGAACAGAACCACGGCGGCCAGCTGCTGCGCTACCTGCGCAGCCGCTACGACCTGCCGGGCCGCGCGACCGGGCTGCATCGTCCGGGACCCTTGCCGCTGCGGCCGGGTGAGCTGACTGCTGCTTTCATCGACTGGGCTGCCGTGCAGGGAAGCCGGGAGGGACGGGCATGAACGACATGGCGGAATCGGCTGCCCTGGCCGCGGCCGACTACAAGTCCGGCTACAAGCCGGTCTGGTGCCCGGGCTGCGGCGATTACGGCGTGCTGGGCGCGGTGACCCGGGCGCTCGCGATCCTGCAGCGGCCGCCGCACGAGGTCGCGGTCGTCTCGGGCATCGGCTGCTCCTCGCGAATTCCGGCCTACACTTCCTGCTATGGCTTCCACGGCGTGCACGGCCGGGCGCTGGCCGCCGGCACCGGGCTCAAGGTGGCGCGCCCGGACCTGACGGTCATCGTCGCCGGCGGCGACGGCGACGGCTATTCGATCGGCGGCAACCATTTCCTGCACGCCTGTCGGCGCAATGTCGACCTGACCTACATCGTGATGGACAACCACGTCTACGGCATGACCAAGGGCCAGGCCTCACCGACCACCGAGCCCGACTGGGACAGCAAGCTCGCTCCCGGCGGGACTGGCGTGCGTTCCTTCCATCCGCTGGTGATTGCGCTGGCCGCTGGCGCCAATTTCATCGCCCGCGCCTTTTCGGGCGATTCCGGCGGCGCCGCCGAGATCATCGCGCAGGCGATCCGTCATCCGGGTTTTTCGTTCGTCGAAGTGATGTCCCCCTGTGTGACCTTCCGCCCGGAACAGAAGGACTGGAAGCAGTCCGTGCGGCGCACGGGCGTTCCCGAAACCGGCGACCCGGCGCAGGCCGCGCGCCGGATCATGACGGATGACGGCTTCAATATCGGCGTGCTCTACGCCGGCGACCGCCCGGTCTATGCGCGCGAGCGTGCCGCCACCGTCACGCCAGCTGAACTCGAAGCGGAGTTTGCCCTGTGAACCCACCAATCCAGACGCCCTCCCGCCCGGAGACGCTCGAGGAACTGATGCTGCAGGCCCTGGCGATGGAGCGCGAGGCCGTGGAGCGCTACAGTGAGCTCGCCGACATGATGCAGGCCCACAACAACCGCGACGTCGCCGAGCTGTTCCACAAGATGGCCGGGTACGAGCAGCACCATGTGGATCACATCCTGAAGGACATGAGCTGGCCGGCCGACAAGGCCACGCCGCGCTACGCCGGTGTGTGGACTGCGCCGGATGGTCCGGAAGTGGTGCCGATCGAGGAGATGCACTACCTGATGCAGCCCTGGCATGCGTTGCAGCTGGCGCTGGCGGCCGAGCAGCGCGCGCACGATTTCTTCGACGCGCTGGTGCGCAATGCCGCGAACGACACGATCCGTCGGGCCGCGGAGGAAATGCGGGCGGAGGAGGCCGAGCACATCGAGCTGGTCCGGGCGTGGATGGAGAAAGTGCCGCAACCCGATTCGGACTGGGCCGCCGATCCCGACCCGCCGCGCTACATCGACTGACCCGTCCGCTCCCCGACAGTCTGGTGACCAGGCGGAGGTGGCGAGATCATGAGACCGAGAAAGTCCGGCCGCTTCGTCAGCCAGCTCACGCGGACCACGATGGCGGTGGTGATGGCTGGCGGCCGCGGCGCGCGCCTGCGGGACCTGACGCGCAACCGCGCCAAACCGGCCATGCCTTTCGGGGCCAAGTACCGGATCATCGACTTCTCGCTGTCCAACTGCGTCAACTCCGGCATCCGGCAGATCCTGGTGCTGACGCAGTACCGGTCCAACTCGCTGATCCAGCACATCCAGCGCGGCTGGGGCTACCTGCGCGGCGAACTCGGCGAGTTCGTGCAGCTCGTGCCGGCCCAGCAGCAGCTCGGGGAGATCTGGTACCGGGGCACGGCGGATGCCGTGTTCCAGAACCTCGATCTCATCGAGACCTACCGGCCCGACCTCGTGCTGGTGCTGGCCGGGGACCACGTCTACAAGATGGACTACGGCCCGATGATCGCCTTCCACGTCGAGCAGGCGGCCGACGTCACGGTGGGCGCCGTCCAGGTGCCGGTGAGCCGCGCGCATGAGTTCGGGGTCATGACCGTCGGCCGGGACCAGCGCGTGGTCCGCTTCGATGAGAAGCCGGCCAGCCCCGAGCCGATGTCCGGGCGCAGCGACATGGCGCTGGCTTCGATGGGCATCTATGTGTTCGGCCGGGAGTTCCTGCGGGCGCGCCTGGTGCGCGATGCGGCCGACCCGCAGTCAGCGCACGATTTCGGCCAGAATATCATCCCGGACATGATCAGCAACGCCCGGGTCTTCGCCTGGTCGTTCCAGGACGTGAAGACCCGCGCCCAGGCTTACTGGCGCGACGTCGGTACGGTGGATGCCTTCTACGAGGCCAACATGGAGCTCGTGTACGTGACGCCCGAGCTCAACCTGTACGATGAGGACTGGCCGATCTGGACTTACCAGGAACAGGCGCCCGGTGCGAAATTCGTGCTCGACGAGGACGGCCGGCGCGGCGAGGCGATCAACTCCATCGTCGCCGGGGGCGTGATCGTCTCGGGCGCCACGGTGCGGGAATCCCTGCTGTTCTTCCACGTGCACGTCGATGAGCGATCGGAGATCAATCGCTCCGTACTGCTGCCGCATGTACGCGTGGGCCGGGGCTGCCGGATCCGCCGCGCGATCGTCGACGAGGGCTGCGTGATCCCCGACGGCGTGGTCATCGGCGAGGACCCGGACGAGGATCGGCGCCGCTTCCATATCAGCGCTGGCGGCGTCGTGCTGGTCACCGCGGAAATGCTCAGCGGATCATGAGCCGCATCATCGCGGTCGCGAACCAGAAGGGCGGTGTCGGCAAGACGACCACCGCCGTCAACATCACTGCCTCGCTCGCGGCGATGCGCCGGCGACTGCTGCTGGTCGACCTCGATCCGCAGGGTAACGCGACGATGGGCTGCGGCGTCGACAAGCGCCTGCTCGAGCGCGCGACGACTGACGTGCTGCTCGGCGAATGCGCCGCTGCGGACGCGATCGTCACGGTCGACCCCGGTGCCTTCGACCTGCTGCCCTGCAACCAGGATCTCACCGCCGCCGAGGTACGCCTGCTCAACCTGCCGGCCGGCCGGGAACATCGGCTCGAGCAGGCGCTGGCGCCGGTCCGCGGGCGCTACGACCTGGTCGTCATCGACTGCCCGCCGGCTCTCAACATCCTGACGCTGAATGCGCTGGTGGCAGCGGATTCGGTGCTGATCCCGATGCAGTGCGAGTACTACGCGCTCGAGGGGCTGTCCGGGCTCGTCGCCACCATCGAGCAGATCCGGCTTTCGGTGAATCCGCGCCTGCAGATCGAGGGTATCCTGCGTACGATGTTCGACCCGCGCAACAACCTCAGCAACGACGTCTCGGCGCAGCTGATCCAGCATTTCGGCGAGCGCGTGTTCCGGACCATCATCCCGCGCAACGTGCGCCTCGCCGAGGCGCCGAGCTTCGGCGTCCCGGCGCTGTTCCACGACAAGGATTCGCGCGGCGCGCTCGCCTACCTCGCGCTCGCCGGCGAAATGGTCCGGCGTGCCGAGGACGGGGACCTCGCCCGGTTCGAAACCCTTCCCGACGCTGCCGGAAACGGGTAGCGTCCCCCTCATGAGCGAGCGCAAGCGGGGACTGGGACGAGGACTCGAGGCACTGCTCGGGCAGGCCGCCCCGCGCGCCGCGCCCGGGGCCGGGAGCGATGCCCTGGTGCAGATTCCGGTCGGGCAGCTTGAGCGCGGCCGCTACCAGCCGCGCCTCGATATGCGCGAGGAATCGCTGGCCGAGCTCGCTGACTCGATCCGGGCCCAGGGGCTGGTGCAACCGATCATCGTGCGCGAGCTCGGCGTGGCGCCACCCGGGGAAGCGCAGCGCTACGAGATCATCGCCGGCGAACGGCGCTGGCGCGCGGCCAGGCTGGCGGGGCTCGAGCGCATCCCGGCCGTCGTGCGCCAGGTGGGCGACGAAGCCGCCGTGGCGATGGCGCTGATCGAGAACATCCAGCGCGAGAACCTCAATCCGCTCGAAGAGGCGCGTGCGCTCGGACGGCTGATCAGCGAGTTCGGATTGACCCACCAGGAAGCGGCCGACGCCGTCGGGCGCTCGCGCGCGACGGTGTCGAACCTGCTGCGCCTGCTGGAGCTGCCGGACGAGGTCCGGACGCTGGTCGAGCAGCGGCAGATCGAGATGGGCCATGCCCGCGCGTTGCTGGCCCTGGAGCAGAAGCGCCAGCAGGTCGAGGTCGGCGCACTGGTTGCCAAGAAGGGCCTGTCAGTCCGCGAGACCGAGGCGCTCGTGCGCCGGCTGCTGGAACACGGTGCCGCCGGTCCGGACCGTGACCGGGCGCGGGAGCCGGACCCGGATATCCGCCGCCTCGAGAGCGACCTCGCCGACCGGCTCGGCGCGCGAGTGGAGCTGCGCCACGCGGCCTCGGGCCGGGGGCGGCTCGTGATCAGCTACCACAGTCTCGACGAACTCGACGGCATCCTCGCGCGGATCCGCTGAATCCGGCGAAAAATAAGGGTTTTCCGTCGCCCCGCGGCCGACGGCGGCTGTTGTGTCGCCGCCGGGTGGCCCCTATAATGCCGCCGTTTTGGCCGCCCTCGCGGCTGGCAGCGAAGCGGGAACGCCACAGGCCGGTCCGTTTGCCGGTCAGCGTGGCTTTTTTGTTGCCGGCACCGGATGGCATGAAAACCGTTCGCAAGCTGCTGCTCGCGCAGTTGGCCGGGGGCCTGCTGGTGGCCGCAGTGGCCGGGTTCTGGCGCGGAGCCGGGCCGGCGGGATCCGCGCTCGCGGGAGCGCTGATCGGCGTGGTGCCGAATGCCTTCCTGGCGGCGCGGCTGCTGTCGCCACGGGCCGGGGCGAGTGCCGGGAGCCTGCTGCGGGCGGGGTGGATCGGCGCGGTGGGGCAGCTGGCGATCAGCGCCTTGCTGTTCGCGGCGGCCTTCCTGGCGCTGCGGCCGCTGTTCCCGGCGTGGCTGTTCGCCGGGTTCATCGCCGGCCAGCTGGCCTGGCCACTGGCGCTGGCAACAAGGCCGGGCAGGGGCCCGGATTAACGGGGTTGATGGTCGGGGAGTCATGGCAGAAGCGGGACATTCAGCCGGCAGTTACGTTGCCCATCACCTGCAGAACCTGACGGTCTGCCGGGCGGATGGCCAGTGGGTCTGGAATCATTGCGCCGGCAATTTCCAGGCGCTCAATGTCGATTCGATGTTCTTCTCCATACTGCTCGGCCTGGTGTTCCTGACGCTGTTCCGCCGCGTCGCGGTACGGGCCACTACCGGTGTACCGGGCCGGCTGCAGACTGCCGTCGAAGTCATCGTCGGCTTCGTCAACCAGAGCGTCCGCGAGACCTTCCACGGCAAGAGTGAGCTGATCGCGCCGCTGGCGCTGACGCTGTTCGTCTGGGTCTTCCTGATGAACATGATGGACCTGATCCCGGTGGACTGGCTGCCGGGCGCCGCCGGACTCATTGGCGTGCCCTACCTGAAGGTCGTGCCGACCACCGACGTCAACGTCACCTTCGGCATGTCGATCTCGGTATTCATCCTGATCGTCTTCTACAGCATCAAGGTCAAGGGCCTCGGCGGCTTCACCAGGGAACTGACGCTGCAGCCGTTCAATCACTGGCTCGCGATCCCGTTCAACCTCATCCTCGAAGGCGTCTCGCTGCTGGCGAAGCCCGTATCGCTGTCGCTGCGGCTGTTCGGCAACCTCTATGCCGGCGAGCTGATCTTCATCTTGATCGGGCTCCTCGGCTTGTGGCAGCTGCCGCTGCACTTCCTCTGGGCCGTGTTCCACCTGCTGATCGTGACGCTGCAGGCCTTTATTTTCATGATGCTGACCATCGTGTACCTGAGCCTGGCACACGAAGGACATTGATCGACTCTCGACCAGGAGATTGCTGATGGAAACTGTGATTGGAATGACCGCGATCGCCGTGGCGATCCTGATCGGCCTCGGCGCGCTGGGCGTCGGCGTGGGCATGGGCCTGCTCGGTGGCCGGTTCCTCGAGGGCGCCGCGCGCCAGCCGGAGCTCGCACCGATGCTGCAGGTGAAGATGTTCATCGTCGTGGCGCTGCTCGACGCAGTGGCGATGATCGGCGTCGGTATTGCGCTGTTCTTCACCTTCGCGAACCCGTTCATCGGCCAGTTCCAGGCCGCGGTGGGCGGCTGAGCGGCGGATAACCGGGAGCCGGCGGATGGATATCAACCTGACCCTCATCGGGCAGACCATCGCGATGATCGTATTCGTGTGGTTCTGCATGAAGTTCATCTGGCCGCCGCTGATCCGCGCCATCGACGACCGCCAGCGGCAGATCGCTGACGGCATCGCCGCCGGCGAGCGTGGCCAGCAGGAACTCGCCGAGGCACGGAACGGGGCCGAGCAGGTGCTGCAGGAGGCGCGGCAGAAGGCCGTGCAGGTCGTCGACATCGCGCACCGGCGCTCGAACGAGCTGATCGGCGAGGCCAAGCAGGTCGCGGTAGCCGAGGGCGAGCGCCTGGTCACGGCGGCCCGCGCCGAGGCCGGCAACGAGACGCTGCGGGCGCGCGACGGGCTGCGTCGCGAACTGGCGGCGCTCGTGGTCGCCGGCACCGGGCGGCTGCTCGGCCGCGAGGTGGACGCGAAGACCCACGCGGCGCTGCTCGACGAGCTCGCCACGGAACTCGGCCGCCAGGCCCCGGGCAATGGCTGAGAAAGCCACCATCGCCCGGCCCTATGCGCGCGCGGCCTTTGCGCACGCGCAGCAGGCCGGTGCGCTCGCCAGATGGTCCGGGCTGCTCGAGGCGGCCGCCGCCATCGTCGCGGACCCGCGGGTCGCGCGGCTGATCGGCAACCCGCACGTCAGCGCCGCCGAGCTGGTCGGCCTGATCACCGGCATCGTCGGCGGTGCCGGTGGCGACGAGGGCCGCAATTTCCTGAGCGTGCTCGCCGAGGGCGGCCGCCTGGGGCTGTTGCCCGAGATCGCGGTGCAGTACGCGGCGCTGCGGGCCGGTGTCGAGAACGTCGTCGACGTCGAGCTGACCAGTGCGATGGAAGTCGCGCCGGAACAGCGCAGCCGGCTCACCGCGGCACTGGCCCGGCGCTTCGGCGGCCGCGAGGTGCGCCTGCACGTGACCCTGGACCCATCGTTGTTCGGCGGCGCCATCGTCCGCGCCGGCGACCTGGTCATCGACGGATCGCTGAAGGGCCGGCTCGAGCGGCTCGGTTCGGCGTTGACCGCTTAGTCGAGGAAAGCAAGCAATGTCCATCAAGGCTTCTGAAATCAGCGACCTGATCGAGGCGCGCATCCGCAACTTCGCCGCGGCGACCGAGGCGCGCAACGTCGGCACCGTGGTCAGCGTGACCGACGGCATCTGCCGCGTGCACGGTCTCGCGGATGTCGCCTACGGTGAAATGCTCGAGTTTCCGGACAACACCTTCGGACTCGCGCTGAACCTGGAACAGGATTCCGTCGGCGCCGTGGTGCTCGGGGAGTACCGCCACATCGGCGAGGGCGCCACGGTCAAGACCACGGGCCGCATCCTCGAGGTGCCGGTCGGTCCCGAGATGCTGGGCCGCGTGGTGGACGCACTCGGCAACCCGCTCGATGGCAAGGGCCCGATCAGGACCAGCCGGCGCTCGCCGATCGAACGGGTCGCTCCCGGCGTCATCTGGCGCAAGAGCGTTGCCCAGCCGGTGCAGACCGGCCTCAAGGCCATCGATTCGATGGTGCCGGTCGGCCGCGGCCAGCGCGAGCTGATCATCGGCGACCGCCAGACCGGCAAGACCGCGGTCGCGATCGACACGATCATCAACCAGAAGGGCACCGGGGTTAAGTGCATCTACGTCGCGATCGGCCAGAAGCAGAGCTCGATCGCCAATGTCGTGCGCAAGCTCGAGGAGCACGGCGCGATGGCGCACACCATCGTCGTCTCCGCCTCGGCCTCGACGCCGGCCTCGATGCAGTACATCGCGCCCTACTCGGGCTGTGCGATGGGCGAGTATTTCATGGACAACGGCGAGGATGCGCTGATCGTCTATGACGACCTGACCAAGCAGGCCTGGGCCTACCGGCAGATCTCGCTGCTGCTGCGCCGCCCGCCGGGCCGCGAGGCCTATCCGGGCGACGTGTTCTACCTGCACTCGCGGCTGCTCGAGCGTTCGGCCCGCGTGTCGGCCGAGTACGTCGAGAAGATCAGCGGCGGCGCGATCAAGGGTCGCACCGGCTCACTGACCGGCCTGCCGATCATCGAGACCCAGGCCGGTGACGTGACCGCCTTCGTGCCGACCAACGTCATCTCGATCACCGACGGCCAGATCTTCCTCGAGACCGACCTGTTCAATGCTGGCATCCGCCCGGCGATGAACGCCGGCATCTCGGTATCGCGCGTCGGTGGCGCCGCGCAGACCGGCATCATCAAGAAGCTGGGTGGCGGCATCCGGCTCGCGCTGGCGCAGTACCGGGAGCTCGCTGCGTTCTCGCAGTTCGCCTCCGACCTCGACGAGGCCACGCGCCGGCAGCTCGAGCGCGGCCAGCGCGTGACCGAGCTGATGAAGCAGAAGCAGTACGCGCCGATGTCGGTCGCCGAAATGGCGCTGTCCATCTATGCGGTCAACAACGGCTACATGGACAAGGTGGACCGCCAGAAGATCGTGGCCTTCGAGGAGGCCCTGCAGTCGTTCGCCAGGACCAGCCATGCGGCGTTCCTGCAGCAGGTCAATGACCAGCCGGAACTCAGCAAGGAAGTCGAGGCCGGCTACCGGAAGCTTTGCGACGAATTCGCCGCGACGGGAGCCTGGTAAGCCACCATGGCCGGCACGAAGGAAATCCGGGTCAAGATCGCCAGCATCAAGGGCACGCAGAAGATCACCAAGGCCATGGAGATGGTCGCTGCCAGCAAGATGCGGCGCGCGCAGGAGCGGATGCGCGCCGCGCGCCCCTACGCGGACAAGATGCGGAGCGTGATCGGCCACCTGCGGGTTGCGAACCCCAATCACCGGCATCCGTACCTGGTCGAGCGTGAGGTGAAGTCCGTCGGCATGGTCGTGATCAGCTCCGACCGGGGGCTGTGCGGCGCGCTGAACATCAACGTGTTCAAGCAGGTGCTGGCCGCGGCGCGCGAATGGCAGGGCCAGGGCGTGGAGCTGCACCTGTGCCTGGTGGGCAGCAAGGCGATGCAGTTCTTCCGCCGCCTGAAGCTGCCGATCACCGCTTCGATCACGCATCTGGGCGACAAGCCGCACATCGCGGACCTGATCGGCACCGTGAAGGCGATGCTCGACCTCTATGAGGCGGGCGGGATCGACCGGCTCTACGTCGCCAGCAACCGGTTCGTCAACACGATGACGCAGCGGCCGGACCTGCGGCAGCTGCTGCCGGCGGAGACGGTGGACGCGGATGACCTCCAGGAACGCTGGGACTACATCTACGAGCCGGAGCCGGATCAGCTCATTTCCAGCTACATGATGCGCTACATCGAATCGCAGGTTTACCGCGCAGCGGTGGAGAACCTGGCCTGCGAAATGGCGGCGCGCATGGTCGCGATGAAGAGTGCGACCGACAATGCTGGCAAGCTCATCGACGAGCTGCAGCTCATCTACAACAAGGCCCGCCAGGCTGCGATCACGAAGGAGATTTCGGAGATCGTTGGCGGTGCGGCAGCGGTTTGAGGTCCGAGGACGCAATGATGACGAATGGCAAGATCGTGCAGATCATCGGCTCGGTGATCGACGTTGAATTCCCCCGCGAGGGCATCCCGAAGGTCTACGAGGCGCTCAGGCTCGCCGATGTCGACCTGACGCTCGAGGTGCAGCAGCAGCTCGGCGACGGCATCGTGCGGACGATTGCGATGGGTGCCTCCGAGGGCCTGAAGCGCGGGCTTGCGGTCACGGCGACCGGGGCGCCGATCACGGTGCCGGTCGGACCGGGAACGCTCGGGCGCATCATGGACGTACTCGGCAGGCCGCAGGACGAGGCCGGCCCGATCGCGACCGAGCAGTTCCTGCCGATCCACCGGCCGGCGCCGTCCTACGACGAGCAGACCGGCGGCCAGGACCTGCTCGAGACCGGCATCAAGGTCATCGACCTGCTGGTTCCGTTCGCGAAGGGCGGCAAGATCGGCCTGTTCGGCGGTGCCGGCGTCGGCAAGACCGTCAACATGCTGGAACTCATCAATAACATCGCCAAGGCGCACTCCGGCCTGTCCGTGTTCGCGGGCGTCGGCGAGCGCACGCGCGAGGGCAACGACTTCTACCACGAGATGGTGGAGTCCGGCGTCATCGACAAGAAGGATCTGACCAACTCCAAGGTCGCGATGGTGTACGGCCAGATGAATGAGCCGCCGGGCAACCGGCTGCGTGTCGGTCTCACGGGGCTGACGATGGCCGAGTACTTCCGCGACGAGAAGCAGGCCGGCGGCAAGGGCCGCGACGTGCTGCTGTTCATCGACAACATCTATCGCTACACGCTGGCCGGCACCGAGGTCTCGGCGCTGCTCGGCCGCATGCCCTCGGCCGTGGGCTACCAGCCGACGCTGGCCGAGGAGATGGGCGTGCTGCAGGAGCGCATCACCTCGACCAAGACCGGTTCCATCACCTCGGTGCAGGCGATCTACGTGCCGGCTGACGACCTGACGGACCCGTCACCAGCGACGACCTTCGCGCACCTGGACGCGACCGTGGTGCTGTCCCGGCAGATCGCCTCGCTCGGCATCTACCCGGCGGTGGATCCGCTCGACTCCACCAGCCGCCAGCTGGACCCGCTGGTCATTGGCGACGATCACTACGACACCGCGCGCGGGGTCCAGGCGATCCTGCAGCGCTACAAGGAGCTGCAGGACATCATCGCGATCCTCGGCATGGACGAGCTGTCGGAAGAGGACAAGCTGACCGTCACCCGCGCGCGCAAGATCCAGCGCTTCCTGTCGCAGCCGTTCCACGTCGCCGAAGTGTTCACCGGCAGCCCCGGCAAGTACGTGGCGCTCAAGGACACCATCCGCGGCTTCAAGGCCATCATCGCCGGTGAATACGACAGCCTGCCGGAGCAGGCTTTCTACATGGTCGGCGGCATCGAGGAAGCGGTCGAGAAGGCCAAGACGCTGGCCTGATCATGGCGAACACGATCCACATCGACATCGTCAGCGCCGAAGGCGAGATCCACTCGGGTCCCGCCACGATGGTGTTCGCACCGGCCTCGGGTGGCGAGATCGGCATTGCGCCGCGACATGCGCCGTTGCTGACCACGCTGAAGCCCGGCGAAGTGCGCGTGCAGACCGAGAGCGGGGAAGAACTGCTGTTCTGGGTCGGCGGTGGCGCGCTCGAGGTGCAGCCGCACAAGGTCACCGTGCTCGCCGACACCGCGGCGCGGGCGCGCGACCTCGACGAGGCGGCCGCACTCGCGGCCCGGCAGCGCGCCGAGGAGGCGCTGCGCGATCGCGTCGGGGCGATGGAGATCGCCGAGGCGCAGGCGGAACTCGCGCGCGCGATGGCGCAGCTGCGGGCGATCGAGAAGCTCAGGAAGCTGCGCAAGGGCGGCTGAGCCCGCGCGCTGGTGAGGTTGCCGATGGACCTGTACCACAACAACATGTCCACCTGCGCACAGAAGGTGCGCCTGGTACTGGCCGAGAAGGACTTGCGGCCGGTCGAGCATCACCTCAACCTGCGGGCCGCTGAGCAGAATACGCCCGAATATCTCCGGCTCAATCCCAAGGGTGTGGTGCCGACGCTGGTGGATCACGGCCAGGTGATCGTCGAATCGACGGTGATCTGTGAGTACCTCGACGATGCCTATCCGCAGCCCTCGCTGCGCCCGGCGGATCCGCTGCAGCGCGCCCGGATGCGCTGGTGGACGCTGCTGCCGGATGCCGGATTGCATCCGGCCATCGGGGCCACCTGCTTTGCGGTCGCCTTCCGCCACCAGGTGCTCGCCCACGGCCCGGAGGCGACCGCGAAGTACCTGGCCGGACGACCGGATCCGGTGCAGCGCGAGCGGCTGCGCGTGGTGATCGAGCAGGGCCTGGATGCTCCCGGGGTGGAGCAGAGCGTCCGCCAGTACGATGGCTTCGTCGCGCAGATGGCCCGCCAGCTGGATCGGACGACCTGGCTCGCCGGTGAGACCTGCTCGCTCGCCGACCTGATGGCGCTGCCCTACATCGTGCGCCTCGAGCACCTCAGCTACGACTGGTGGTGGACCGATGCCAGCCGCGGGCGCGGCTCGGTGTCGGCGTGGCTGCAACGCTGCCGCTCGCGCCCCAGCTACCGGGCGATCGCCGATTACCTCGATGCCAGTTATCTGGAGCTGATGGCGCGCACCGGTGCCGCGGAGCGGACGCGGGTGGCGGCGATGCTGGCGGCGGGGTAATCGGTTCCAGCCGTGGCCTGCGCCGCAGTCACGGCAACAGCGCCAGCTTGCCGATCGTCTGTCCCGACTCGATGCGCCGCTGCGCGTCCGCGGCCCGCGCGAGCGGAAAGGTCTCGACGGGCAGGGGACGCAGCTCGCCGTGCGCCAGGCGCGCCAGCAGCCACTGCATACCCTCGCGCAGGCGTGGCGCCTGCTGCTGCAGGAAGCTCAGGTTCGCGGCGATGACACTGCGGTTCAGCTGCGTCATCTGCAGCGGGTTGAAGCGCGGCGTGCGCAGCCAGTACCAGGCGAGGCGTGGCCAGCGGATCCGGCCGGTGCGGGGCAGCATGCCGTGGAAGCCGTAGATTGCGAGCTTGCCGGCCGGAGCAAGGTGGTTCCAGCTGTCGCGCAGGGTCGTGACCCCGTTGGCGTCGAAGACTGCCTGGTAGCCGCCAGGGGCAAGCCGTTCCGCCTCGCGCCACAGCTCCTGCGCGGACTTGTCGATCACCGCATCAGCACCCTGCACGCGGCACGCAGCGACCTTGTGCGCGCCACCGACGACCCCGATGACGCGACAGCCGGCCAGGCGCCCGAGCTGCACGAGCGCGGAACCGACGCCGCCGGCCGCCGAGTGCACGAGCCAGCAGTCACCGGCGTGCGGGTGCACCAGCTCGTGCACCAGGAACCAGGCAGTCAGGAACACCGTCGGCAGCGTTGCGCCTTCGAGCATGCCGAGCCCCTCCGGCAGCGGGAACACGGAGTCGGCGGCGAGCACGCAGTGACTGGCATAGCCACCGAACAGCGTCAGCCCGATCACCGCATCACCGACCCTGAAGCCGCCGACGCCAGCGCCCAGCGCCGCGATGCGGCCGGCGACCTCGAATCCCGGCGTGATCGGGTAGCCGTGCAGCTGCCGCGCGGAGGCATACAGGCCCATGCGAATGATGCTGTCGGCGTAGTTGACGCCGCAGGCCTCGACGGCGACCAGCACCTCACCCGGGCCGGGCCGCGGGTCCGGCTCCTCGACGAGGTGCAGGGCGCCATAGCTGCCGGGGCGGTCGATGATGATCCGTCTCAAGCCGCTGCTCCTCCGCCAGGCTCTACGGGCTCATTTTGACGGACTGGCGGCATCACTGTAGCCTCGCCTGTGCATGCGACTGCAAAGCGTCGAAATCATCCTCGAGGCGCTCGCGGCCGCCGCCGTCCGCTACCTGATTGCGGGCGGCCTGGCCGTGAATGCGCACGGATACCTCCGGTTTACGAAGGACGTTGACCTGGTCATCGAGCTGGAGCCGGACAATCTGCGGGCGGCCCTGGAGGCTCTTGGCCGGCTCGGCTACCGGCCGGCAGTGCCGGTGCCGCTCGCGCAGTTCGCGGATCCGGTGCGCCGGGAGTCATGGGTGCGGGAGAAGGGCATGCAGGTCTTCCAGCTCTGGAGCGACGCTCATCCGGAGACCTCGGTCGACCTGTTCGTGACCATGCCATTCGACTTCGGACAGGAATACGATCGGGCGCTGGTGAAACCATTGCGCGAGGGATTGCCGGTCCGGTTTGTGTCCATCCCGACACTGATCCGCATGAAGGAGCTGGCCGGCCGTTCCCAGGATCTGATCGACATCGAGCATCTGCGGATGCGACAGCCCGACCATGACTGACTCTCCGCCCGCCGACGAACCGCCGGTCGACTGGCAGATGACGACCTTCGCCGGCGCCCGCCGCGAGCAGCTGCGGCGCTGGTCGCAGTTGTCGCTGCGCCAGATCCTCGAGGCGCAGGAGGAAATGCAGGAACTGGCGCTGCGGTTCGCGGCGGGGCGTGCCTCAGGCGGCGACTGAGGGCAGCGAGTCCAGCGACTTCTGCAGCGCTTCCGGCGAGTATTCGGTGTCGAAGAGCTTGCCGGCGAAGTAGTCGGTGTAGGCCTGCATGTCGAAGTTGCCGTGGCCGGACAGGTTGAACACGATCGCGCGGCTGACGCCCTCCCGCTTGCAGCGCAGCGCCTCGTCGATCGCCGCGCGCACCGCGTGGTTGGCCTCCGGCGCCGGCAGGATGCCCTCGGCGCGGCCGAACTGCACCCCGGCCTCGAAGCACTCGAGCTGGTGATAGGCCCGCGCCGTCGCATAGCCCTCGGCGACGACCTGGCTGACCAGCGGCGCCATGCCGTGGTAGCGCAGGCCGCCGGCATGGAAGCCCGGCGGCACGAAGGTCGCGCCCAGCGTGTGCATCTTGACCAGCGGCGTCAGGTGCGCAGTGTCGCCGAAGTCGTAGGCGTAGCGGCCCTTGGTCAGCGTCGGACAGTTGGCCGGCTCGGTGGCGATCACCTGGACCTTGCGGCCGCCACGCAGCTGCTCGCCGAGGAACGGGAAGGCGAGCCCGGCGAAGTTGCTGCCGCCGCCGGTGCAGCCGATGACCACGTCCGGGTAGTCGTTGGCCAGGTCGAACTGGCGCAGCGCCTCGATGCCGATCACCGTCTGGTGCAGCAGCACGTGGTTCAGCACCGAGCCGAGCGCATACTTGGTGTCGTCACGCTGCACCGCCCGCTCGACCGCCTCGCTGATCGCAATGCCGAGGCTGCCGGTGCTGTCCGGGTTGGCCTTGAGCACCGCGCGGCCGGCCTCGGTCATGTCGCTCGGACTGGCGATGCAGGTTGCGCCGAAGCTCTCCATGAACGCCCGCCGGTACGGCTTCTGCTGGTAGCTGATCTTGACCATGAACACTTCGATCTCGAGACCGAAGAAGGCCCCGGCCAGCGACAGCGACGAGCCCCACTGCCCGGCCCCGGTCTCGGTCGTGATCCGCTTGACGCCCTCCTCCTTCGAGTAGAAGGCCTGCGCAATCGCCGTGTTCGGCTTGTGGCTGCCGGCCGGGCTCACGCCCTCGTACTTGTAGTAAATGCGAGCCGGCGTATCGAGTGCGCGTTCGAGACGGCGCGCCCGGTACAGCGGCGACGGCCGCCACTGCCGCAGGATGTTGCGCACCGGCCCCGGGATGTCGATGTAGCGCTCGGTGCTGACTTCCTGCTGGATCACCGCCATCGGAAACAGCGGCGCCAGGTCGGCCGGCCCGATCGGCTTGCCGGTCGCCGGATGCAGCACCGCGGCCGGCGGATTCGGCAGGTCCGCCACGATGTTGTACCACTGCTTCGGCAGATCCTCTTCGCTCAACAGATACTTGATCGTGTCGGACATGGCTGCTACTTGTTCCCGCTATGCGTTGATGGTGGATCCTCGAACCCGCGAGCCGGCGGCGCGCACCCGGCTCAATGCGACCAGTTCAGCCGCAGGTACCACTGCCGGCCGCGATCATAGAGCCCCTCGTAGGAGGAGAAGGCATCGCCGAATACGCCGCTGATCAGGTACTTCTCGTCACTCAGGTTGGTAACCCCGAGCGCCACCGAGTAGTGCCGGTCGGCGTCGCGCAGCGTCAGGCTGGCGTTCATCAGGCTGTAGCTGCCCTGGGTGAGCTGCGGCGCGTTGAAGGCATCGTTGTACAGCTTGCTGCGGTAGGACCAGTCGACGCGCGGCGTGAGCACGTAGTTGCCGAGGAACAGGTCGTGCGTGAGGCCGGCATTCAGCGACCACTTCGAGATCCGTTCCAGCTCATTGGTGATGTCGACATGCGTGGACGGATCGATCTCATCGTAGCCGGCATCGGTATAGCCGACGCTGGACTCGACGAAGGTGGCGCTGCCGAGGGCAAACTGGCCCTCCAGCTCGAAGCCGTCGATGCTCGCCCCGCCGGCGTTCTTGAACACCGGGGCGACGCTGGTGAACACCGAGATCTGCAGGTCCTCGTAATCCGTGTGGTAGACGGCCCCGCTGGCGCGGATCTTCGAGTCAGGCGACACGTAGCGGAAGCCCGCCTCATAGACCGTCACGAACTCCGGATCGAAGCCGGGAATGCAGTCCTCCGGCACCGGCGAGCAGGTGATGCCGGGGATCAGCGGTGGCAGCACGCGCTGCGTAAAGCCGCCGGACTTGAAGCCCTCGCTGTAGGACACGTAGGTCATCAGCGCCTCGCTCCAGTCGAAGGACAGGTTGACCATCGGCGTGGCCTGGCTCTCCTTCAGCGTCTTCTCGATCGACGGCAGGATCGGCGTGCCGGGCTGGAAGATGAACTGCTGCGGCGGCGACAGGTAGCCGGCCATCGCCGGGTTCAGCGTGTAGATCGCCTGGTCCGGCAGGAACTTCTTCTCGTCCTCGGTCCAGCGCAGGCCGGCGGTCAGGTGCAGGCGATCGGTGAGGTCGTAGGTGCCCTGCGCAAAGATCGCCTTGCTCGAGTTGTCGAAGTATCCGCCGCTGCGGAAGCTCGAGATGATGAAGTCCAGCAGGTTGACGTTCAGGCCGTCCTCCTGGAACCAGTACAGCCCGACGATCCAGTTCAGCCGGTCGTCGAAGCTCTTGCCGAGCAGCTGCAGTTCCTCGGACAGCTGCTGCTGGTCGAGGGAGTCGTAGAACTGGGAGATCGTCAGGGGCGAATGATCACCGTCGCGCGAGAACTCACTGTTGAGCTCGCGAAACGCGGTGATCGACCGCAGCTCGAGCTGGTCGGTGATGTCCCAGGAGACGTTCAGGGCGGTGCCCCAGACCGTCGTATGCGAGAACGCCGGAGCGGTGCCGGCGTTCGGTCCGTTGATGCCGGTCACGTAGCGGTAGTCGTAGCACAGCGGGTTGGCGCTGAGCGGGGCCGCGGCTGTCGCGCATTCCGGCGGCGGGGGGCCGGGCGGCAGCGGGTTCGGTACCGCACCGCCGATCGTGGCCGCGACATTGTTGAAGAACACGAACGGCGGCGTGCTCGGGTCGATGGTCGCCGGCCCGAAGCGGATATCGATCAGCGACATGGCCGGGCCATTCTCACTGTCCTTGGTCCAGTCCAGGGACCAGTCCACGGTCACGCTGTCGCTCGGCAGCCAGCGTACGTCGAGGCGGGCGGCATTCGTGTCGTCTTCACCGAGATCGATACCATCGACCCGGTTCACGTAGCCGTCCTGATTGAATGTCGCCGCGGTCACCTTGGCGAACAGCCGCTCCGACAGCGGCAGGTTGACCGAGCCCTTGGCGTCGAAGCGCGAGTCGGTGCCGCCGGTCATCGAAAAGCTGGCGGCGAACTCGTCGTGCGGCTTGACCACGGTGATGCTGACGGCGCCACCGATCGTATTGCGGCCGAACAGCGTGCCCTGTGGGCCACGCAGGATCTCGACCCGCTCGAAATCGAGCAGATCGAGGATCGCGCCGACCGAGCGGGCGATGTAGACCCCATCCATGTACAGGCCGACACTGGGGTCAGTGGTCGGTGTGAACTCCTTGGAACCGATGCCGCGGATATAGATGCTTGCGACATTGCCGGAGCCGCCGAAGCTCGGGTTGTTCTGGAAGGTGACGTTCGGCGACAGGTGACCGAGGTCGCCGATCCGTTCGACTCCGCGGGCCTCGAGGCTCACGCCGGTAAAGGCGGTGACGGACAGCGGCAGATCGTCGAGGGATTCCTCGCGCCGGCGTGCGGTGACCGTGATTTCCTCGGACAGGACACTGACGCTGCCGCCGCTGGTCTGCGCGGTGGCGCTGCAGCAACCGCCGAGTGCGGCGAGGAAAACCAGATGCCGTGCATACCGGCGGATCACGGATTCGTGGCAACGATCGCTGAACATGGATTCTCCCCCTGAGGTCGAGTTCTATAGCTTGGCGAAACCGCGCCATTCCATGCTAGCACAGTCAAAACGCCTGACCATCGCTGTTGGCTGGACGCGACAGTCCCCCCGGTCCCGGCATGCGGGCGGCCCGCAGTCAGGCGGGCCGGCTCCCCAGCAGCACGGCCACGAGCCAGAGGCAGCCGAGGTTATGCACGCCGAGGCTCACCTGGATCCAGCGCAGCAGGGCGGCTCTGTCGGCCGGCGCGGGTGGCCAGCCGGCCCGGGAACTGGCCAGGAGCGGGACCAGGACCACGACCAGGGCGATCAACGACCACCAGGGCAGGCCCTGGTCGGCCACCAGGCCGGCGGCCACGGCCAGGGCGCCGAGCTGCAGGGCACCGTAGAGCCACCTGACGCCGGGTAGCCCCATCCGGACCGCCAGCGTGCGCTTGCCGGCCGCCGCGTCGGCCGTTCGGTCCGGTACCTCGTTGACCAGCAGCACCGCTGCGATCCAGAGGCTGGCCGGCGCTGCAGCGAGCAGGGCGAGGGGTTCGATCTCGCCGGTCTGCAGCCACGCCGCGCCGAGGACTGGCAGGATGCCGAAGGCGATGGCCACGGTGAGTTCGCCGAGGCCGCGGCTGTTCAGCCGGAGCGGTGGCAGGGAGTAGGCGACCCCGAGGGCGACGCCGGCCAGGCCGAACGCCAGCACGCCGGGGCCCTTCAGTGCGGCGAGCACCAGGCCCGGCACGCCTCCGCACAGCAGCAGCGCAAGGCTCAAGCGGCGCATCGCGGCAAGGTCGAGCAAGCCATCCTGGATGAACCGCGACCCACCTGTGAACGGTGACAGGTGGGCACTATTGATGGCGTCACTATCCGCATCGCAGAGGTCGTTCAGCACATTGGCGGCAGCGTGCAACAGGGTTGTGGCGAGCAGGGCGAGCACGATGGACGGAAGATCGATCGCGCCCGCCTGGGCTGCGCCCCATGCCGAGCCGACGAGGACCGGCAGCAGGGATGCACCCAGGAACTGCGGACGGGTCGCCAGCAGCTGGCGCCGCAGGTGATCGCTGCGGTGCCGCATCACGGGGCCTGGTGTTGCCACAGCTTGTCCATCGCCGCCCCGAAGCGGTCGGCGATCGCGCCGGCCCCGCGATGGCGGTGGTCCCGCACGACCCAGCGGCCCGCGACCATCACGTCGCGCCATGGGCGGCCGGGACTGGAGAAGACCAGGGCGTCGAGCAGGTGAGTCGGGGGAATAGCACGCACGCTGGCATCCCGAGTATCGACGACGAGCAGGTCGGCGCGCTGGCCCGCGACCAGCCCGCCGAGCGGCTGGCCTGCGGCTGCCGACCCGGCGGCGAGCGCGCACTCGAACAGCCGCGCCGCGGTGGCCGGCTGCACGCCCGGCCGGGCCGCGACATTGCGCGTACGGCGGAGCAGCCGCTGCGCATACTCGGCCAGGCGCAATTCCTCGCGCCAGCCGCGCGACACCTGGCTGTCCGAGCCGATCGCGATTGGAACGCCGGCCGCGAGCCAGTGTGGCAGGTCCGGCATGCCGTCGCCGAGATTGGCCTCGGTGCCGGGACACAGCACGATGCCGGCGCCCTGCGCCGCGACCGCATCGATCTCTGCGGGGGTCGCATGCGTCGCGTGCACGAGCTGCCAGCGCGCGTCCAGCAGGCCCTCGCGCGCGAGCCATTCGATCGGCCGCGCACCGCTGGCGGCCAGACTGGCCTCGACTTCGGCAGTCTGCTCGGCGACGTGGATGTGAATCGGGCCGTTGTCCCCGGCGGCCAGCGCCCGCAGCCGCGCGATCGATGGCGGCGTCACGGCGCGCAGCGAGTGCAGCGCCAGCCCCACATGCAACAGGGGCCGGGCCGCCGCACGCAGTCGCCGGCAGGCGTTCCAGGCGGCGTCGGCATCGAGCCGGAAGCGCTGTTGCGGTGCGCGCAGCGGTACATCATCGAAGCCGGCTCGTTCGTAGACCGCGGGTACGATCGTCAGGCCGATTCCCGCAGCGTTGGCGGCATCAGCCAGTGCCCAGGCCAGCGCCAGCGGATCGTCGTACGGGCTGCCGTCGGCCGCGTGCTGCAGGTAGTGAAACTCGACCACCTGCGTGTAGCCGCCGCGCAGCAGCTCGACGAACAGTTGCGCCGCGATCGCCGCCAGCAACGCCGGCGTGATGCGGGCCGCGACGCCATGCATGCGCTCGCGCCAGCTCCAGAAATCGTCGCGGGCCTCATCGCGCCGCTCGGCCAGCCCGGCGAACGCGCGCTGGAAGGCATGGCTGTGCGCATCGACGAGACCGGGCAGCGCCGGTCCGGAGAGCGCCTGCGCCCCGGCCGGACACCGGGCGATACCGGTGCAGATTTCTGCCCAGTGGCCACCACGATCGATCATGAGCAGCACGCCATCCTGCCAGGACCCATCGACCCAGGCGCGTGCGGTCCACAGCGCAGCTTCAGGACCCATTCGGCCTCCAGACGAGCAGCACGCCGAGCAGCGTGCGCAGCAGCAGCTTCGCATCCGCGGCGCGCGCCTCGTTCCACGCCGCCGGATCGGCCTCGTCGAGGTAGCAGGACCAGGTCATCTCCATCTGCACGGCATGGATGTCTTGCCCGGGCCGGCCGTAGTGGCGGGTGATGTAGCCCCCGGTGAAGCGCCCGTCGGCCACGTGGCCGAAGCGCACTTGAGCCTCGATCTGCGCGATGAGCCTGTTGCGCAGCGCAGCCGCGCAGCTGGAGCCAGCGGCAGTGCCGAGATTCAGGTCCGGCAACCGGCCTGCGAACAGCCACGGCAGCTCGCTGCGGATGCTGTGGCCGTCCCACAGCAGCGCGAAGCCGTGCCGCCGGTGCAGGCGCGCGAGCTCAGCGGCAAGCGCGTCGTGATAGGGCTGCCAGTACGCCGCGACCCGCGCGCGAGTCTCGTCATTGCCCGGAGCCTTGCCATCGCGGTACAGCGGCTCGCCGCTGAAGGACGTGAGCGGCACGAGGCCGGTGTTGTTGGCACCGGCATACATCGGCGTGTCCCCGGGCGGGCGGTTCAGGTCGATCACGTAGCGGCTGCAGTGAGGCACGAGCAGGCTGGCGCCAAGTTGAGGCACGAAATCGTACAGGCGCTCGAGGTGCCAGTCGGTGTCCTCGACGGCGAGCGCGCGGGGCACCAGCCGCGCGGCGATCTGCGGCGGAATCGCCCGGCCCGCGTGCGGCAGGCTGACCAGCAGTGGCTGCGAGCCGCGGACCAGCGAGAACGTGGCGGCCGCTGTCACGGGCGCTCTCGTCCCCCGCAGACGACGCGCCGGCACGGCCTGTGGCCGAAGCGGCACGCCAGTTCCGCCGGATGTTCGAGATCCCAGACGGCGAAGTCGGCGCGCAGGCCGGCCGCCAGCCGGCCGCGGTCGCCCTGGCCGAGTGCGCGCGCGGCGTTCATGGTCGCGCCGCGCAGGGCCTCCTCCGGCGTGAGGCCGAGGAGCGTGCAGGCCATGTTGAGCATCAGCACCAGCGACAGCGTCGGCGAGGAACCGGGGTTGTGGTCGGTCGCGATCGCGATCGGTACGCCCGCCGCGCGCAGCGCCGCAACCGGCGGCCGCTGTGTTTCGCCGAGGAAATAGAACGCGCCGGGGAGCAGTACTGCGACAGTGCCGGCACGGGCGAGTGCGGCGACACCCGCAGCACCCAGGTGCTCGAGGTGATCGCAGGACAGGGCGCCGAACGAGGCGGCGAGCGCGGCTCCGCCCTGGTCCGAGAACTGCTCCGCATGCAGCCTGACCGGCAGGCCGAGCGCGGCGGCGGCGGCGAACATCCGCCGTGTCTGCGCCGGCGTGAAGCCGATGCGGTCGCAGAACGCATCCACCGCATCGACCAGCCCCTCGCGATGCAGGTCCACGAGCCAGGCGCAGGCCGCGTCGATATAGGCGTCGGCCCGGCCCTCGTACTCCGGCGGCAGCGCATGGGCGGCGAGGTACGTGGTGCACACCTCGAGCGCCAGCTCGCGCCCGAGCCGCCGGGCCACCCGCAGCAGGCGCGCCTCGTCGCTGCCGGTGAGCCCGTAGCCGGACTTGATCTCGAGCGTCGTGACGCCGTCGGCCATCAGTGCGCAGGCACGCTGGCGGGCCGCGGCCAGCAGCGCCTCGTCACTCGCCGCGCGCGTCGCCGCGACCGTCGCGCGGATGCCGCCGCCGGCGCGCGCGATCTCCTCGTAGCTCGCGCCCTGCAACCGCTGCTCGAACTCCCGCCAGCGGCTGCCGGCGTAGACGAGGTGGGTATGGCAATCGATGAGACCCGGCGTGACCAGGGCGCCGCCGAGATCGTGCTCGATGACTGGCTGCGGTGGCGCCACCGCGGGCAGTGCCGAGTCCTTGCCGAGCCACGCAATGCACGACCCCTCGGTGATGATCGCGCCGTCGTCGACCAGGCCCCAGGGCGCGGCACCGTCGAGTGTCGCGAGCGTCGCGTGGCGCCAGAGCTGCCGGGTCACGGCCGGAACTGGCCCTGCAGCAGGTAGCGCGTGCCCGGGTGCACGAGGCGCGCGAGCGTCACCGGCATGCCACGGCTCACCGTGCGCCGGGTGACGATCAGGCAGGGTGCGCTGCGCTCGAGACCGAGCAACCGTGCCTCGCGGGCGCTGGCCGTCGCGGCCTCGACCGTGTAGTTCGCCTCCCAGGCGGGGGCGACCTCGAGCAGGTAGTGGGTCGGCGTCGTCCGGGTGAAGTCGACTCCGAGGTAGCCGGGTGCGCGCGCCGGGTTCACCCAGCGGTCCTCGCACTGCAGTGGCAGCTCGTTGTCGTGGTGCACGATCAGCGAGTGGAACGCGATGGCGCCCTCGGCGAGCGCGAGGCGGGCGGCGACTGCGCGTGGAGCTGCCTCCGCGCGCTGCAGGTGCACGATGGCATGGTGGCGATGGCCGCGTCCGACGATCTCGTCGTGCAGGTCGCGGATCGTCAGCGTCGAGGCCAGCTTCGGCCCGGTGGCGGCAAAGGTGCCAACGCCCTGGATGCGCTCCACGAGCCCGGCTGCCTGCAGTTCGCGCAGCGCACGGTGCACCGTCATGCGCGCCACGCCGAAGCGCGCCACCAGCTCGGCCTCGGAGGGCATGCGCGCCCCCGGGGCGAAGCGGCCCTGCTCGAGCTCGGTGCGCAGCTGCTCCCGCACCCGGGCGAACGGCGCCAGCGCGCGACCGGGCCGGGCGGCTGGCGGAGCGACCGGCGATGGCCGGCGGGCAACAGGCGGGCGGCGCATGGCGCGATCCTACTTGCATAGCATTGTCTAGACAAGTAGCATCGCCCGGCAGGATGAGCGCGGATGCTGCACACCGCCGGCCGGGCCCGCGCCCGGTACAGGCGCCCACCGGGACCACGCTGCACTGCCGCAGCTGGCAGACCGAGGCCGCCTTCCGCATGTTGCAGAACAACCTCGATCCGGCGGTCGCCGAGAACCCGGATGCGCTGGTCGTCTATGGCGGCATCGGCAAGGCAGCGCGCAACTGGGCCTGCTTCGAGGCCATTCTCGCTGCGCTGCGCGAGCTCGGCGACGATGAGACCCTGCTGGTGCAGAGCGGCAAGCCAGTCGGCGTGCTGCGAACCCACGCGGATGCGCCGCGGGTGCTGCTCGCCAACTCCAATCTGGTGCCGAAGTGGGCGACCTGGGAACACTTTCACGAGCTCGATCGCAAGGGCCTGATGATGTACGGGCAGATGACCGCGGGCTCGTGGATCTACATCGGCAGCCAGGGCATCGTGCAGGGCACCTATGAGACTTTCGCCGAGGCCGGCCGGCGGCACTACGGCGGCGACCTGCGCGGCCGCTGGATCCTGACCGCGGGACTCGGTGGCATGGGCGGCGCGCAGCCGCTGGCGGCGAGCTTCGCCGGCGCCAGCTCGCTGATCATCGAATGCCAGCAGTCACGCATCGACTTCCGTCTGCGCACGCGCTACCTCGACCAACAGGCCGTCGATCTCGACGACGCACTGGCGCGGATCGCGCGCTGCACGGCTGCGCGCCAGGCCGTGTCGGTCGGCCTGCTCGGCAACGCGGCCGAGATCCTGCCGCTGGTCGCGGCGCAGGCCCGTGGCGGTGGCCTGCGGCCGGACCTGGTCACTGACCAGACCTCGGCCCACGATCTCATTCACGGCTACCTGCCCGCGGGCTGGAGCGTCGAGCGCTGGCAGGCAGCGCAGGGCGATCCGGGCCAGCATGCCGGACTGCGCGCGGCCGCGGCGGCGAGCTGCGCGGTGCACGTGCGCGCGATGCTCGATTTCCATGCCCAGGGCGTGCCGACCGTGGACTACGGCAACAACATCCGCCAGGTTGCCTTCGACCAGGGCGTCGCGGACGCCTACGATTTCCCCGGCTTCGTGCCGGCCTACATCCGGCCGCTGTTCTGCCGTGGCAAGGGTCCGTTCCGCTGGGTCGCGCTGTCCGGCGATCCGGAGGATATCCGCCGGACCGATGCGAAGATGAAGGAACTCTTCCCGCAGGATGCCGACCTGCACCGCTGGCTCGACCTGGCCGGCGAGCGAATCGCGTTCCAGGGATTGCCGGCGCGCATCTGCTGGATCGGACTGGGTGATCGGCACCGCGCCGGACTCGCCTTCAACGACATGGTGCGCGACGGCGAGTTGAAAGCACCGATCGTGATCGGCCGCGACCACCTCGACAGTGGCTCGGTCGCGAGTCCGAATCGCGAGACCGAAGGCATGCGGGACGGCAGCGACGCGGTCTCCGACTGGCCCATGCTGAACGCGCTGCTCGGCGCCGCGAGCGGCGCGACCTGGGTGAGCCTGCATCATGGAGGCGGTGTCGGCATGGGCTATTCGCAGCACGCGGGAGTCGTGATCGTCGCCGACGGCAGTGCCACCGCCGCGCGCCGCCTCGAGCGGGTGCTGTGGAATGACCCGGCAATCGGCGTGCTGCGCCACGCGGATGCCGGCTACGAGGAGGCCATCGAGGTCGCGGACACACTCGGCCTGGTGCGGCCGATGGCCTGAACCAGGAGCGCAGTTGCATGACCACCCTGACGCTGCACCCGGGCCGCCTGACGCTCGTCGAGCTGCAGGCCGTGCACGCCGGCGGTGTGCGCCTGGTGATCGACGACGCGGCCGCTGCTGCCGTCGATGCCAGCGCCGCCGTGATCGCGCGTGCTGCCGCTGGCAGCGCTGCGATCTACGGTGTCAACACCGGCTTCGGCCAGCTGGCGTCCACGCGCATCGGCGCGGCGGACCTCGAGGCGCTGCAGTGCAACCTGATCCGTTCGCACGCCGTCGGCGTTGGTGCAGCGCTGGCGCCCGCAGTCGTGCGGCTGATGCTCGCGCTCAAGATCGCGAGTCTTGCGCGCGGCCACTCGGGCGTGCGCCTTGTGGTCCTGCGGACACTCTGTGCGGCGCACGATGCCGGCCTCGTGCCCTATGTGCCGGGGCAGGGCTCGGTGGGGGCGTCGGGCGACCTTGCGCCCCTCGCGCACCTGACCCTGGCGCTGATGGGCGAGGGCGAATTCCTCGTCGACGGCGTGCGCGTGCCGGCCGCTGGCGTGCTGGCCGGCACCGGAATTCCACCACTGGTACTCGCCGCCAAGGAAGGGCTCGCGCTGATCAATGGCACCCAGGCGTCGACGGCGCTCGCCTTGCATGCGCTGCTCGCATTCGAGCCGGTGCTCGAGGCGGCGCTGGTCATCGGCGCGCTGACGCTGGATGCTGCGCGCGGCAGCGACGCGCCCTTCGATGCGCGCATCCACGCGCTGCGGGGCCAGCCCGGCCAGATCGACGTCGCCGCATACTACCGGGCGCTGCTGGCCGGCAGCGCAATCCGCGCCTCGCACCGCGAGGGTGATGATCGGGTTCAGGATCCCTACTGCCTGCGCTGCCAGCCGCAGGTTGTCGGTGCCTGCCTCGACCAGCTGCGCCACGCGGCGCTGGTGCTGCTGCGCGAGGCGAACGCGGTGACCGACAACCCGCTGGTCTTCCCGGAGGATGGGGCGGTGCTCCCGGGTGGCAACTTCCATGCCGAGCCCGTGGCGCTCGCGGCGGATGCGATGGCCGTGGCCATCGCCGAGGTCGGTGCGATCGCCGAGCGGCGCATCGCGATGCTGATCGACGCCAACGTCTCGCGCCTGCCCCCGTTCCTGACGACCGACGCCGGCCTGAACAGCGGCTTCATGATCGCCCACGTGACCGCCGCTTCACTGGCCTCGGAGAACAAGTCGCTGGCGCATCCCGCCAGTGTCGACTCACTGCCCACTTCAGCCAATCAGGAGGACCACGTTTCGATGGCCACGTTCGCGGCGCGACGCCTGCAGGCGATGATCGCCAATACCGCGCACATCCTCGGCATTGAGCTGCTGGCCGCCGCCGAGGGCATCGAGTTCCTGCGCCCGCTCAGGAGTTCGCCCGCACTCGAGCAGGCGCACGCCCTCGTGCGCGAACGCTGCCCGCGGATCGCGCGCGACCGCTATTTCGCCCCGGAACTCGAAGTAGCCACCGCGCTCGTCACCGGCGGGGCCCTGTCGCGGGTGTTCCGGACGCTCCCGGGGTTGCCGGCATTGTGGGTCCCGGCCTGAGGGCGCTCAGAAGGCGATGTGGTAGCCGAAGGAGAAGAAGTACCGCCGCGAGCGTTCGCTCTCGGTCGGGATCCTGCGCCGGGCCAGTTCGGCGCCGCATTCGAACTCGAGCCAGGTGCCACCGCGTTCGTAGTCGATCCGCAGTGACGGCAGGTACAGCGTCTCGCGTCCCAGGTCGCTGTGGGTTTCGCGCCGGTCCACGCGCAGCCGCGGGCCGAGGCGCCAGGCGGAGCCGAGCGGCAGCCGCGTCCACAGGCCCAGCGATTCGAGCAGCTGTGCGGCGCTGCGCTGATGGCGCGCCGAAAGCACGAGCAGATCATTCGGCTGGAGCAGGCCGTGTCCCGTCAGTTGGAGCTGCAGCGTGCGGTCGAGTGCCCCCTCGGGCGTGCCGGCGACGCCGCCCGAGGCCGGCGTCGCCGCCGTGCGGCTCGCGAGGCCATCGATGGAGAACTGCAGGTTTTCACCCAGCGGTCGCGACAGCGACAGCGAGTACACGTCAGTGACCGGCGTGCGGTCCTCGGCGAGCTGGCGGATTTCGGCGATCGAGTACAGGCCAAGCAGCTCGTCCAGCGTACGGACCGGCTGGCCGATCAGGGCGTTGCGCGTCGTCAGCACCGGCGACTGGCGATGGTCAAGATTGAAACCCAGCGTCCAGCGCGCGGGCAGCTGCAGGCTGCCCATGACGATGGCACTGTTGAGCGCGTGGTAGGCGGTGTCGTAGTCCAGCATGCCGACCAGCGTGCGGCCCGGCACGAAGTAACGGGCCTCGACGCCGACGGCGCGCCGGTCCGCTTCGCCCGAGTACTGCTGGGCGACGGCGAAGGTGCCGATGTCCCAGCTGCCTTCGGGTGGCCCGAACTCAGCAGCGAGGCCGACAAAGCGGCGGTTGCTGGCCGGTGTCTCGCGCGTCGATTCCACCGGGAAGCCAAAGGCCGTCGATACCGAGAACCAGCGACCGGCGTTCCACGAGACATGCAGTCCGTCGAAGGTGCCGAGCAGGCCCCCCGAGTTGCGCGATTGCCGGCCGAGCCGCCCGGCGATGCCGAGCTGGCGGTCGCTGAGCTCGACGAAGGCCGATGAAACGCGCACCTGGTCGCCCGGGCCGTCCTGCAGGAGATCCCAGCTGTGGCTGGCCGAGACGCGGCCGAGCATCCCGTAGCGTTCGCTGCGGAACCGCGCCTGGAAGTCGCCATGCGTCAGCAGTGCATTCTGGCTCTGGCGGTCGAGCGCAACGTCGGGGGCGTGCAGCGTCATGTGCTCCCAGCGATAGATCTGCGATGCGCCGCTGGCGAGCAGCCACGGGTCTTCATCGCCCCCGCCGCCCGCCCGCGTGCTACCGAGCGCCTGGCGCGCGGCCGCGGCGAGCGAGCGCAGCCGCTCGCGTACGCGCGGCGCGGCCTCGCCATCCGGGTAGCGGCGCAGGTACTCCTGGTACTCCGCGCGAGCATGCGCGAGTTGCCCGGCACGTTCGCGCGCGAGCCCGAGCATCTCCTGCGCACGCGCCCGTCCCGGATACTCGGGTTGCCGGGTCAGCTTCGTCAGCAGTTCGACCGCCTGCGGGTAGTCCCGGGCAGCGAGCGCTGCCCGTGCGGTTTCGAGCAGGGACCTCCGCACCGCGTCGGGCAGCGGTGGATCGACCGGCGCCGTCGGACCCGCAGTGGGTGGCAGCACGGCCGCCTCGGCCGGCGCGGGTTGATCCTCGTCATTGATGCCGAGCCAGGCCCGCGGGTAGTGCTGGCGGGCGAGCGCGAGCGCGCGCTCGGCATCGCGGCGCAGCGTGATCGGCCCCGCACGCAGCCGGTACCAGGGCGTACCCTGTACGCTGACTGCCGACACATAGGTGGGCATCCCGAGGGCCACCGCACTCGTCGCGATTTCCTCTGGCGGAAATGGCTCGCGCGAGGATTCGAGATTGACGGAATAGCCGGCCGTTGGCGCCGCGAGCTCGCTCACTCCGACGCGGGCGCGCCTTCCGGGCACGGCATCGGCAATGCGCAGGCGAACGCCCCGCCCATCGGCAGCCGGGGCGAGCACGAACCGCAGCGGCCTGGCCAGCACCAGAGTAATCGCGATCTCGCCGGGCATGGTCTCCTCGAGCCGCGCGGACTTCACGAGCTGGCTCGTGCCGGTGACCAGCGGGCGTTCCGCGGGCCAGCGGCCACCGGCAGGCTGGCCGCAGTCCGGGCCGAGCCGCAGGCGCACGGTGACGGTGTCGCCACTCTCGGCCGGCGCGTGGCCGACATAGTGTGCGCTGCAGGCCAGCTGCACCAGCACATTGACATCCTGGTCTGCCTCGGAAGCGTCGATCACATCGACGAGCCGCAGGACGGTTTCGGCAGCGCCCTGGCCGGCGGCAAGCGCGGCCAGCAGCAACAGGGCGGTGCGTGCACCGCGCAACCGGCGGCGGTCAGTCAAAGTCTTCATCGGTAACCCGGTGCTCCGGGCCGCTGCGGCGCGTGACGATCGTGGTCAGCGAGGAGTCCCGGTAGACATGGCACGCGCCCGAGCAGTCCTTGAGTTCGGCCACGCTGTACAGCACTTTCTGCGGGTTCGTGTACTTGGTGTGCGGGTCAGGCTTGAACCGGGAGGCGTGGCAGCCCGCGCAGTCCGGGCGCCAGGCCGGAGCGCGCCAGGTCGCCTGGTCGCTGTTGCTCGTGTGGCAGGCCACACAGTCCAGGGCCCCGCGATGGTCCCCCGGGTACTCCGCGGAACCGTGCCGGAATGCCAGTGGCGACCAGGCAGTGGTCGAATGGCAGTGACCGCATTCGCGGGCTGTGGTCATGTGGCCGGCCGGCTTGCCGGTCGCAGAGCTGCCGTTATGGCAGCTGCTGCAGCCGCTGGTCACGCCGCTGTGGCTGAACAGCGCCGGCAGCCAGCTGAGTGTTGCATGGCAGCTGTCGCATTCCGCGGTGGTCGTGATGTGGCTGGTCGGCTTGCCGGTCGCGCGCAGGCCGTTATGGCAGTTGCTGCAGCTGCCGATCACCTGGCTGTGGTCGACCCGGGCCGGAATCCAGCCGTTGGTGGTGTGGCAGGTATCGCAGGCATTGCTGGTCGCGACGTGGGCCGACCCCTTGCCACTGGCGACGCTGCCGTTGTGACAGGAGAAGCAGCTGCCAGTGACCTGCGTGTGATCGACCCGGGTGGCGGGTCGCCAGGCGCCGGTCGTGTGGCACGAGGCACAATCACTGGTCGTCGCGACATGCGTCGGGCTCCTGCCGGTGGCGAGCGTGCCGTTGTGACAGCTGGCACAGCCGCTGGCAATGCCATCGTGGCTGAAGCTGGCCGGTGTCCACGCGCTGGTCGTATGGCAGGCCCCGCAGGTCGTGTCACTGGCAACGTGGCCTGCTGGCTTGCCTGCGGCGATGCTGCTGTTGTGGCAGGAGTAGCAGGATCCGGTGACCTGGTTGTGATCGACGCGGATCACCGGTGACCAGGCAGAGACCGTGTGACAGGACTCGCAGGATGCCGTCGAGGCGATGTGCGTGTCGTGCCGGCCGCCGGCGCGGATGCCATCGTGGCAACTGGAGCAGCTGCCGCTGACTCCGCTGTGACTGAAGCTGGCAGGTATCCACGCGCTCGTCGAGTGGCAGCTGGCGCAGTCTGAATCGCCCGGGATGTGGCTGGCACTGCGGCCCGCGGCGACGGTGCCGTTGTGGCACGACGCACAGCTGCCAGTCACCTGGCTGTGGTCGACGCGCGTCACCGGTCGCCAGGCCGAGCTGCGGTGGCAGGATTCGCAGGAGCTGGTCGTGGCGATATGCGTACTGCCGCGGCCAGCGGTCCGCACACCGTCGTGGCAGCTCGCGCAATTCGTCGTGAGGCTGCCATGGTCAAAGGCGGCGGGCAGCCACGCGGAGGTCTTGTGGCAGGTCTCGCAGCTGGCAAGGGTCGCGATGTGTCCCGGCGGTTTGCCCTCGGTCTGGACCCCGTTGTGACAGCTGGTGCAGCTGCCGGGCGTCTCCGCATGGTCGAAGCGCGTCGCCGGTGCGAATGCGGACGTGGAATGGCAGGCGGCACAGCGCTCGGTGCTCAGGATGTGGCTCGAACCCTTGGGCAGCGCGTTGATGCGCGTGCCTTTCGCATGGCAGGTGGCGCAGTCGCGCGGCGTGTCGCGGAACACTGCATCGACGTGGCAGGACTCGCAGCGCAGGTCGCGGTGCCGGCCATCGAGCTCATAGCCGGTGGTCAGGTGATCGAAACGCCTGGTCGCCGCCGGTGCGGCGGTGGCATGGCCGCTGACCGCGAGCACCGCAACGCAGGCGGCCAGCAGCTGCAGGGTGCGCAGGGCGGTGTGCCTCACTGGATCTTCGCTCCCTGGAAGCCGAGCGTCGAATGGCAGTGCTGACACTGCGGGCCGAACTGGCCGAGGTGGATATCGTCGCTGCGATGGCAGCTGGCGCAGTCGCGCGGCAGTTCCACGACGCCAGCGGGCTGGCGATGGCAGGCGACGCAGGCAACCTGAGCGTGCGCGCCGGCCAGTTCGAAACGCGCCATCCGGGCATGCTCGAACTCCCAGAGCTTCCAGCCGTTCGGGGAGTGGCAGGCCGAACAGTCGCGGCCGAGGCTGCCCTTGTGCAGGTCGTCGCGGGAGTGGCAGGCGTGGCAATCCTGCGGCGCACCGCGGAAGGCCCTTGACGTGTGGCACTGCGCACAGGTCGGCAACACGTGCAGCCCGAGCAACGGGTAATCCGTGAGGTCGTGATCGAAGCGGATGTGGTCGCGCCAGCCGCTGGTGGCGTGGCAGTCATTGCAGGCGACACCGAGCGCGCCGCCGTGCGGATCCTCGGCGCGATGACAGTCGGCGCAGGTCTGGCGCACGGGCTGCCGCTCGACGGCGTCGGTGTGGCAGGCATGGCAGGCGAGCTGCGTGTGTCCATCGGGCAGCGCCACGCCGGTGCGCGCGGTGTGATCCCAGGCCGGGACCTGCCACTGGTCCTGGCCATGGCAGTCGCCGCAGCCGGTTCCGAACCGGACCGCGTGCATGTCGTCGGCGCGGTGACAGCCGACGCAGTCGCGCGGCACGGGATCCTCGAGGCGGCCGCCGGCGTGGCAGGCGCCGCAGTTGAGGCGCGCGTGGCGTCCGGCGAGCGGGAAGTCCGCCTGGCGGCCGTGGTCGAAGCGTGAGGCCTGCCACTCTTTGCTCGTATGGCAGGAGCCGCAGTGCTCGCCGCGCGCACCCGCATGCGTATCGTCCGGCCGGTGGCAGGCAACGCAGCGGGTCGGGGTACCCTCGTAGCGGCCGCCCGCGTGACAGGCATTGCAGCTCGCCTGCGCGTGCTTATCGGCAAGGCGGAAATTCGTCCGGCTGTGATCGAAGCGCCCGCCGGCCCAGGACCGCTGGCCGTGGCAGGAGCCGCAGTCCGGGTCCAGCTGGCCGCGGTGCACATCGTCGCCGCGATGGCAGTCCACACAGGCACTGCCGGTCGCGCGGGCCTTGCGACCCGGCTGGTGACAGGCACTGCACACCAGCACCTGGTGCGTCCCCTCCAGCGGGAAGTCCGTCGCGCGATGATCGAGCGCCACGGGCGTGGACTTGACGATGTCGCCGTCGCGTCCCAGATGCTCCGTATGGCAGGCGCTGCACTGTGCGTCAGCGATGCCGGCCAGGCGCCCGTGCATGCCGCGTGCTGCGCGCAGGTCGGCGGCGATGTCCTCGTGGCAGTCCAGGCACAGGGTGGCCTGCCGACCCTTGTCAGCGCGGTCGTGGCACAGGGCGCACTGTTCCTCCTGCCTCTCGTGCGCACGACTCACCTTGCCCGGCATCAACAGGCTTTCGAGGCCGGCGGCACGGGCAGCGGCTGAGGGGCCGAGCAGGCAGAGAGTCGCCGGCAGCATCAGCAGCGCCACCAGCATGTTCCGTTGCGGGACGGCGACTGGCATCAGGCCTTCCCCGAGCTCAATAGACGTGCACGGCCACGACATGGACGATCCCGGTCAGCACGAGCATGCAGAACAGCGGCAGGTGAAACAGGTGCCACAGCGAGAACAGGCGCTCGTAGGATTCGAACTCGGCGACCGCGCGGCTCGCCTGCAGCCGCGCCGCGATGTAACGGTGCGTGCGCGCCTCGGATTCCGGCTGTGTCCTCGCACTGGCTGGTCCCGCAGCCGTGCGCAGCCGGGTCGTTGCCAGGCACTGCAGGCGCCGGCGCTCGCGGAACGTGCGCCAGCTCACGACCAGCGGCCGCAGCGGGCTGTGCAGCCTGCCAGGGTGCCATGCCAGCAGGCGTGCATCGGCTGCATCGAGTTCGTCGAGCAGGTCCGGCACGACACGCCGGCCCTCCGCCCGGGCGCGGAGCTCGTCTGTCGCAGCCTGCAACTCTGCCCGGGTCGCGCGCCGGCCGTAGAGGCCGTGATGGATGCGGGTGTAGAAGTAACGCCCGAACAGGCCGCTGCCGGAGACGACCAGCATCGCGGCCAGCGCCGCGTTGCTGTTGATCGCTCCGAGTGAGAAATTCGCGTGATACAGAATCAGGATCGGACCGACGACACCGAGCACCATGTGCAGCTGGAACCAGGCCTTGACGGTGCCGAGCGGGCCGAGCCAGCGGAGGCGCTTGCGCAGTGGATACACGAGCAGCAGCAGCATCGCCCCGCCGCCGATGATGCCGAGCGCATAGCCGATGCCGTCCGCCGGCGAGAGGTAGCGTTCCACCGGCAGGGACCAGCCGAGCCAGAGTGCAAGCGCCGCGAGCACCAGGCCGTTGTGCGGCCGGGTCACGGCGGATCCGGGCCTCAGCGCCAGGGTGTTCATCCAGGCCCGAGCGCCGCGCGCGCTTCATCGAGATTGGCGGCGACCAGCCTGGCATCGGTAGAGTCCGGCGGCAGCAGCGCCAGCAGGGCCTGCCAGGTTTCCAGCGCGCCGCGGAAGTCCTGCCGTTCGGTCTGCAGACTGCCTTTCAGCCACAGGGCTTTCAGGTGCCGCGGGTCGAGGGCCAGCGCACGGTCGATCCAGGGCTCGGCCCGGTCGAGGCTGCCGTGCAGTGCGCCGGCCGCATCCGCGTAATCGGCCCAGAGATCCGCCGTCATGGCGTCGGATCCGGCGAGTCGCTCGAACGCGGTCACCGCCTTCTGGAAGTCGCGTTGTCGCCTGGCGGTCTGTGCCTCCACCACGAGCGAGGTGATGGCTGCGGTCGAAGTCGCGACCGTTCCGGCGCCACCAAGTATGGGGCCAGGCTGCCGGGTGACCAGCAGCGCAGAGCCGAGCGTCATGTAGATCGCGAACGCGGCCACGGGAGCGACCGTCGCCATACCCACGGTGGCCAGCAGGCGCTTGCCGCGGCTGGTGGTGAGGTTCCAGAAGGCTGTCCCTGCCACGCGATGCCCCTCCACGATCCGATGCAGTCCAGAGGTGGCTCACGATGCGCTGCCGTTTCGAAGCTTGATGAGACCTGGTTCACAAGTGCTCCACGACTTCCACTTCCTGGATGACCCATTGCGGCAATCTTGGCTCCCATGGCGGTCGATCTGGCTTATGTCGTCTACGGATTGCCGCTCCTGTTCATCTGGGCGGCCTACCTGAGTCGTCACCGCTGGCGCGAGAGCCGCAGCATTGCGGCGCTGCAGGCGGCGCGCGCGGCCGGGCTCACCGAACCCGCGTCGCTGCACCCGGCCATTGACCCCCTCCGCTGCATCGGCTGCGGCTCCTGCGTGACGGCCTGTCCGGAACAACCCGGACACCAGGTGCTCGGACTCATCGGCGGCAAGGCGCAGCTCGTCTCCCCGAGCGACTGCATCGGCCATGGCGCCTGCAGGACGGCCTGCCCGGAGGGCGCGATCACGCTGGTGTTCGGCAGCGAAACGCGCGGGGTCACGATTCCGCTGCTGTCGCCGGACTTCGAGACCAATGTCCC
>SCUD01000108.1 GCA_004297335.1 Gammaproteobacteria bacterium
GCGAAGGGCCGGACTGGCTCCGGCGGTTTCACGCGGTCGGTCGACGACCGCTATCTTGAGGACTACGTGCCGGGAGCCGTCCATCACTTTGGCGACCTGCGTGTCAGCGAACAGGAGATCATCGAATTCGCCCGCCGCTACGATCCCCAGGATGTCCACACCGACCCGGTCAAGGCGGCGCAGACCGAGTTCGGCGGCCTGATCGCCAGCGGCTGGATGACCTGTGGACTCATGATGCGAATTTGCGTCGAGCAATTCCTCTCACACAACGCCAGCCTGGCTTCGCCCGGAATCGACGAGTTGCGCTGGCTGAAGCCAGTGCGCCCGGGCGACGTGCTCTGCATGCGGGTCACGATCATCGACGCCCGCCGCTCGGTGTCGAAGCCGGACCGCGGGATCGTGCGCTCGGGGATCGAGGTCCTGAACCAGCACGACGAGGTCGTCATGACCATGACGGCGATCAACCTGATCGGCTGCCGCAACCCGGCTGGCACGTAGCGCCGGCCGCAACCGGGTCACGGCCCCTCAGGCCCGGTCGCGCGCACCCCGCCGCTGCCGCGACCAGCGGCGGATCTCGCGGATCCCGGCGGCATCGATGCCGAGCGACTCGAGGAAATCCTGGTGCGCCTCCGGCGCGTGCCGCTCGAACTCGACGTGCCAGCGACGCATGTCGCTGTCGGTAAGTCCGGTGCTTCGCAGCAGCGCAGTCCACGACTGCCGGGTCAGGATCCGCGTGCGCCGCCGCGCGCGCGGGTTGCCGAGCAGCCGCACGATGAGCTGCTGCTGGCGCCGCAGCGCCGCGATCTCGTCGTTGATGCCGGCGAGGCGCTCCTCCAGCACCCGCCCGACCTCCGGATTGAATGGCTGGCCGGCGAGCACCTGGCGGATGCCGGCCAGCGGCAGCCCGGCCTCGCGATAGCGCACGATCCGGCCGAGCCGCTCGAGGTCCGCTGGTGCATACAGGCGGTAGTTGCCCTCGCTGCGTCCAATCGGCCGCAGCAGTCCGATCCGGTCGTAGTACAGCAAGGCGCTTCGTGACAGCCCGTGCTGCCGCGCCACCCTGCCGACCGTCAGCATGCCCACCGGGACTCCGTCACTGTTGCCGCATCGCGCCGCTGTCGAGGTAATGCTGCAGCAACGCCTGCATGCCGTCCAGCATCTGCCGGAAATCGCTCTCGCGCAGCACTTCGACCTGCCGGTTGCCCTCCGCGTCGAGGCCGGTGATCACCTGCTCCCAGTGCAGGCGCACCTCGCCCGGCGGTGCCGGCTGCACGTCGATGCTGTAGCTCATCGTCCGCCAGGCATTCACGCGGATGAACCGGATCGACTTATTCGACACGTACCTCGCGACGACCCAGACGTCGCCGCCGTCCTCGGTCGTGAACACGCCGCCCTCCTCGATCAGCCCGGAATCGAGGCGGACGATCCGGCACTGCCACTGCGGCAGGTACTCGTACTCGCGCACCGGGCACAGCAGCGGGAACACGTCCTCGAGCGCTGCCCGGTATACCTGCGTATGGGTGAACCGCACCCGGCTACCGGTGCTCGGCGCCGGCCTGGAAACGGCTGAAGGCTGCATGGCTTCCTCCTGAACGGGTGACTGACCCGGGCAGGCTAAAGCGTGAAGCCGTAGTCAGGTCAAGGGTTGGCGGGCCCGAGGTAGCATCCGGCCTGCCGGTCCCAGGTGCGCTCGTTGAATGGTCGCTCGCGCAACCGCACCTTCTGCACCCGCAGCGTCGCCTCGGTGCGCGGCAGCTCGGTGACGAACTCGACGTAGCGCGGCACCATGAAGCGCGGCATGCGCGTCGCCAGCTCCTCGAGCAGCGTTGCCGGCTCGAGCGCCACCCCGGGACGGGCGATGACACAGATCTTGATCTCGTCCTCGCCGAACTCGGAGGGCACGCCGATCGCGGCGCACTGCAGCACGTCCGGGTGAGCGTTGACCATGGCCTCGACCTCGAACGAGGAAACGTTTTCGCCGCGCCGGCGCAGCGCGTCCTTGAGCCGGTCAACGAAGTACAGGTTGCCCTCGCCGTCGCGGCGAAACACGTCGCCGGTGTGGAACCAGCCGTTCCGCCAGGCGGCGGCGCTCGCCTCCGGCCGGCCGAAGTATCCGCACATCAGGCCCCACGGGCGCTTCGAGCGCAGCACCAGTTCGCCCGGCTGGCCGTCCGGCACCTCATAGTCGTTGGCGTCGACGATGCGCGCCTCAAAGGCCGGCACGATGCGGCCGCAGCTGCGGTAATTGCCGGTGACGTCGGCCATGAACGGCGCCGAGCCGATCGGAGCACCGGTCTCGGTCATGCCGAAGTTGGTCTGCACCTGCACGCGGAAACGGGCCTTGAACTCCTCGATCCGCGGGATGATCGGGATCATCGCCACGCGCCGCAGCGGGCCGGCGCCATCGTCGGGCCGCGGCTCGCGCGCCAGCAGCCACTCGGCCATCGCCGGCACCATGGCCACAAAGGTGCAGCCGAAGCGGCGGATATCGTCCCAGAAGGCCTCGGTCCGGAACGACTCGCGCAGCACGACGGAGCCGCCGGCCTGGATCGTCGTCTGCGCCATCGACTTGCCGCCGGTATGGAACATCGGAAACGGATCGTAGGTGACGTCGTCGGGTCGGAGGTGGCAGCCGGTCGTGTCATGCGAATCAGCCCACAGGCCCCACGGGATCAGTACCCCCTTCGATGGCCCGGTCGTGCCCGAGGTATAGATCATCGTCGAGAGGTCGTGCCGCTCCGGTGCCGACAGGTCGGTCGCCGGAGTCACGCCGGCGAACAATTCCGCGCCACCCACCAGCCGGAATGGCAGCGCCGGCGGCGCGGCCTCCAGGTCGGG
>SCUD01000109.1 GCA_004297335.1 Gammaproteobacteria bacterium
ATCCGGCCAAGGATCGCCTGCACGACGATGCTGTCCTCGCGCGCGAATCCCAGCATCATCGCGCCGGGAATGACGAGCACCAGCAGCAGGGCGGCGAGTCCCAGGTAGTTGGTCGGACTGGCGAAGCGCCGGCGCTGCGGCCAGGCGAACAGCAGCAGGCCGCTTGCTGCAATGAGTCCGAGGATCGCCGCGGCCGGCACCAGGATCCGCGTGTTGAAGATCGGGTTCGCCGGGACCCACACCTGGTCGCCATGGCCGACGACGAGGCTCACGGGGTTGCCGGCCGCATCGACATTGAAGGCGAAGTGCGGCGGCAGGCGATGATCGATCGTGTAGGGATCCGTCCACTCGTTCTCGCCGCTCGGGCTCCGGAACAGGCCATCACCCAGCTGCGTGTAGGGCCCGGCACCATTCAGCAGCAGGCCCTGTCCGTCGCCGGCGAGCGCGATCGTCTGCACCGCGGCCGGATCGAACGCCTCGCTGATCACCGCGATGGTCGTGTACGGGCGCCGCGTTGCCCGATAGCTGCCGACCAGCTTGTGCAGCTCGAGCTGCCGGCCGCGCGCGACCTCGACCGGACGCTGCAGGAACTGGTCGATGAACGACTCCCGCAGCTCGGCGGGCGTCAGCGGCTGCCGGACGAGGGCCTGGCCGGTGTCGATCTCCTCCGGCGAATAGTGGCCGGCCCAGGGCGCGAGTCCACCCTGCATCGCCGCGACGAAGAAGCCGAAGCGCCGGGCCGGAATCATGGTCATCATGCTGTGGGTGTCAAAGGTGCTGCCGCCGTGCTCGATCGTCGGCGCGCCGTTGAGCTTCCCGGTGAAGAAGGATCCAGCGAAGCCGGCGCCGCCGGGCGCGTTCCGGACCCATTCGGTATGCAGCTCCCGGAACATCTCCCGGCTGAGCAGCGGCTGGCCGCCGTCCTCGCCCTCGAACAGATGCGCGTTCATGTAGCGAGCCATGTCGCGCGCCGTCGACACGACCATGCCCGGCGCGGCGATCCACGGATGCGGCCCGCCGCGGATCGGCCGGGCCACCGGCGTGCCGTCCTTCTCGAAGTAATAACTCGTGTTGAGATTGTCCGGCCACTGGTCACCGTAGAGGATGCCGGTATCGTGCATGCCGAGCGGGGCCCAGATGTGCTTTCGCAGCCAGGTATCGAGGCGCTCGCCGCTGATATCCTCGATCAGGAAGCCGAGCATCGCGAAGCCCCAGTTCGAGTACACCGACGCTCCGCCCGGTTCCATGACGAGCTCCGGCATGTGCTGCCGGATCTCGGCAGCACTGAGCGGAACCGGCACGGTGCGGCCCTCCGACAGGCCGGAGCCAAAGGCGACGTCCTCGAATCCCGCGCGATGCGTCAGCAGGTCCCGGATCGTCACCTGCACGCCGCGATCACCGGGGAGCTGGACCCGCCGCAGATAGCGGTTGGCCGGATCGTCGAGCGAGGCGATCGCCCCGCGGTCGACCAGCTGACCGATCGCGGTGGCGATGAAAGTCTTGCTGATCGAGCCGGTCATGAACCCCGAGGTCTCGGGATCGACCGATATGCGCCGCCCGTAGTCCGAGTAGCCATAGCCCTTCGCCAGGATGATCTCGCCATCCTGAACGACGCTGATCGTGATGCCTGGCGAACGCTTCTCGGCGACGGCCTGCCCGTAATACGCATCGGCCCAGCGTTCGAGCTGGGCCGGGTCGACGAGCGGGTCCGCGTGCGCGAAGCTGTTC
>SCUD01000110.1 GCA_004297335.1 Gammaproteobacteria bacterium
AGGCCGGCTACAAGGCGAAGGCACCTTAGCACCGGGGACTTCCGCTAATTCCGGACGGGCAGGAGACCGCAAAGGTATTGGTCAAGTGGCTCGGTGCCGGACTGCTGCTGGTCGAGTTAATTCTACTGTGTTAATAAGTCAAATGCCGCTTGTGGACTGACGTGCCGCAACAGGGACACATGGGTAGCCCTCTGGCGATGAGCCGCCCGAGGCTGAACGCCATGGTTGCGATCGAGTTGGGGACGTGTCGCTGCATGGGCGCCAGACCCGCGCGGTCGGAAGCCTCTGGGTACGGCAGGCGTTTGGAATCGTGCGGAGTTTTTTTTACTGCGCAGTCGCTCGCGCATCAGAAAGCCGTAGGCGGCGATGCACAGACTCGCGTGATGGTGAAAGCCGCGCCAGTTGCGGCCCTCGTAATGATGCAGTCCGAGCTCGGACTTCAGTTCCTGGTAGTCCCGCTCGATCCGCCAGCGACCCATCGCCGACGCCACGAGCTGCTTCACTGGCGTGCTGGCCGGCAGTGTGCACAACCAGTAGTGACGGGGCGTGGCCTCGGTGGGCGGCCATTCGATCAGCAGCCACTCCTCAGCTCGCGCACGCCGAGCGTTCGCCGCCCGCACGCGCAGCGCCGCAAAGCGCGAGCGCAGTGGCGAGTTCGTCCCCTCACGCCACCTGACGGTGCGAAAGCTTGCTGCGGGCAGCTGCTGCGCCACCTCCAGTACCGACACCGGTGTATGTCGCGCGTTGCTCACCAGCCGTGTTCGCGGCCGACCGTGCCCGGGAATTTGTCGTGGCATGGGGGCGGGCTGATGCGCTCCAGACCAGACTCGGGTGTTCTCGCGCACCGCCACCGCGTAACTCAAGCCCCAAGCGGTCAGTTGATCGCGCCAGTCCGCCTCCGTCCCGTAGGCGGCATCGGCCAGCACGATCCCGGGCGGCAACCCGGCGCCGAGCGCCGCTTTGATCTGTTCGAGCGCGATCGCACCCTTGGTCCGAAAGGCAATCTCCTGCGGCACCCCGGCGCGCTGGCGCCGTGCACGATCTGATGCCCACTCCTGCGGCAAATACAGCTGATAGGCCACGGGCAAGCTGCCTTGGCTATTGGCTATCGACAAGCTCACCGCCACCTGGCAGTTGTCGGTCTTGCCCAGCCGGCCACAGTATTGGCGCGCAACACCTACCGAGTGCGTGCCTTTCTTGCCAAACCCAGTGTCGTCCACGATCCAGTGACACGGCAGGTTCTTCTTCAAAAGTGTGGGCAGTACCTGCGCCGCCACCGCCGCCAGCAGCCGCGGGTCACTCCAATCGGCATCCGCGACCAGATGATGCATCGACTGATGTGCTGAGCGCACGTTCTGCGGCTGCACGCGCGCCGCCATCGGCTCCACGCTCTTGCGCGCACCCGGCAACATCAATCCGCGCAGATACCACTGCGCCGGTATCCGCCGATCGGCGTGGGCGAGGGCCGCGCCGATCACTTCCCCGTATTCCTCAAACCGCGTCTCAAGGTTCTTGCCCACCGCACACCTCTTGCAGTAGTTGAAGCTCCTGAGATAATATACTGAATACTCAAGTTATTAACACAGTAGAACTAGGGAAGGTCTGACTTATTGCCCGCTCAGGGCGTATGCGCCATAGACTTCCTGACCGTAGAGATCTGGAGCTGGCGCGCCGTGCATTAATTGAACACGTGTCGCACTACCATGCGGCGCGCAATCATCAATCAAGAGACTTGTAACAGATTGATCGCCTATTGGCGAATCTCCGTGTCGACTACCGAGTGTTCCCGTTTCCCACGATCCTCAACGAACTCCTCTGCACCCTTGAACCGCTCCAACCGCTCCGGGCTGGCGCTGTCCGGAGCGGGCTGCTGAGATGACCCGACCGCAGGCGCAGTGGCTGCCGCTGCAGGCGCGGTGCCCGCCGAATCAGGCACGCGGGCAGCCGCCGGTTGCGCCGCGGGCGGAGGGCTGGATGCGGATTTGTTGTCGCCGCACCCGGCGCAGACGCCGACCGCGATCAGAACCGCAAATAAAGCTCTCATGTAGCCTCCTCCCGCGAAGACTCGCAGCCTGGACGACGCGCCGGGCGTGCGGCCCAAGAATAGCAGCCTACACCGCTTCGCACCCCATCGGGTAGCGCGTCTATACTCTCCCCCCGGTTCCTGGTTCCTGTCAGCAGCCGTGTCGCCTGCCCCTGCCGTCCCTTGCCGTGAAGGAGGTTCACATGCAACCCGATCAGTTGGACGAACTCGCCAGCCGTGTGGCCGTGCTCGAAGCCGCTTTGCTGCAAAAATCGGGGGAACTCTCGCGCCTCCACGCCACGGTTGACATGCTGCGGCGTTCGCGCGCGGCCACGAGCATCGCCGGCACGACGATGCTGGCGGCCGCTCTCGGCCTGGGGTATGCGACGTTCATCTACGCCCAGGGTGCGGGGCAGACGGTCAGAGCCCCCTTCGTGGTGCTGGGCGCGTCGGGCAACAAGATCATGGAAGTGCAGGCGGGCGGGGGAGAG
>SCUD01000111.1 GCA_004297335.1 Gammaproteobacteria bacterium
CGATGATCGCGGGATGCTCGGCGGCTGCGCCATGGAATGCTCCTCTCGACCATGAATATTTTAGCCAGATTGCCAGAAATTAGCTAATTGGAGCCAGGCCCGAGCACCCGCAGCCGCAGCTCCGCCCAGGCCCCGTCGTCGGCGAGCGCGGTGATCCGCTGCTCACCCGGATCCGTCAGCACCAGCGTCCATGGCCTGGCTCCCCGGGTCTCGGCGCGCAGCCGGCCATTGACCAGCCACTGGACGCGCGCCCCGGCACCGAGCGCGCGCAGCCGCACCGTCGGTGGATTCCGGCTGCCGGGCGCGCGGGCGAGCCGGCTGCCGTCCGCCGGACCGTCGATGCGCAGTTCCGTCATCGCCGCCAGCGTATCGGCGACACAATCAGGCGATAGCGGCGGGATCATTGCCGCGCGCCGCTCCTCCGCCGTCAGCCACGGCTCGGCCAGGGCCGGCCAGCGCGCGACCTGCAGTTCGCGACTCCGGTGCGGACGTGAACAGGCCGGGGACAATCGCCGGCCGGTGCCGGTATCGACGAGCAGCCGCAGGCGGCCGGTGTTCCAGATGCGCGCATCCCGGTCCGGCAGTGTCGGTGGCAGGCTGCCGGCCAGCGTCCACGCCTGTTGCCGGCGCTGGCAGATCCCCGGTGGATCGGCGGCCTCCGGAATCCCGAGCGGCCAGCAGATGGCGACCTGACGAACCTCCGCTGGTTGCGCCGGCACCGACTGCCCGCGCGGCCGGTGCGGCAGGCTGTCGAAGACATCACGCAGCAGCGGCAGGGCCGTCACCGCCCCATACTGGCCCGTCAGCGGCGTGCCATCGGGGCGCCCGACCCACACACCGACCGTATACAGCGCGCTGACTCCGATCGCCCAGGCGTCGCGGAAGCCGTAGCTGGTGCCGGTCTTCCATGCGACGCGCGGTCGCGGCCCGGCAGCAAAACTGCGGCCGCGCAACTCGTCACCCTGTTCAGCGAGCAGCTCGCGGATGATCCAGGCGGCACCCGGCGACAGCAGCCGGCGCTCGTGCAGGAGCGAATCCGGCGTGTAGCGCACGCGCCCGGCGAGTCCATCGCGGGCGAGCGCGGCATAGGCGCCAGCCAGTTGCTCGAGACTGGTGCCGGTACCGCCAAGGATCAACGCCAGGTTCGGCCCGGTGCCGCGCGGGAAGCGCAGCGTGAGCCCGGCATGCGCGAGACGCGCGGTGAAGCGCGCCGGGCCGACGCGGTCGAGCAGGTCCACGGCCGGCACGTTGAGCGAGCGCTGCAGCGCCTCCGCGACCGATACCGGCCCGCTGAAGACCGGATCGAAGTTCAGCGGCTGGTAGTCGCCGAAGCGCCGCGGCGCATCGATCAGCAGGCTGGCGGAATGCACTAGGCCGTCGTCGAGCGCGAGCCCGTACAGGAACGGCTTCAGCGTCGAGCCGGGCGAGCGCGTAGCCCGCACCATGTCGACGTGGCCGAGGCGCGCAGCGTCGTTGAGGTCGAGGGAACCGACATAGGCGCGGGCCTCGAGCGTCGCGTTGTCCACCACCAGCAGTGCCGCCGAGGTGCGTTCCGGCAGCTGCGCGAAGTGGCGGGCTACCCGCTCCTCGAGATCGGCCTGCAGCGAGGCATCGATCGTGCTCTGCACGCGCGCGGCGCCGGGTTGCGCGGAGCGCAACCGCCCCGCCAGCAGCGGGGCGAGGCGTGGTGGCACCAGCCGACGCGCGACCACCGGTTCGAGGCGCGCCTCGGCCACCGCCGCGGCCGGCCACACTCCTTGCGCGGCCAGCCGCGCGAGCACCTTGTTACGCGCCTGCTGCGCAGCCTCTGGATGCCGGTCGGGCCGCAGCCGGCTCGGCGCCTGCGGCAGGACCGCAAGCAGCGCCGCCTCCGCACGCGACAGCCGGGCCGACGGCTTGCCGAGATAGGCCCAGCTCGCGGCCTCGACCCCGTGCAGCGGGCCGCCGAACGGCGCGTGATTGAAATACAGCCCGAGGATCTCGCGCTTCGACAGCCGCAGCTCGAGCTGCAGCGCGCGCAGCATCTGGCGCAGCTTGCCGGCGACGCCGCGCGGCTGCGGCTCGAGGATGCGCGCGACCTGCATCGTCAGCGTCGAACCGCCGGAGATCACGCGGCCATGCCGCAGGCGCTGGAACAGCGCGCGCAGCAGCGCCAGCGGATTGACGCCGGGGTGGTGCCAGAACCAGCGGTCCTCGTAGCCGACCAGCGCGGCGACATACTCGGCCGAGACCGCGTCGAACTCCACCGGATAGCGCCACACGCCCGCGGCATCGGCGAAGGCACGCAGCGGCGTGCCGTCGGCGGCGACGACCACCGTGCTGAACCCACCCGTACCCGGCAGCGGCGGCGGCAGCACGCGGTCCAGCACGAACAACGCCAGGAGCGCTCCGCCCGCCGCGAGCAGGATCTTCCGTCTCAGGGCGGGACCACCGTGATCGACGCCGGGACCGCCCGGCCGATGCCGCGCAGCATCGGCCGGTACATGTCCTCGACCTGCGGCGGCGGTACCGCGTAGCTGCCCGGAGTCACCGCCCGCACCAGGTAGAAGAGCCGCGCTGGCGTCGCGGACTCGAGATGCAGCGCCGCGACGTAGCGATCGTCGCGGAATTCCTCGTGCACGAGATCGGCGGCGCTGGCACGCCCGTTGAGCGGGATACCATCGATCGAGATGCCCTCCCACTGCGCTGGATCCGTCAGGTTCAGGTTCTCGATCTCGAGCCCGGCCGGCAGCAGGTCGACGACCAGCGCATCCGGCAGGGACTCCCCGGCCTCGATCTCGAGTGCCGCGACGAGCATCTCGCCCTCGCGCAGCGAACCTCCGGACCAGGGACTGCCATCGGTCCGGAACCAGCGCCGCCCGATACGGATATTGCGACCCTCGGGTGCAGGGGCGGCCTGCGGCACGCCGGCGATGTCGATGCTGGCGAAGACCGGCGCCTCGGCGCGGGGCTCGAAGCGCAGGCCGGCAGCGAGCTCGCTCCAGGAATACTCCCGCACCTGCACGCGCGCCTGCGGCAGCTCGGTGGCCCGGCCGCCGGCGAGCAGCCGGCCACCGAAGGTACGGTCCGCATCGAGCGCCAGGGCACGGCCGAGGCGCGCCAGCGCGATCTGCTCCTGCGTGCTGTACCAGGCGTAGGATTCCGCCGCCCGCGCCTGCAGCTCGCGCGAGAGCGCGAGCAGGCGTTGCTCCTGCCCCGGCTCCCTGCGCCCATGCTCGCGCAGCAGCGCCAGCATCAGCGCCGCGTCGCGCACCGCCGAGCCATAATCACCGAGCCAGCCCGGACGATTGTCCTTCCGTGCGAGTGCTTCCGCGATCGCGCGGTCACCGCGGCCGGCATCGCCCTGCAGCACGAGCGCGAGGCCGAGCTGCAGCAGCGGCAGCGCCGTCACCGCACGCGCCCGCTCGTTGTCGTACAGCGCGCGCAGCGTGCCGAGCGGAGCGCGATTGACGCGCGCGAGCACGTAGCCGGCGTGCGCCTGGTAGGCGAAGCCGAGGTGCGCGGACTGCGCATAGCCGTAGAACGGCGGCCCGCCGGTCAGCAGGTCCTCACTGAGGCGCTCGAGCGTCTTCTGCAGCAGCGCCTCGGGCACGACGAAGCCCGCGTCGCGGGCGCGCAGCAGGAACTCGGCGATGTACGGAGTCAGGATCGGTGCCCCGCCGTCACCGCCCCACATCGAGAAGTGGCCGCTGCGGATCTGCAGCGACGCGAGTCGCGCGAGCGTACCCTCGATCCGCCGCCGACGGGTCTCGTCATCGAGTCCGGTGATTCCCATGCCGGCGGCTCCGTCGGCATCGAGCAGCAGCGCCGCCCAGCCGCGCGAGACCGTCTGTTCGACGCAGCCGTAGGGATAGTCGAGGAGCTCGTGCAGCGCGCGCGCGAACGGAATCGGCGGTGCCGCGCTCAGCGTGAGACGCGCCGTCACGGTGCCGGGCATCAGTCCTGCGGCCAGCTCCGTCCCGAGCACCAGCGCACCGCCGGGTTGCACGGCCTCGGCGCGCGACCGCGTCAGCGCACCCCAGGCCGGCCGCACGGCGATCTCGTAGCGACGATCGACGCGCTGCCCGCCACCGTCCGCGCGCAGCCGCAGCGCAGCGGTCCCGGCACCTTCGCGGCCGCTGATCGCGAACCGCAGCGAGGTACGCTCATCGGCAGCGAGCCGCACGCGCCGGTGGCCCGTGACCACCGCGAGCGGCCCCTCGGTGTCGAGACGCAGCGCAAAGTCGCCGGCCGCGCCGGTGAAGTTCTGCAGGTCCACGGTGACCGTGCTGTCATCGCCCGGTGCCAGTGCGCGCGGCGCGCTGAGCTCCGCCAGCAGTGGCGCGCGCACGATGGTCTCCGCCACCGCCTGCCCGTAGCGATCCTCGGCGAACACGACCGTCGACAGGCGCAGCGTTCCATTGAAGTCCGGCACCGGCAGGCTGACGGTCGCGTGGCCGCGCGCATCGAGCTGCACCGGACCGGAGTACAGATCCACGGTCTGCACTCGTGCGGTCGGCCGCCGTGCCTGCGGCAGCGCAGCCAGCGCCAGGTCGCCGCCGAATCGCAGCCGCGCGGTCTCGCCTTCGTAACTGCCGATGACGCGCCCGTAGAGATCATAGGCATCGACGCCGAAGCGCCGCGGACCGAAGAAGTGCGCCGCCGCATCCGGCACCGGGAAGCGGGTGATGCTGACGATCCCGGCATCGACCGCCGACACCGTGGCCCAGGCCTTGCGGCCGGCGAGCCCCGGGGCCTCGAGCGCAATCGCCAGGGCCTGCTCCGGCACCACCTGCCGCGCGGCCACCAGCTTGACCGGCACGCGACGATCCTGGCGATCGATCGGCAGCCGGGCGACGCCGACGGCGCGCGCCGGCGTCACCAGCGCCTTCGCCGAGCCGCCGCGGAACACCAGCGCAGTGATGTAGACGTCATGGCGCTCCCAGTCCGCGCCGACCGTCAGTTCGAAAGTGGAGCCCGCACGCGCGTTGATGGACTCGAGGTGCAGCAGGTGGTCGCTCTCGACGATCAGCAGTCCGGGCCCGGGCTGTGGCGGCGTCACGGTGACCTGCAGCTTGTCGCCCGCCCGATACCCGGTGCGATCGAGGGCCACCTTGACCTTGTCCGGTCGTGCATCCGGCCCGCGGTTCTGGTCGTCCTGGCTCCAGCCGGCGATGAACGGATAGCGCAGCGTCAGCTGCGTGGCCGGATCGGTGACCTCGAGCCGATACTCGCCCCACTCGACCGGGAAGTCGAGCCGCAGCGGCCCGTCCGCGCGCGCCGCGACCGTCCTGGTTTCCACGGTCACGTAGCGCGCGGTGAATTCGTAGTCCCAGCCGTCGTCCGCCTGGCGCCAGTGATAATCGCGCAGCTCGCGCACCAGCGCGACCTGGAGTCGTTCGGCCGCGGCGAGCCTGCCGTCGAGATCACTGCGGATCAGCTCGAAGCTGGCATTGCCGCGGGCCGCAGCGCCCTCCTTCGGATCGAACAGCGGGCGCACGCCGATGAGTTCACGCGCCGGCCACAGCGTGCGCTTCAGGCTCCTGACGATCGGACGGCCGCCGGACTCGTAGAGGCTGCCGGTCACGACCACCGCGACCGGCGTCGCGGCAGCCGCCGCCGCCGCGGGCAGCTTCAGGTCGACGGCCAGCCGCCCGGCAGCATCGAGTTGCTGGTCAACGACATCCGCCGCGTCCTTCGGCAGGGCTGCCGTCGCATCACCAAAGAAGTGATCGGGGAATGCGGCCACCGGATGAACGTCGACGGCGAGCGCGAGGCGTGCGGTGAAGCGGCTGCCGGAGGCGGGCGCGCCATAGAGCCAGGCACCCTCGACGCCGAGCGGCAAGGGCGCGCCGGGCGTCAATGCCGGTGGCGCCGAGAGCTCGAGCTTCATGCGCTCCGGCAGGAACTCCTCGATGCGCAGCACCAGCGACTGGACGACCTCGCCGCCACCGGGGGCCGTACGGAACTCCACGGGCCAGCGCCCCGTCGGCGCCTCGGGTGGCAGCACCTGCGCCCACTCGAGGTAGCCACCGGCTGCAGGATCCAGCCGGGTCTCGGTGAAGACCTTGCCGTCAGGCTGCCGCAGCGTCATGAACAACGGCTGCGGCTTGACCGGGGCACCGTCGTGATCGCGCAGCAAGGCCATCACGCGCACCGTCTCCCCGGGACGGTACAGGTCACGCCCGGACCAGGCAAAGACGTCGAACCAGGCTTGCGGGCGGCCGGCCACCGCGAACTCCGACAGGTCGAGCGCGGGCTGGTTGAAGGGCAGCAGCGAGACGTCGCCCGACTTGCGCGCGACCAGCACGTGTCCGGCGTCGAGCCGGTAGGCTACCAGCGCGTGCCCGTTCCGATCCGTGGTTGCGCGGCTCACGACCTGGCCACCGCGATCCAGGATCTCGAGCGTGACGGATGGAATCGGCTTGCCGCTGTGCAGCGAGGCCGTGTGCACCAGCACGCTGTCGCCGTAGGCCCGCAGGTGCAGGCCGATGTCGCTGACGAAGAAGATCGCGGTCTCGTACGGGCCGGCATAGCTCCCGGTGCGGCGCAGGAGCGCGAAATACAGGCCCGGCGGGCGCAGCTCCTGGATGTTCTGGACCGGCAGGTAGGTGAGTTGGCGCGCATTGTCCGCGCCGCCGAGTACGAAGCGGTTCAGGTAGACGGGATCCGCCATCTGCGTGACCGCGCGGCGGTCGTTCCAGCGGTTCTCGTCCAGATCCCAGCCGCCGCGGCGGCCACCGCGCTGGAACTGCACGAGGAAGTTGGCGACCTCGGTGTCGCGCACCCGCAGGAACTCGACGTCTACCTCCGGCACGTTGACCGAGACCACGGGCAGGCCGCGGGTCTCCCGCGCCGGCAGCACGCTGCCCTGCGAGGCGAAGGCCACCGCTGGATCCAGCGGCCCGGTGTGGATCGCCTGCTCGAGGTCCCGGCCCAGCGTGGCGCCATCGGTGGCGGCCAGCGTCCCGCGTATCCGTACCGTGTAGTTCTGGTCCGCCTCCACGTAGGGGAAGCGCAGCACCCGGGCTCCGTCGTCGAGCACCCAGCTGCCGGAAACCGCCGCGCCGCCGGGGCCGGTGACCGCGAGCTGCTGGTCGAAGGCCTGGCTCGCGACCAGCGGCTGCGAGAACTCGAGCTGCAGCGCGAGGTCGCCGTGCGCAAAGCCGCGGCCGGCACTCTGCAGCGCGAATCCGCTCACCGCCGGCCGGGCATCGATCGGCGGCCCGGTCTGCAGTACCGGCACCTCGTCGCCCTGCCGCTGGCACGCCGCGAACAGCAGGCCAGCGGTGACCGCGACCAGGAGTCTCCGGGCGCCGGTACTGTTACGCATCAGGCCGCACTCCCATGGCCCACGGCGGCGGGCACGTCAGCCGCTATTGTGCGGTCCAGCCTCCGTCCACCGCCAGCACCGTGCCGGTGATGAACCCAGCGGCCGGTGACAACAGGAACGCCGCCGCCTCGGCGATCTCCGACGGATCCGCCAGGCGCTTCATCGGATGTGCACCGGTGATCATTGCGCGCCCTTCCGGCGTCGCGCAGGTCGTCGCCTGGATCAGTGGCGTTTCCACGCCGCCAGGGGCGATCGCATTGACGCGGATGCCATCCTCCGCATAGTCGAGCGCACAGGCGCGGGTCAGCCCCACGATCGCGTGCTTGGACGCCGTATAGGCCGGGGCCTGCGGGAAACCGACCGTCCCGGCCACGGACGCGATGCTGACGATACTGCCCTGCTTCTGCGGCAGCATCGCCGCGAGCTCGGCATGCATGCAATGGAGGACGCCGCGCCAGTTGACCGCCATCAGTGCCTCCACCTCGGACAGTGGAGTGTCGTGCAGCCGCCCGACCGGGCCGAGTATTCCAGCGCAGTTCACGGCCCCATGCAGCGGACCGTGGGTCGCGAGGCCGGCACGCAGCGCCGCCTGCACGGCCGCGGGATCCCGCACGTCCGCCTGGATGGCGACCAGCCGACCCTCCGGCGCCGCGATGGCGCCGGAGGGTACTGGCGCGAGATCGACGAGTGTCAGGCGAGCACCGCGCGAGGCGAGCAGCCGGGCCACGCCCAGCCCGATGCCGGACGCAGCTCCGGATACAAAGAAATGGCGATCAGCAAACATCATTCCCCCTCTTCCAGACAGGCACAACTGCACCCCGATGGCGCCGCGGCCAGCGCCACCAGCCATTCGATCGTGGTCAATCCCCGGCGACTCAGTCAGTCAGCCAGCCGGCGGTCCTTCCAGTTCCACCACTTGAGCAGGTCCGCCCGCGGCTCTGGCGTGCGTGCGGCGTAGGTTGCGCAGCGGAACGCGTAGAGCAGGCAGGGTTCCTGCGGGTGGCCGGTCAGGTCGCAGAGTTTCTGGTAGAGCTGTTCGGGGTCGGACTCAGCAAGTTCGCGGACCGAGTGTACTCCCAGGTGGCGGAGGTCCGCGGCGATTGAGGGACCGACACCGGGCAACGTGGTCAGCTCGTCGTGCATTGGCAGGATCCTCCCACGGCTTGTCCACGGTTGGAGATTACTCCTCCTCCGGTGTCGGTGGCCATGCCGGGACCGTGCCGGCCGGCTGCAGTACCATTTAGCGGATGAACCCCCGGATCCTGGCAACCCTGCTGTGCACCGCCGCCTGGCTCGCGGGCTGCGGCCAGCTGCCCGTCCGTCCCGCCGCCCCGGTCGCGCGCACGGCCGCCGTCGCCGCAGCGCACCCTCTGGCGGTCGAGGCGGGTCTTGAAATTCTCCGGAGTGGCGGCAGTGCGGCCGACGCGGCGGTCGCGGTGCAGGCCATGCTCGGACTGGTCGAGCCGCAGAGTTCCGGGCTCGGCGGCGGCGCCTTCCTGCTGTATTACGACGCCGCGAGCGGCCGCATCACAGCCTTTGACGGCCGGGAAACGGCGCCGGCCGCGGCCACGCCGGAATTGTTTCTCGACGAGGCCGGCCAGCCGCTACCCTGGCGCGATGCCGTACTGACCGGTCGCGCGACTGGCGTACCAGGGGCGATGGCCGTGCTCGGGGTCGCGCAGGCCCGGCACGGCCAGCTCGCCTGGCAACAGCTCTTCGGCCCGGCGATCCGCGCCGCCGAGGACGGCTTTGTGGTGCCGCGGCGCCTGGGACGCTTCGCCGGCAGCAATTTTCCGCAGGCCTCGCTGCCCGACGTGCGCGCGCTGTTCTCGCGCGCCGATGGCACGCCGGTACAGGCTGGCGACCAGCTGCAGAACCCGGCCTACGCCGCCACGCTGCGCCTGATCGCGCGCTCCGGGGGGCGCGCGCTGCTCGAGCCGCCGCTCCGTGATGCCATCATCGCGCGCACCCGGGCTGATCCACTGGCCGGCGTACTCACTCCCGCCGACTTTGCCGCGTACCAGCCGCGCGTCACCGAGCCACTCTGCCGGCCGTTCCTCGTGTACCTCGTCTGCGTGCCGCCACCGCCCTCCTCCGGCGTCGCGCTGCTGCAGCTGCTCGGGCTGCTCGAAGGCACGGACATTGCCAGGCGCGGCCCGGCGGACCCGCAGGCCTGGTTCCTGTTCGCAGAGGCGAGCCGGCTGATGTATGCAGACCGCGATCGCTACGTCGCGGATCCAGCCTTCGTGACGGTGCCGGTCGCCGGGCTGCTCGAGCCCGGCTATCTCGCGCGGCGCCTGGCGTTGATCGGCACGGCCGCCGGTCCCACGCCCGCGGCCGGGGATCTCGCGGCGAGCGGCCCTGGCGCCGATGCGACCCGGGAGGCCGCCGGCACCAGCCACTACGTGATCGCGGACGCGGCCGGCAATGTTGCCTCGGTCACGACCTCGGTCGAGTCACTGTTCGGGTCGGGCCGCGCGGTCGGCGGTTTCATGCTCAACAACCAGCTCACGGATTTCTCCTTCGAGCCCGTCAGCGACGGTCGGCCCGTGGCGAATGCCGTCGCCGGCGGCAAGCGCCCGCGCTCCTCGATGGCACCGGTGATCGTGCTGGACCAGGCCGGTCATCCGGTCGCGGCACTCGGCTCGCCCGGCGGCACCGCGATCCTCGCCTACAACGCCAAGGCGCTCATCGCCCTGCTGGCCTGGCGCCTGCCGCTGCAGCAGGCGATCGAGCTGCCGAACCTGATCGCGCGTGGCACGGATTACTTCGGCGAGGCGACGAAGTTCCAGCCGGACATCATCGAGGCGCTGGCCGCGCGCGGCATCCAGGTCCGCCCCGGGCGCGGCGAGGAATCGGGCCTGCACGGCCTCGTGTTCGGCCCGGCGGGCGTCACCGACGGCGGCGCGGATCCGCGCCGCGACGGCACCTGGCACCGGGTCAGTGACTGAGGCCGCCGGCGCCCGGGGGGGTCCGATCAGGGCAGCACGCGCGATTCGCCACGGCCGCGCGGGTCGGATGCTGCCTGCAGACCGCCCGCGTTGCGCAGGATCAGCTGCAGGTCGCCATATTCATAGGAATGCGGTTCGACACGATAGCCATTCCGGCCCAGCTCCTCGATGGTCGCCGCCGGCAGCGGCCGGCTTGGCGTATAGGTCACGAGGTCGGGCGGCAACAGCTGGTGATGGAAACGCGGCGCGCCGACCGCGGCCTCGGCGTCCAGGCCGAAATCCTCGATATTGATGAGCGCCTGCCAGACCGTCGTAATGATTGTTGAGCCACCCGAGCTGCCGAGCACCGTGGCGACGCGGCCGTTGCGCAGCAGGATCGTCGGCGCCATCGACGACAGCATGCGCTTGCCGGGCTCGATCTCGTTCGCGCGCGCACCGACGACGCCGAAGTAGTTCGGCACGCCCGGCTTCAGGCTGAAGTCGTCCATCTCGCTGTTCAGCAGGAAGCCCGCACCCTCGACCACGACCCCGCTGCCGAAGCTCGTGTTCAGCGTGTAGGTGTTCGCGACGGCATTGCCCTCGTGGTCCACGATCGAGAAGTGCGTCGTGTGGACCGGCTCGAGCCCCGGACGCACGGAGCCGAGGCTGGAGATGTGGGCGCGGTCCACCTCCTGCGCGCGACGCGCAAGATAGTCGGGATCGAGCAGCGCCGCGACCGGCACGCTGACGAAGTCGGGATCGCCGAGGTACTCGGCACGGTCGGCGAACACCCGCTTGGCGATCTCGGCGCTGAGGTGCACATATTGCGCGGAATTCCGGGCGTGGCCAGCAAAGTCCGCGGCGAGCGCATCCTTCAGCGCCAGCATCTGCAGCAGCGCGATGCCACCGGAACTCGGCAGCGGCGCGGTCAGCACCTCGGCATCGCGCCAGCGGCGGCGCAGCGACTCGCGCCACACCGGGCGGTAACCCGCGAGGTCAGCAGCCCCGATCAGTCCACCGCCGCGCTGCATTTCGGCAAGCAGCAGCGCGGCGGTCTCACCGCGATAGAAGTCCTCGGGGCCGCGGATCGCGATGCGCTCGAGCACCGCTGCGAGCTGCGGCTGGTGGAAGCGCTCGCCGGCGCGCAACCGGCCAAAATGATCGGCGAACCGGGTTCGGCCGTCGAAGCCAGGCAGTTCCTCGGCGACAAAACGGGCGAGCTGCGGCGGAACGACGAAGCCGTCGCGCGCGAGCGCGATGGCCGGCTCGACCAGGCGCTGCCACGGCAGCCGGCCATGCCGCTGGTGCGCGGCCCACAGCCCGGCGACCGTGCCCGGCACGCCGACCGCACGGTGCCCGACCAGGCTCTGGCCCGCGAGTACCTGGCCCTGCCTGTCCAGGTACATGTCGCGGGCCGCCGCGACCGGGGCGGTCTCGCGGTAGTCGAGAAACTCGGCCTGGCCACCGACCCACGCGAGCAGGAAGCCGCCGCCACCGATGTTGCCGGCCTCCGGCATGGTCACGGCGAGCGAGAAGCCGGCCGCGACCGCGGCGTCGACCGCATTGCCACCATCGGCGAGGACCCGGCTCGCGACCTCGGCCGAAAAGGAATCCGGCATCGCGACCGCAGCGGCCTGGCGTACCGGCGCGGTGAGATGCGGCTGCGGCGCGCAGGCCGCGAGCCAGGCCGCGGCGAGCGCAGACAGCAGGTGGCGGCGGGATAGCGGGCGCAGGAGCACCCGGCCGGCGGCGCCTAGTTCACCAGGCGCAGGCAGACCGGATAGCGGTAGGCCTGGCCCTCGTTGGCCTTGATCGCCGCGATGATCGTCAGCACCAGCCACGCGATCGCGAGCACAACCCCGATGGGCGCGGTCAGGAAGATGCCGATACCGAAGCTCATCGCCGTCAGCGCGATGAGCACGAGGCCAACGAGGCCCGCGGTGATGTTGAAATTGAGCGCTTCACGGCCCTGGTCGTTGACAAAGGGCATCTGCTCGCGCTTGATCAGCCAGATCACGAGCGGCCCGATGACATTGCCGAATGGCACCACGAAGCCCACGAGCGCGGACAAATGGGCGAACAGCCCCCATTGCCGCTCCTCGGCAGACGGTGCGGCGGCAGGTGCTGGCGCGGCGCTGCTGATCTCATTCACGGCGGAATCCCCCTGGTCGTTCTGTTGATGGCGGTCGGTCGACCGCACTGTCGCGCCGCCCGGTTGCCGGTGTCAAGGCCTACCGGCAAAAAGGGGACAGTCCCCTTTTCCGGCCGGAAAAGGGGACTGTCCCCTTTTTGCTGCTCAGCCGGCGGACGCAAGCAGGGCGAGCAGCTCGTCCTGGGCCGAGCGGCGCCTCGCCCGGCGGGGCTGCAGCCGTTCGAAGGCCCCGGAGGCGTCCATGACCCAGGCCTGGCAGTTGTCCTCAAGGTAGGGCCGCAGCCCCTCGCGGATCACCCGGCGCCGCAGGCCCTCGTCCAGTACCGGGAAGCACAGTTCGATGCGGCGGAAGAAATTCCGGTCCATCCAGTCCGCGCTCGACAGCCACACGTCATCCGCGCCGTCGTTGTGGAACTGGAAGATCCGCGTGTGCTCGAGGAAGCGGCCGACCACCGAACGCACGCGGATGTTATCCGAGAGTCCCGGTACGCCCGGCTTCAGGGCGCAGACCGCGCGCACGATCAGGTCGATCGCCACGCCAGCCTGCGAGGCGGCGTACAGCTCCTCGATGATCGCCGGTTCGAGCAAGGCGTTCATCTTGGCGACGATCCGCGCCGGCCGGCCCTCGCCGGCGATGCGCGCTTCCCTGCGGATCGCCTCGACGATGCGCTTGTGCAGCGTGAACGGCGACTGCCAGACGTGGCGCAGCCGGCTCGCGCGGCCAAGGCCGGTCAGCTGCTTGAACACCTCGTTGACGTCGCGACACATGTCCTCGTTGGCGGTCAGCAGCCCGAAGTCCGTGTACAGGCGCGCAGTCGCCGAGTGGTAGTTGCCGGTACCGAGGTGCACGTAGCGGCGCAGCAGGCTGCCCGCGGGGCCGGCCTCGCGGCGCACGATCAGCGCCATCTTGGCGTGGGTCTTGTGGCCGACGACGCCGTAGACCACATGCGCACCGACCTCCTCGAGGCGCGCCGCCCAGTTCAGGTTGGCCTCCTCGTCGAAGCGTGCCATCAGCTCGACGACGACCGTGACCTCCTTGCCGGCGCGCGCGGCGTCGATCAGCACCTGCATCAGCTCCGAGTCGGCACCGGTGCGGTAGACGGTCTGCTTGATCGCGACCACGCGCGGATCGAGTGCGCTGGCGCGGATGAAGTCGAGCACCGGCGTGAACGACTGGTACGGGTGATGCAGCAGCACGTCCTGGCGCGCGAGCGTCTCGAACAGGTCGCCCTCGCCGCGCCCAGGCGCCGCGGGCATGCCGGGCACGAACGGCGGGTATTTCAGCTCCGGCCGGTCCATCGCGTCGATCACCTCGCGCAGCCGGTAGAGGTTGACCGGGCCGTCGACGCGGTACAGGTCCCCGGCGGTGAGCGCGAACTGCTGCAACAGGAAGTCCACCATCGGCGGCGAGCAGTCACTCGCCACCTCGAGCCGCACCGCGTCGCCGAAATGGCGCTGCAGCAGCTCGCCCTGCAGCGCGATGCGCAGGTTCTTGATTTCCTCCTCGTCGACGAACAGGTCGGAATTGCGGGTCACCCGGAACTGGTAGCAGCCGCGCACGGTCATGCCCGCGAACAGCTCCTCGATGTGCGCGTGCAGCAGCGAGGTCAGGAACACGAACTGCCCGTCACCGCCGCCCACCACCTCCGGCATCCGGATCACGCGCGGCAGCACGCGCGGCGCCTGCACGATCGCCACCCGCGACACCCGGCCGAAGGCGTCGCGGCCCTCCAGCTCGACGATCACGTTCAGGCTCTTGTTGAATACGCGCGGGAACGGATGCGCCGGATCGAGGCCGATCGGCGTCAGCAGCGGCAGCACCTCGCGCAGGTAGTAATCGCGCGCCCAGGCCTGCTGCGCCGCGGTCCAGTCGGCGTGGTGCGTGAAGCGGATGCCGGCGGCGGCTAGCCCCGGCAGCAGCACCTCGTTCAGCAACCGGTACTTCTCGGCAATCAGCGCGCGGGCCTCGGTGGTGACGACCGCGAAGACCTCGCGTGGCGTCATGCCCTCCGGGCCCGGATCGGTGATGCCGAGCTTGATCTGCTCCTTGAGTCCGGCGACGCGGATCTCGAAGAACTCATCGAGGTTCGAGGACACGATCGTCAGGAAGCGCAGCCGCTCGAGCAATGGCACGCTCTCGTCGGCCGCCTGCGCGAGCACGCGCCGGTTGAAGGCCAGGATGCCGAGCTCACGGTTCAGCAGCGGAACGCGCGCGACGTGACTGGTATGGCGGCGGGTGGACATGACACTCATACGACCAGGCAGCCTGGCGCGTCCAGATTACATTGAAATGACAGCCGGCGTTTGCGCACCCCGGGGCCCGGTGCTACCGTGCCCGCCGCATGACGCGCCACGATATCCTCGCCGCGGTCGACCTCGGTTCCAACAGCTTCCACCTGCAGGTCGGCCGGGTCGTCGATGGCCAGGTGTACCTGCTGGACGCGCTGCGGGAGCAGGTGCAGCTCGGCGCCGGCCTGAGCGCCGACAAGCGCCTCGACCGCGCCAGCCAGAACCGGGCGCTCGAGGCGCTGGGCCGCTTCCGCGAGCGGCTGCGCGGCCTGCCACGCGGCGCCGTGCGCGCGGTCGGCACCAACGCGCTGCGGGTGGCGCGGAACGCCCCGGCGTTCCTGCGCGAGGCCCGCGACCGCCTCGGCTTTCCGATCGAGGTCATCGCCGGACGCGAGGAGGCCCGGCTGATCTACATCGGCGTCGCCCGCTCCCTGCCGCCGGCGCGGCACCGGCGGCTGGTCGTGGACGTCGGCGGCGGTTCGACCGAGGTTATCGTCGGCGAAGGCCAGAGACCACGTCTGACCGAGAGCCTGTATGTCGGCTGCATCAGCCACAGCCTGCGCTATTTTCCCGAGGGGCGCATCGACCGCCGCTCGATGAAGGCCGCCGTGATCGCCGCCCGCCAGGAATTCGCGACGATTGCCGGACGCTATCGCCGATCCGGCTGGCAGGAGGCCATCGGCACCTCCGGTTCCGCCCGCACGGTCGAGGCCATCCTGGACGCCAGTGGTCGCGCCAGATCCGGCATCACGCGCGCTGGCCTCGAATGGCTGCGCGGCGAACTGGTGCGCGAGGGCCGCGCCGATCCCGGCCGCATCGCCGGGCTCAAGCCGGGCCGTGCGTCGATCCTGCCGGGGGGCTGCGCGATCCTCAGTGCCGTGTTCGACGAACTCGACCTCGAGTCGATGGCGGTCGCCGACGCGGCGCTGCGCCATGGCGTGCTCTATGACCTGCTCGGTCGCGTGCAGCATGAGGACCTGCGCGAGGCCACGGTGCAGCAGTTCATGCGCCGCTACCACGTGGACGCCGCGCAGGCCGGGCGCCTGCGCACCCTCGCCCTGCGGATCTACGACCAGCTGGTCGCCGGGCGCTCCGACCTCGCGCCCGAGGACGACCCCGACCGGCTGCTGCTCGACTGGGCCGCGCGCCTCGCCGAGATCGGCCAGTCGATCGCCCACGCGCAGTACCACAAGCACTCGGCCTACGTGCTCTCGAACGCGGACATGCCCGGATTCTCGCGCGCCGAGCAGCAGCGCCTGGCGCGCATCGTACTCGCGCACCGCGGCAAGCTGGTCAAGGTCCAGCAGGAATCACCAGAGGAACGCGACTGGACCCTGCTGTTCGCGCTGCGCCTCGCCGCCACGCTGGCGCGGCGGCGCAGCAACGTGCGCCTGCCCTCGCTGCGGGTGACCGGCGGCGACGGACGCTTTACGCTGGAGCTCCCGCGCGCCTGGCTGGCGCACAATGCGCTGACCAGGGCGGCGCTCGAGGACGAGGGCCGGCAGTGGGAAGGCGCGGGGCTGCAGTTCACCTTGCGTCGCACCCAGGAACGGAGCTGAGAACATGGACCTGATTCTCTGGCGCCACGCCGAGGCCGCGGACGGGCGCCCGGACACGGCCCGGTCGCTCACCAGTCATGGCCGTGAGCAGGCCCGCGCGATGGCCGAGTGGCTGCGGCCGCTGCTGCCGGAATCCCTGCTGGTGCTGGTGTCGCCGGCCAAGCGTGCGCAACAGACCGCTGTGGCCCTCGATCGTCCATTCGAGACCAGCACCGCCATCGCGACCGGCGCCTGCGCGCGCGACCTGCTCCGCGCGGCCGAATGGCCCGATTCCGCACGCAGCGTATTGCTGGTCGGGCACCAGCCCGCGCTCGGCGAAGTTGCGGCGCTCCTGCTCACCGGCCAGGAAGCGCCGTGGCGCATCGCCAAGGGCGCGGTGTGGTGGCTGCACCGGCGGCAGCGCGGCGGGCGGCCGGAGGTCGTGCTGCGCCTGGCGCTCGAACCGAGGCTGCTCGGAGTCGGCGGCGACTGAGGCCGAGGATCCCGCCCATGTACGATTACGTGCCCGCGTTCCCCAACTCCGAGGCCTGCGAGCGCAACAAGGACCCGATCCTCGCCGTGTTGCGCGAGGTTTTCGCCGGCTGCAAGCGCGTCATCGAGATCGGCAGCGGCACCGGACAGCATGCGGTCCATTTCTCGCTGCAGTGGCCGGAGCTGGTCTGGCAGCCGACGGAGATGCCGGCGCAGATGCCATGGCTGCGTAAGCGCGTCCTCTACGAGGGTCCGGTGAACCTGCGCGCCCCGCTCGAGCTCGACGTCACCGGGGACGACTGGCCGGACACGCGCTACGACGGCCTGTTCACGGCCAACACGCTGCACATCATGGCCTGGCCGATGATCGAGGCGCTGTTTGCGCGCCTGCCGCAGGTACTGCGGCCGCCCTCGATCCTCGCGATCTACGGACCGTTCCGCTTCGGCGGCAACTATACGAGCGCGAGCAATGCGGAGTTCGACGGCATGCTGCGGGGCCGCGATCCGGCCAGCGGCATCCGTGACTTCGAGGCCGTGGACGAACTCGCCCGCGCCGCCGGGCTCGGGTTCGTCGCGAACCACGCGATGCCGGCGAACAACCACATTCTGGTGTGGATGGGGCGGTAGCCCGGATGCGCAGCGCTCAGTCGCCGCACATTGGACAGAAATCGGTTTCTGGCGCGCCCTGGGCGAGCGCCACGGCAGCGCCATGCTGGAGCCCGTAGGCACCGGCGTCGCGTGCTTCTGATGTCTAGTCCGCCTGCAGTATGTGCACGAAGCTGGCGCTGCCCATGCCTACGTTCTGCTGGAGGGCAGTGCGCGCTCCTTCCACCTGCCGGGCCCCGGCCTGGCCACGCAACTGCCAGGTCAGTTCCGCAATCTGCGCCAAGCCAGTCGCCCCAAGCGGGTGTCCCTTGGAGAGCAGCCCACCGGACGGGCAGACGACCACCTTACCGCCATAGGTGTTTTCACCATCACGAACGAAGCGGTCCAGATCCTCGATCGGGCACAATCCGAGCGCGTTGTAGGCAATGATCTCGTTGCTGACGAAGCAGTCATGCAGCTCGATCACATCGATGTCGTCGGGTCCGAGCGCAGCCTGTTCGTAGGCCTGCCGGGCTGCATTGCCGCCGAGTGCCCGGAACGCGATGTCGATCGGCTCCCCGGAAAAATACTCGGCGCGGTCGCTGATCGCCGCGGCAGCAAGCAGGCGCACGCCGGTGTTGACGCCATGCGCCTTCGCAAAAGCTTCGGAGCAAACGATGGCCGATGCTGCGCCCGAGGTCGGCGGGCAGGCATACAGTTTGCGCAGCCCGCGGTACAGCGTTGGCTGGGCCAGGATCTGTTCGACCGTCAGCGGCTCGCGATAGAGCGCAATCGGGTTGTTCGCGGCATGCCGCCGCGCCTTGACCGCCACCAGTGCCAGCGCCTCTTCCGTCACGCCATAGAACTTCGTCAGTACCTCGGCCTGGAGTGCAAACAGCAGCACCGCCTCCGGCAGCCGCAGTTCCTCGTCGGTGATGTCAAACAGACCGGTCAGCGCCCGAACATGCCGATCGAGCGGACTGGCCTTCTGCGGGAACGACCGCTCGATCGCCCCGCGCGCCATCTCCTCAAACCCGACGGCGAGCGCACAATCCACCGCGCCGCCGCTCACCGCCTGCGCCGCCAGGTAGAACGCCGAGCTGCCGCTGGCGCACATGTTGTTCACGTTCATGACCGGGATGCCCGTCATGCCGACGTGGTATAGCGCCGCCTGGCCGGCACAGCTGTCCGCGTGGACGAAGGCGGCGTAGGCCTGCCCGACCTGATCGTAGTCGATGCCGGCGTCCGCCAGCGCTGCCCGCGCCGCATTGGCGCCCATGATGTCGTAGGTATCGCTGCTGCCCGGCTTGCGGAACGGCACCACCCCAACGCCCGCGATGACGACTGGCCTTGCCATGTACAGGTCTCCCGGTCAGCCCGATTTAGTTGACCGCGCGGCTGCGCCCGCGCCAGTGCGGCTTGCGTAGCTCCGCCTTCAATACCTTGCCGACCGGGCTGCGCGGCAGCTCGGCCGTGAACTCAACGGACCTCGGGCACTTCACCGCGCCCAGCTGCGCCCTGACCAGCAGCATCAATTCCTCCGCCGTGACCACGTCATCGCCGCGCAACACGACGACCGCCTTGATCGACTCGCCCCATTTTTCGTCCGGAACGCCAATGACCGCGCACTCCTGGACCGCGGGGTGCGCGGCAATCACCTGCTCGATCTCGTTCGAGAAGACGTTGAAGCCGCCGGTGATGATCATGTCCTTCTTGCGGTCCACGATCGTGATGTACCCGTCCTCGTCCATCACCCCGACATCGCCGGTATGGTGCCAGCCGAAACGGTGTGCCTCCGCCGTGGCCTCCGGGTTCTTGTAGTAGCCGGGGTTGACCAGCCGGCCGCGGACGACGATTTCCCCGGCCTGGCCCGGCGGGCAGAAATTGCCATCGTCGGCCATGATTTCGACGTGATTGAGCACGCACGGCCGCCCGGCGCTGGCCAGCCGCCGCTCGTTGATCCGCCTATCGGCGCCTACATAGTCCCATGGTGCCTTGGCCGTGATCATAGCCGGCGCCTCGGTCTGGCCAAATCCTTCGGTCATCACCGGCCCGAAGACTTCGATGGCCTGCTTCAGCTTCGCCACCGAAGTCGGCGCTGCCGCGACGATGAAGTGAATCAGCGAGCTGTAATCGTAGTCGCGCACCCGCGGATGGTCGAGCATCTTGTACAGCACGGTTGGTGGCAGGAACAGGTGCGTGACCCGGTAGCTCTCGATGGCCCGCATCACTGCCTCCGGCTCCGGCCTCGACAGCATGACATTGCTACCGCCGCGGGCAAAATGCATGCAACCGAGCATGCCGGCGGCATGTGTCATCGGCGCTGCCAGGAGGTGGACACTGCCGTCGTGGTAGCGGAAATGCGCGTAGCTGTTGGCGAACATGGTCTCGACCGCATGATGAGCCATCATCACGGCCTTGAACGTGCCGGTCGTGCCGCCGGTCGGGATGATTGCCAGCAGATCGCCATCTTCCTCCGGGCCGATCTCGAAGCGATGGCGAAAGCCATCAGCCCACTCGGCCAGCGACGGCACGCCGGTGCCACTCCGGTCGAGGCACACCAGATCGCGGATTCCGGCCACCGCACTCTTGATTCGCAGCGCGTCGGCTTCGAGGCTGCTGTGATAGAAGAGCAGCTCGCAGTCACAGAACCGCAGGACCTCGACGTTGGTCTCGATCGAGTTCCGCGGATTGATCGGCAACCACACGCATTCGGCGCGGAACAACCCGACCAGGGTGCTGAATGCAGCAGTCGAATTCGGCGCCAGTATGCCGACGTGTACTCCCTTCGCGTAACCATGGCCACGGACTGCCGCCGCCACGTGATGGGCAGCCACGTCCGCCTCCGCATAGGTCATCCGATTGCCGGTGTCCGCCTCGACGAATGCGGTGTGACGCGCATAGTATTTCACTGCCGCGTCGAAGAAGTCGATTACGCGCACGCCCTGCCTCCCAGCTCCCGGACCTCCAGCACCCGCCATAGCCCGAGCCGATCCAGCGTGTTGCGCAGGTACTCACTGCCGAAGGCACCGGTCGGCGACTGGAAGCCGGTTCGTCTCGGACCCTGGGTCAACAGCAAGCGGGCCGCCGCCGCCTGGAAAGCCGCTGTCGTCGTGTAGCCACCGGCACCACGACCACTGGCCACGATCTCCTTGAACGTACCGCGTGCAATCACGGAGGTCAGGGTGCGGTGCAGCAACGGGTTCTCCCGCGGCGGCATGCTGCCCTGCATCGAGGCGGCAAACTGTGACAGCGCCGCCTTGCGCTGCTCGATCGGCAGGTCCTTCAGGTGCTCCTGATAGTGGCGCTCCATCCGTTGGACCCCATCCATCAGCTCCCTGGTGGTGAAACCGCCATAAACCCTGACCGTGCGCACCTCCGGATGGTGCTCGTAGTAGATCGGCAGCGCTCCGCCGCCCCAATGGTGCAGGAGCTGGTTCAGACCGCCGGACGGCGGTGAAAACTCATAGAGCTGGCAAGCTGGCCATGGTGTCAGCCTGCCGGCGTCCAGGTAGTAGGCTTCGGTAAGGAACCCCTGGAAGACAGTCTGCGTCGAGCCGTAGGTGGGTACGCCGACGGCCACCATCGATGCTTCAATCGAATCGATGGCGCCATGGCGGGTACACAGGTCGATCAGGATATCGAGTTCACCCCACATCGATGCCGTGCTCGGGGCCAGCAGCAGACCCCGGGCCGCGAAGGCGGCCCCGTACTCGTCGCGCAGGCGGCGGATGAACGGCTGCTCGCCGGTGGTGTCGAGGTAATGGCAACCGGCCTTCAGGGCCGCTTCCACCACTGGACTGCCAAGTTCGGTGAAAGGACCCACCGTGTTGCAGACCACCTTCGCCCCATCGAACAGTGCGGCCAGCGTATCGGTTTCGTGCTCCACTTCCTCGATGTCGTATGCGGCCGTTTCGATACCTGGCACGCGACTCAGAGCAGCTGCCACCTTGGCGTGGCTGCGTCCCGCAGCTATGAACGGAATGTCGAAGTTCCGGAGATACTCGCAGATCAGTTGTGCCGTGTAGCCGCTCGCCCCATAGACGACGACGGGCTTCTTCCCGACTGTGCTTCTGCTCATGGTCACTTTACCTCCGTCCCGTGCTGGCGAAACCAATTGGAGATATGTCCGGCGCAGACCAACCCGAGGATGTTGTTCTCGCCGTCCTCGATCAACGAAGCGCGTGCGTCGCGCAGGTACTTTTCCATCGGGTACTCCTTGGTCAGGCCGTTGCCGCCGAACAGGCTCAGTGCGTCCTGGGCGACCTCGCAAGCCAGCTCGGTAGCGACGATTTTCGCGGTAGCCGATGCCAGCACATGCGGCTTGCCGAGGAAGTTGAAATCACAGGCGCGCTGAGCGATGGCACGCGCGGATTCCACCTTACGCCATAGCTGGAAGATGCGATGGCGCACGTTCTGGTGCTCGATCAGATGGCCGCCGCCCTGGCGCCGCTGGTGCACGTACTCGAGGGCGGATTGGAACGCCGCCCGCGCCAGGCCTGAAAAGACGCAGGCCATCTCCATGTTCGCAAAGACAAATGAGGTGAAGAAGTGGCCATCAATGCGCTCATTGTTGGCCAGCAGGTAGTTGCGCGGCAGGCGTACTTCATCAAAGAAGATCGCCCCCTGCGGCAGTGGTCGCTGGCCGAGCTTCTCTACTGGTCGACCCTTCGACACGCCCTTTTCGTCGAACGGCACCAGAATCACCGCTCCATTCAGCAGCCCGTTGCTGCGCCGCAGCCCGCTGCCGTAGTCGGCAGGTACATAGGCCAGCCCGCATTCCGCAATCGGACCGCCGGAGACCCAGGCGGAGGTCTGGCCGGTGAGGATGATTTCGTCGTCGGTGATTCGCGCCGCCAGGTTCGGCGTGCCATGCTGCGAACCGAGCCGGAGTTCCGTGCCCTGCAGGTCGACCGTATCCGAGCCACGATCGGGCTGGGTCCCCATCCAGCAGCCGATCTTCGTGCCGAAGCGCTCGATCAGTTCCGGGTTGCCGGTCTGGTAGGCAGCAAAGGCCGGAAACGACGCGGCCGCGGTCAGGATTGCAAGACCAGCATCGCCCCAGCCGAGATAACCATGGATGATCGGGAACAGCCGGGCGCGCTGCCGGGGGGACAGTTCGTTGAGGAACTCGAGGCCGCAACCCAGGTCACGGTAGTCGCGCAGGAAGTCGAGCAGCAGGGCCTTGCCCGCCGCCACTTCGTCCGCCGACATCCGGTCGAGCTGCTTGCCGAGCGGACGCATTCGTTCCAAGGCAAAGCGGCGCACCGAATCGGCAACGGCGCGCTCCTCCTCGGTCAGCGGGACTTCCAGGCCGCCCAGCTCGAGCTCTGGGACCGGTATCGAGTCAAATTCGAACACTGGTCAATCCCCCTGGCAAGTCAGACAACCGGCAGCGATCCGCGACTAACACTAGCCCCTCGATCTGCATGTGACAAATGAATATTGCGCATCTGAACATGCATCGCGTGCATCCAGCTCTGCCGGTCGCAGAAGTGCCGGTCAAGCACTTCCGCTGCCCGCGGGCGTCGGCGGCTGCGCGACAGTCAACCGGATCAAGCGAAAGGATCAGGACCCATGTAGCAGGTCGCAGCAGGTGTCGCCTTTATCATCGGTGGCAGCCACTGGAATTGGTCTCGGCATCGCGCGCCTAGGCGCAGCACGGTACGGGGCTCACAATCGCGGACATCCAACCGCAGCCGCCTGAGCGCGCTGCTGACGGATTGCGCAGCCTCAGCGCCGATGTCATGACGATTGCGCTCGAAGTCGCCGCTCTCATCTAGGAGCACTTTGGCAGGGATCACCGGCCCTTCGAAATCCAGGAAGAAGACTGCGCACCTGCGCCACCACAATGCGTCGTTGCGGTTCGTTCATATCGATCAACTGGGGCCGGGTGCTCGATCCAGTGTAAGCGATCGAACTACGACATCCTTGCTTCGGATGGGTCGTTCAGCGCAAACGGCAGCAATGCTTCGAAGTCCTCGACGGTGCGGGCGTGCGGCAGATGCTCGAACAGATGGCGCAGAT
>SCUD01000003.1 GCA_004297335.1 Gammaproteobacteria bacterium
CATGTTCGACCCGCCCGCGGAAATGCACGAGCGCTTCGAGCAGGCCCTCGACCGCGTCACGGCCGGACTCGGCCACACCCATCCGCTGTTCATCGCCGGCGAGGACCGCCGCGCCTTCGTGGTTGCGCCCCACGCGAGCCCGATCGACCGCGAGCTTGCGCTCGGCCGCTTTCCGGTCGCGCAGCCGGTCGAGGTCGAGGCCGCGCTGGCGGCCGCACATGCGGCCTTCCCGGCCTGGCGCGCGACGCCGATCGGCGAGCGGCTGCGGCTGCTGCGCCGCGTCGCCGAACTGATGGAGGAGCGCGTCTACGACATTGCCGCGGCACTGGTACTCGAGGTCGGCAAGAACCGGATGGAGGCGCTCGGCGAGGCCCAGGAGACCGTCGACTTCTTCCGCTGCTACGCCGACGACTTCGAGGCCCATGCCGGCTACGAGTTCACGCTGCCGGACGACCCGCTGCCGAATGCGAGGTCCCACAACCGCAGCGTGATGCGCCCTTACGGCGCCTGGCTGGTCATCGCCCCGTTCAATTTCCCGCTGGCGCTCGCCGGCGGGCCGACCGCCGCCGCGCTCATAACCGGCAATACGGTCATCGCCAAGTGCGCATCAGACACGCCCTGGGCCGGGCGGCTGCTGGCCGACTGCATCCGTGATGCGGGCCTGCCGCCCGGTGTGTTCAACTGGCTCGCCGGATCCGGCAGCGTCGCCGGTGCTGCGCTGGTGCGGGATCCCCGGACCGCAGGGGTGACTTTCACCGGCTCGGTCACGGTCGGTCGCGAGATCATCGGCGCGCTGGCGGGAGGCCCCTGGCCACGACCCTGCATCGCCGAGATGGGCGGCAAGAATCCCTGCATCGTGACCGCGCATGCGGATCTCGAGCGTGCGACCGCCGGGATCGTCCGCTCGGCCTACGGCATGGGCGGGCAGAAGTGCTCGGCGCTGTCGCGGCTGTATGTGCACGAGGCGGTGGCCGAGGAGCTGCTCGCGCGGCTCGAACGCGCGATTGGAGCTCTCGGCATCGGCGACCCGCGCCGGCGCGAGAACTGGCTCGGGCCGGTCATCAATGCCCGCGCGCAGCAGAGCTATCAGCGCTCCGTCGAGGCCCTCGGCGCCGGCGGCGCAACGCTGCGCCGTGGCGGGCAGCTGCTGACGAGCGGCGCACTGCGACGTGGCTACTATGTCGAGCCGGTCCTCGCCGAGGCGCCGCCGCAAGACCCGCTGTGGAAGCACGAGATGTTCCTGCCGATCCTGATGCTGCAGCGCTTCCGTGACCGCGACGAGGCGATGCGCCTCGCCAACGACACCGGCCTCGGGCTGACCGCCGGGATCTACGGCTCGGACGACGACGTCCGCTGGTTCCACGAGCACATCGAGGCCGGAGTCACCTACGCGAACCGGCCGCAGGGGGCGACGACCGGCGCCTGGCCCGGGTACCAGCCCTTCGGCGGCTGGAAGGGCTCCGGTACCACCGGCAAGGCGATCGCCTCCGCGTACTACCTGCCGCTGTACCTGCGCGAGCAGTCGCGCACCGTCGTGGACTGAATGCCCGCGTTCATGCCGCTCAGCGAGCTGATTGCGCGCCATGTGCCGGATGGGTCGTCGGTCGCGCTCGAGGGCTTCACTCACCTGATCCCGTTCGCCGCCGGCCACGAGCTGATCCGCCAGCGGCGGCGCGAGCTGCACCTGATCCGGATGACGCCGGACCTCGTCTACGACCAGCTGATCGGCATGGGCGCGGCGCGGCGCCTGACCTTCTCCTGGGGCGGCAATCCGGGCGTTGGCTCGCTGCACCGGCTGCGCGATGCCGTCGAGCACAGCTGGCCGCGGCCGCTCGAGCTCGACGAGCACAGCCACGCCGGCATGGCCGCCGCCTGGCGGGCCGGCGCCGCGCGGCTGCCGTTCGGGATGCTGCGCGGCTATGCCGGCACTGACCTGCCGGCGCACAACCCGCGGATCAGGAGCGTGCGCTGCCCGTATACGGGTGAAGAGCTCGCGACAGTGCCGGCGCTGAACCCGGATGTCACGATCCTGCACGCGCAGCGCGCGGACCGCGCCGGCAACGTCGCGATCACCGGCATCATCGGCGCCCAGCGCGAGGCAGCGCTCGCCGCCGCCACGCTGCTGGTCACGGTCGAAGAGCTGGTCGAGGAGCTGCCGCCGGCGATGAACGGCGTGCTGCTGCCGCATTTCACGGTCACCGCGATCGCGCACTGCCCCGGCGGCGCCTGGCCATCCTATGCCCAGGGGCTCTATGCAAGGGACAACGACTTCTACCAGCGCTGGGACCCCATCGCGCGCGAGCGGGCATCCTTCACGGCCTGGATGGAGCGCCATGTACTCGGCACCACGGATCACCAGGGCTTCCTCGCCAGCCTGCGCGCGGAGCACGCATGAGCGACTGCAGCCGTGATGAATTGATGACGGTGGCCGCGGCCCGGCTGCTGTGGGATGGCTGCGTCTGCTTCGTCGGCATCGGCCTGCCCGGCACCGCCTGCAATCTCGCGCGCCTGACACACGCGCCGCGGCTGGTGCTGATCTACGAGTCGGGCACGATCGGCGCGCGGCCCGCGGTGCTGCCGCTGTCCATTGGTGATGGCGAGCTCGCCGCGACCGCCACCTGCGTCGTGCCGTTGCCGGACATCTTCAGCGACTACCTGCAGGCCGGCCGTGTCGATGTCGGCTTCCTCGGCGCCGCGCAGATCGATCGCCATGGCCACCTGAATACGACGGTCATCGGCCCCTACGACCATCCGCAGGTGCGCCTGCCGGGCGCGGGCGGTGCGCCGGAGATCGCCGCGCACGCGCGGCAGCTGTTCGTCGTGATGAAGGCCACGCCGCGCAGCTTCGTGCCGGCGCTCGATTTCCACACCAGCGCCGGCAGTCCGCGGGCCGTGATTACCGACTTTGGCATCCTGCGGCCACAGCCCGGCAGTGGAGAACTCGCGCTGGCGGCCCTGTTTCCCGGCGCAACCGTAGCCGAGGCGCGCGCCGCGGTCGGGTGGCCGCTGCTGGTTCCGGATACGATGGAAACCGTGCCCCTGCCTTCGAGTCATGAACTGCGCACGCTGCGCGAACTGCAGGCCCGCACGGCAGAGGCACACCGCCGGCCCGTCGCGCTGCCGGTACAGGAGTAACGATGGGAAACCCGCATATCCGCACTGAGCTGCCGGGGCCGAAGGCCCGCGCGATGATCGCGCGCGACGCGCTCGTCGCCTCGCCCTCCTATCCGCGCGACTATCCCTTCGTGATGTCGCACGGCCGCGGGACCGAGGCCTGGGACGTCGACGGCAACCGTTTCCTCGACTTCGCCGCCGGCATCGCCGTCTGCGCCACCGGCCACGCGCATCCACGCGTCGTCGCCGCAGTACGCGAGGCCGCTGGCCGGTTCCTGCACATCTCGAGCGACTACTGGCACGAGGAGATGACCGCACTCGGCGAACGACTCGCGGCGCTCGCGCCGTTCGGTGAACCGGCGATGTGCTTCCTGTGCCAGTCCGGCACCGAGTCGGTCGAGGGCGCGCTGAAGCTCGCGCGCTACGTCACCCGCCGGCAGCGCATCATCGCCTTCCTCGGCGGCTTCCACGGCCGCACGATGGGTTCGCTGGCGCTGACCTCGAGCAAATACACGCAACAGGCCGGCTTCGCGCCGACCATGCCCGGCGTCACGCACGTGCCATACCCGAATCGCTATCGCCCGCTGTTTGCGGGCGCCGACCAGGGCCGGGCGGCCCTCGACTACCTGGGCATGCTGTTCGAACGCAACATCCCGCCGACCGAGGTCGCGGCGATCGTCGTCGAACCGCTGCAGGGCGAGGGTGGTTATCTCGTGCCACCCGCGGGCTTCCTGGCAGGCCTGCGCGCGCTGTGTGACCAGCACGGCATCCTGCTGGTCTTCGACGAAGTGCAGTCGGGCATCGGCCGCACCGGGCGCATGTTCGCCTGCGAGCACGAGGGTGTCGCGCCGGACATCCTGACGCTCGCGAAGGGGCTCGGCTCGGGGCTGCCGATCGGCGCGATCGTGGCGCGGCGCCGGCTGATGCAGCAATGGAAGCGTGGCGCCCACGGCAACACCTTCGGCGGCAATCCCCTGTGCTGCGCGGCCGCGAACGTCACGCTCGACCTCGTGCGCGACGAATACGCGGCGAACGCGGCGCGGGTCGGCGCCTATTTCATGGAGCGGCTGCGCGAGTTCGCCGCGCGCTATCCCTGCGTCGGCGACCTGCGCGGCCGCGGCCTGATGATCGGCATGGAGCTGGTGCGCTCCGATGGTTCGCCGGCGCGCGAGCTGGTGGACGTGCTACTGCACCGGGCCTTCGCCAATGGCCTGCTGCTCTTGTCCTGCGGTACCAGCACGCTGCGCTTCATGCCGCCCTTGTGTGTCACCACTGCTGAGGTCGACGAGGCACTGGGGCTGCTCGGTGTCGCGCTCGACCAGGCACTGGCGGCAGCAACGTGATCCGCGCCGGCACAGCACTGGTAGTGCTGCTGCTCGCCGCCATCGGCGGCGGCGCGGTGCTCGCCGGCGAGGATCAGCCGCGCGCTGGCCGCATGCCGGTGCTCGAGCAGGTCGACCTGCCACACAGTTACTACTGGCGCGAGCTGTACCTGCCACAGCCGACCACCGGACCATCGGCGGTCGCGTTCCTGCCCGATGGCCAGGAACTCATCTACAGCATGGCCGGCTCGCTGTGGCGGCAACGGATCGGCTCCACCGAGGCGACGGAACTCACGCATGCGGAGGCTGCCTACGACGACCAGCCCGATGTCGCCGGCGACGGCGCCAGCGTGGTCTTCACCCGCTACGATGGGCGCGCCATCGAATTGTGGCGCTTGTGGCTCGCGGATGGTCGCGAGCAGCGCCTGACCCGGAACGGGTCCGTCAACGTCGAGCCGCGGATCGCGCCGGACGGGCGCCGCCTCGCCTGGGTCTCGACCGCCGGCACCGGCCACTTCAACCTGATGATCGCGGAGCTCACGCCGGACGGTCTCGCCGGGATCCGGCCACTGGTGGCGCCGCGCCAGAGCGCCATCGATCGTTATTACTATTCCGCGCACGACCACGCGATCAACCCGAGCTGGTCACCGGATGGCCGCAGCGTGTACTTCGTCGGTAACGCCGAGGTCGCCTGGGGCAGCGGCGGCATCTGGTCGGTCGCGGTCGATCCGGAAGCGCCGGGGCAGCCGCGGCCGGTGCTGCAGGGCTTCGAGACGAGCTGGGCGGCGCGACCGGAACTGGCGCCGGATGGCCGGCGCCTGCTGTTCTCGAGCTACCACGGCAGGCCGTGGCACCAGCTGTGGCTGACCACGGCGCAGGGCGCCGCGCCGCTGCCCCTCAGCTTCGGCAATTTCGACCGCCGCAACGCGCGCTGGTCGCCAGACGGTGGGCGCATCGCCTTCATCAGCAATGAGCAAGGCCATACGGCGCTGTTCGTGCAGGAGTTCACCGGCGGTGCCCGGCGCGAAATCATCGCGACTATCCGGCGCTACCAGCGCCCACCGGCGACGCTGGCGCTGGCGATCGTCGACGAGACCGGCAGGCAGCTGCCTGCGCGGGTTGCAATCCTCGGCAGCGACGCGCGCTGGCACGCGCCGTCCGGGGCCCTGCTGCACGGCGACGACGGCTACGACCGCACACGGCAGCCGGGTGAGACGCGCTACTTCCACTGCGCCTCCGCCTGCGAGCTGCGGCTGCCGGCCGGCAGCACCCGGATCCTGGTCCAGCACGGCCTGCGCCACCTGCCGTGGCAACAGACCGTTGAGTTGCTGGCCGGAGCACGTACCGAGCAACAGGTGACGCTCTCCGCGCAGGATCTGCCGGCCGCGTTCGGCGGCTTCGTCAGCGCCGACCTGCACGTGCACATGAACTACGGCGGCCACTACCGGATGACACCGGAGCGCCTGCTCGCGCAGGCGCGCGCCGAGGATCTCGACGTCGTGCACAACCTGATCGTCAACAAGGAAGAGCGTATCCCGGATCTCGCCTATTTCAGCCCGGCGCCCGACCCGGCCAGCGACGGACGCACGCTGCTGCTGCACTCGCAGGAATACCACACCAGCCGGTGGGGGCACCTCGGGCTGCTGCATCTCGGTGATCATCTGCTGCTGCCCGATTTCGCCGCCTACCGGCACACGGCGCTCGCGAGCCCGTGGCCGCACAACGGTGTCATTGCCGACCTCGCCCACGCGCAGGGCGCGCTGGTGGGCTACGTGCATCCCTTCGATTGGGAGATCGTCCCGGAGCGCGAGAAGAGCCTGACCCACCAGCTTCCGGCCGACGTCGCGCACGGCAAGGTGGACTATCTCGAGGTCGTCGGTTTCTCGGACCACAAGGCCACTGCACAGGTCTGGTACCGGTTGCTGAACCTTGGCTTCCGGCTGCCGGCCGGGGCCGGCACGGATGCGATGGCGAACTACGCTTCGCTGCGTGGTCCCGTAGGCCTGAACCGCGTCTTTCTTGATACCAACGGCGAGCGCACGCCTGC
>SCUD01000112.1 GCA_004297335.1 Gammaproteobacteria bacterium
AGCCTGGAACGCCTCGAGCTCCGGCTTGACGCCCAGCGCCTGGAAGCGACGCGCCATGGCCCGCAGCGTGCGCGTCGTATTGAGATACACGAACTCCAGCGGGCCCTCCTGCTGGTTGCCTGTCGTCACGTCGAGGGAGGCGATGTCCGGCAGGCACTCCGCAAGGTGCTCGGTGCGCCCGGCTACGCCCACGACGTCACTGCCCGGCAGCGCCCGGCTTTCGTCCTCGGGATCCGGCAGGAACAAGGCACCCATGCCGGCGGTGAGGTTGATGACGATGTCGGTGCCTCGCTGCCGGATGCGGTCCACGACTTCCCGGAACAGCTCGGGTCGGCGTGCGCCGTGGCCGCTCTCCGGATCGCGAACGTGGATATGCGCGACGGACGCACCGGCCGCCGCAGCCTCGGCCACGGCGTCACTGATCTGCGCCGGCGTGACCGGATAGTCATACGGGTACCTTGGATTGAGCGGAGCGTTGCCGGTCACCGCACAGGTCACGATTACCTTGCGCTTCATACGCACTGCTCCAGCAGGACACGGTGTTTCAGGACGAAGCCACGAACGGCGGCGATGAGGCTCTCGAGGTCCTCATCCGAGTGCATCAGGCCGAGGCTGATCAGCCCCCGGCTGGCGATGTAGACCGAATCTCCCAGCAGCGCGAGGTGCAGCAGCTTCTTCAGCAGCAGGCTGTTGGCGTCGCCGGTGTCCCCGGGAGTGGCAATCTCCCGCTCGCGGGTGAAGTGCACGTTCATCACTGCGCCCCGGCCGCTCACCCGCAACGGCACCTCATTGCGGTCAGCCAGCTCATTGAGCCCCGACCTGAGCTGGTCGCCAAGAGCGTTCAGCCGGCGATTGGCCTGAGGTGTGTAGCACTCGCTCAGGCTGATGTAGCCGCCGATCATCGAGGCGACATTGTTATTGAATGTCCCGCCATGCGCGGCGAAGCCCGGATTGCGGGCATCCAGCATCGCCAGCAGTTGTCGCCTCCCACCGCAGGCACCGAAGCTGAATCCGCCGCCCAGGTATTTGCCGAACGTCGTCAGGTCCGGGGTGATGGCCAGCTGTTCCTGCAGGCCGCCGGGCGCCAGCCGCGAAGTCATGACCTCGTCGAAGATCAGGACGATGCCGCGGCGCGTGGCCTCGTCGCGCAGCATCTGCAGGAATTCCGCGTTGCCGGGAATGCAGCCGGCGGCGCCCAGCATTGGTTCGACGAGAATGGCACCGAGGTCGCCGGCCGCCGCGCCGATGATTGCCTGCGTGCCGGCCACGTCGTTGTAGCGGGCCTTGACCGTGCGCAGCGGTACGTTGAGCGGACCGTCATCCACCGCATAGGTGAGGAAGCCGCCATGATAGCTGCCCTGGAAGACCAGGACGGCCTCCCGGCCGGTGGCCCTTCGCGCCAGCGCAAGCGCCAGCAGATTGGCCTCGGTACCGGAATTGCAGAACCGGATCAGTTCGCAGGAAGGGAAGCGCGAGCAGATGAGCTCGGCGAGCCGCGCCTCGAACTCGGTCGGGCCGCTCAGCATCAGGCCCCGGCGGGAGATCTCGGCCAGGATCCGGTCGAGCAGTGCCGGGTCGTGCCCGCAGACGCCGACCGTGTATTCACCAAGGAAATTGCAGTATCGATGCCCGTCCAGGTCCCAGACGAAGGCGCCCTCGCCCCTCGCCATCATCAGCGGGAACGGCGGATAGAACACGGTCGTGCGGGTGCTGCCACCGGGCAGCCAGCGGCAGGCAGTCTCGAATTGCGCCCGGCTGCGTGGATTAGCGGCGGTGAAGCGCTCCTCCTCGTGGCGCAGGGCCTCGGTCAACGTGGCTGGCAGCATCAGGATGTTCCGGCCGGATCAACGCGCTGCGGAAACAGGATGCGGCGTCGTGCCTCGTCCGACATGGCCCGGCGCCGCGCGGTCACGATCAGCCAGAAGAACAGCCCCAGCCCAGCCCACAGGAGCAGCATCAGCCACTCGAGTGGTGGAAACATCTTCCGGCCGACGTAGGCCTGCGTGAGTCCGACGATGCCGAGGCCGACAGCAATCAACCCGGCCATGGCCGGAACGATCTTCACCAGTCGCGGACCCAGCAGTCGCGCCGCGCTGGTTCCATCGGCAGGTGCGATCAGGATCCCGTAGGCGATCATGGCGAACACCAGGGTCATCGCGGTGCCAAGACCGTTGACCATCGGCCCGAGTGCCGCCGGCCCGAGCAGGCTCCCGAGGCTGCCAACGATTGCCACCAGCACGATCGCGTTGCCAGGGGTCCCGCGCCCGGGATGGATCTGCGCGAATGCCTCGGGGATGGTCCCGATGCGGGCCAGCACCAGCAATACGCGCGTTCCCGCGAAGAAGATCGCGTTCCAGGACGAAACGAGACCCAGCAGTCCGGCCACCAGGACAGCCTTCCCGGCGGCTGCGGATCCAAGGACTGCGGATATCGCCACATAGGCCGGCAGGTCCTGTCCGAGCAGCTGATCGCGGGGCAGAGCGACGGCAGTCATCAGGACGACCAGCACGTAGAACACCATCGCGGCCAGGATCGCGAGCACGATGGCCGCGGTCACCTGGCGGCTGCCAACCCGCTCGCCCTTTTCCTCGATCGCCTGCGGCACCACGTTGAAGCCCAGGTAGAACAACGGGATCATCGCCAGCACGCTCAGGGTCCCGGCAACGGCCGATTTCGGTGGCGCTGCCAGCAGCGGCTGCAGGTTGGCCCAGTCGCCGGCCCAGAAGGCGACGAGCACGCAAGCCAGGGTGATACCGATCAGGCCGTAGGTGATCAGGTCCTGCAGGCGCGCGGTCTCCCGGATGCCCACCCAGTTGATCGCTGCGACCAGCACCATCCCGACCAGGCCGGCCAGCAGCCGCCCCGCATGGACCGGTTCGCCCCAGGCGAAGTACAGGACCGGACCCGAGATATCCGGAAAGATCAGCGCCAGGATCCAGCCGACCGAAATGGCCTCGAATGCGGTTCCGACTGCCAACGTCAGGACGACGATCCAGCCAGCGACAAAAGCGGACCTGAGACCGAAGAACCCATAGCAGTAAGCCACTTCACCGCCAGCTACCGGGAAACGGGTTGCCGCTTCGCAGTAGCACAGCCCGATCAGTGCCATGCCGCAGCCGCCGATCACGAAGGCGAGGACGGTGCCGAGCGACCCGGCGTTCGCCAGCCACTCGCCCACCAGGATGATCCAGCCCACACCGATGATGCAGCCGAAGCCGAGCGTGAAGAGCTGGACTGCAGAAAGCTCTTTCCTGAGTGCCGGGGCTACCACCCAACTGCCTCCCCGCACGAGCCTGAGAGCTGCCGCATCCGCGGCAGGGATCCGGCGCTGGTGCATGACGTGCGCCATTAAGCTACGATCGCACCCAGATGTTCAATCGCATAGATTCGATGATTTGATATGTTCCATTGATGAATGGAGCGTCAGCAAATGAATCTCAACTCACTGACCTTCGCCCAGCTCCTGCGCTTCCTGGAGCTGGCCAGGCAACTCCATTTCACCAGAGCCGCCGAGACCCTGGGTATCGCGCAGCCACTGCTCAGCGAGCAGATCCGCTCGCTCGAACATCTGCTCGACGTACGACTCTTCGACCGCACCAGCCGGCGCGTCAGCCTGACCCCGGCCGGCATCGTGTTCCGGGACCGCGTGCAACTGATTGTGGAAGGCATGCGGGCCGGCGTGCACGCGGCGCAGGCCGAGGCGCGCGGCGAAATGGATCGACTGCGCCTGGGCTACACGGACGAGTACTCGAGTGACTTCCTGCCGGACTGCATCCGCTTCATCCGGGACCGGCGGCCTGGTGCGGGTCTCGAGCTGACGCTGGCGATGACTCCGCGGCTCATGGAACTGTTGCAGACCGGCCTGGTGGATGGTGTATTCGTCTGTCCGATTCCGGATGAGCCGGCCGGGCCCGAGTGCGCGACGGTTCCGCTGCCGCCCCTGCCTTTGTCGGTCGCCCTGCCCGCGGACCACGCGCTGGCATCCCGGACCTCGGTCGCGATCCCGACCTTGAAGAGCGAGCGCTTCATCGAAGGTCCCACGTCCCCACCGACCGCGTCAGAGCGCGCCGTCAACCGCCTGTTCGCCCGTCACGGGATCCAGCGACAGATCGCCCAGCGGGTAGACGACCTGCAGCTGAGCCTGAGTCTGGTCGCCAGCGGCATGGGCGCCATGATCGGCTACTTCGCCGCGAATGCCCGCCACCGGACCGATATCGTCATCGTGCCACTCGATGATCTGCACGCGAGCCTGACGCGCGCATTCGCCTGGCGTACCAGCCCGGGCCTGCCGGTGCTGGACGAGCTGCTGGGATTCCTCGGCGAGCGGGCTGCCGCCTAGGATTCGCGTGGCCGGAGCGGCACCAGCTCATCGCCGACCAGCACCTGCAGCCGGGCGCCGGCATGGGCCGCTGCAACCCGGGCCATCACTACGGAGCTGCCCTGCGACCGGATCCACGCCGCAGACGTGAGCCAGCCGACCGGCAGCTCGCTGCTGAAGACCGGCTCCAGCCCGCTGTCGAGACCCGGATCGCAATCGATGGTGCCCATCACCGCCCGGTGGCCGGGGTTCGCCGGCCCGACCGCCCGGCCGGAGAAGCACCGGAAGTCCGCCGCAGGGACATCGGTGAACGCGCTCAGCTCGCGGCCGAAGGCCGGCCGGCCACGCCGTATCCGGTTGGCTTCCTCCGCGAAATGACCGCCCCACGGAACCGCCAGGCTCTCGAGCTGGCGCGCCAGCTCCAGAGCCATGCCCTTCGGGACCAGCAAGGCATCCACTGCTGCCGTGCGGTCGCGCCAGCAGCTGGCGGGCATCGATCCGCACAGGCCATTGGCGGGAACCAGGACCTCGCGGATCACCCGCTCCCGCCGGCGCCCGAGCAGGCGGACCAGCGCATATTCCGCGGTGATGTCCCGCACCGACACGTGCGGCTGCTGCAGTCGGACGCGAATCCACTCGCGGAAACTGGTTTCCTGTTCGGCTTCAGCGCTCAGGAGCCAGACGGATTCGGCCAGCCGGGCCAGGCTGGCAAGCGCCACGATGGCACCACAACCGTCATCTGCCAGAACCGTCGTCGCCTCGCCAACGATGGGAACGGAGGCTGCACCGAACAGTTCCGTGATCGCCGCCGCTGCTCCGTCCCCGTTGATCAGGAACTTGCTGTTCATCGAACCGTCGATCGCCAGCACGTCCCGTTCGGTCGCTGCGATCTCCTCATCCACAAGGGTCCGCGGTGACAGCTCGCGTCCATCACGGTCGACCCAGCTGGCCCGTTCCCAGCCGCAGATCGACCTGAAGTGCGCACCGCGCTCCGCCAGGTACTCGTGCAGCGGGGAGAGCCGGACGTCGCGCGCCGTGCGGTAGTCGTCGCCGGGACCGTGCATCTCAATGCAGTAGCTCGGGATCTCGGTAGCGCGGCGGCGCATGAACGACTCACTCGCCTGGCAGCGGGCGAATCGGCGCACGTCCAGTCGACTGACATCCAGGTCGGGACGACCGGCGACGATCCACTCGGCCATGATGCGGCCGACACCGGCCGACAGCGCGATGCCGTTCGAGCTCATGCCCGCGGCCACGAACAGCCCGGCCACCGGCGGCACCGGGCCGATGATCATCTGGCCGTCCGGCGTGAAGCTTTCGGGACCGTTCAGCAGCATGCGGATCTCCGCCCGCTCGAGAGCGGGGAAGCGTTGCAGCGCCGTGCTCATGTAGGGCTCGAACTGGTCCCATCTCTCGTTCAGCAGCCCGAATGAGAAATCGCTCGGCAGGTCGCGGGTGGCGATCGGCAGGGCGTCCCGGTCGAGGCAGCCGACGATCAGTCCGCCAACCTCCTCGCGGCCATACAGGTAGTCATCGAACGCCAGGAACATCGGCAGGTCGCGCGGCACCTCCGGCATTTCCTTCGTGATCAGGTAGAAATGCTCCAGCGCGTACAGGGGCAACGGCACGCCGCAGGTCGAAGTGATGTCGCTGGACCACAGCCCGGCGGCCACGACGACGTTGTCACAGCGGATCTCGCCAATGGTCGTCTCGACCGCCTGCACCCGGTCATTCGCCGAGCGGATCCGTTGCACGGCGCAGTTCTCGAGCAGCGTCGCGCCGCGCCGGCGCGCCGCGCGCGCATACGCCATCGTCAAGTCAGTCGGATTGACCCGGCCGTCGTTCGGGATCCACAGGCCGCCGAGGATCGGCGACACATCGAGGATGGGGAACCGCTGCTCGAGTTTCCGCGCATCCAGCAGCTCCACTTCGATGCCGCGGGCATGCGCCAGCCGTGGTACTGAACGGTACGCAGCCATGCGCGCCGGCAGGTGCGTATACATCACCCGGCCGGTCGTCCGCCAGCCCAGCGCCTGCTCGGATTCCTTCTCCAGCTCCGGAAAGAGCGAGACGCCGTAGCGGACGATCTCGAAGATCAGCGGGTCCGCCCGGTAGGTTTCCATGTTGCCGGCGGAGTGCCAGGTCGTACCGGCGCTCAACCGGGAGCGCTCGAGCAGGACGACATCCTTCTGCCCCGCTTTGGCCAGGTGGTAAGCGATGCTGCAGCCCACCACTCCACCGCCGATGACGACCGTAGCGGCGTGGCCGGGTAGCCGTTGGTTCATGTCATCGATCTGCAGAATTCTGACCTGATCCGACCGCGCGTGGATCCAGCACGGCCCCGCGAATGCGTCCGATGGCAGCCTGCGGCGTCAGCGCCGGCTGATCCGGCAAGACATTCCAGCCGGTGAACACCACGATCAGATCGTACTCGGGCAGGACGATCGGCCTCTGGCCACCAAAACCAGAGCCGCCCCAGGCCAGGCCGACACGGTCCTCACCGTAGGGATAGAGCCACCACAGATAGCCATAACTCACGCCCTCACCGCGCCCGGACACCTCGCCGCCGGGCGCCAGGGAGGCGCGCACCCAGTCCGACGGAACAATCGACTTGCCTTCCCAGACACCGTCGCGGAGCAGCAGGTAGGTGATCTTCGCCAGGTCGCGTGGCTGCAGGTAGAGCCCGCCGGTCGCGTCGACCAGGCCGGATGGAGTGCGCTTCCAGTACCAGCGCTCGATACCGAGCGGAGCAAACAGGTGCTGCCGCGCATACTCCTCGAGGTCCCGGCCCGTCGCCTTCCAGAAGATATGCGCAAGCAGTTGCGGAGCCCCGCTGTTGTACTGGAACGCGGTACCCGGCTCCCGCGCCATCGGCCGGTCCATCGTGAACCGGACCCAGTCGCAGCTCGCCTCCAGCGCCACCGCAGTGTTGCCAGGATCGGCATAGGGCAGATCCTCGTTCCAGCTGAGGCCAGTGGTCATGGTCAGGAGATGGCGGATGCTCATGCGCCGCTTGCGGTCGTCGACATTGGCGACGCCGGCGGCATCGAAGGACTCCAGGACCGGCGTGTCGAGGCCGGGAAACTCGCCACGCGCCAGCGCGATCCCGACCAGGACCGAGGTCACGGACTTGGTCACCGACTGCAGGGTGTGCAGGTCACCCCGCCGATAGAACGGATGCCACCAGGGATCGAAGTAGTTGTAGGGACCCGGCGGGCCGCGGAAGTGCGCGGGCCCGGGTGCCGCGCCGTCATCACCATAGATGCGGTCGTAATCGTGCCGGTACGAGCG
>SCUD01000113.1 GCA_004297335.1 Gammaproteobacteria bacterium
CAGTTCGCGACCGCGAAGGCCGGGCTGATCCTGGTCAACATCAATCCGGCCTACCGGCTCGCCGAGCTCGAGCACGCGCTCGGCAAGGTCGGCTGTCGCGCGCTGATCCTCGCTGGTGCGACGAAACACAGCGATTACCCGGCGCTGGTGCGCGCGCTCATTCCCGGGATTCCGGCGCGCGGTGACGGCCGGATCGAGAGCGCCGCGTTCCCGGAGCTGCGCCTGCTGGTGCAGATCGGGCCCGACGCGCAGCCCGGCTTCCTGCCGTTTGCCGCGCTCGTCGCCGGCGGCGCCGCAGCCGACCCCGACGCGCTGGCCGAGCGCGCCGGCGCCCTCGATCCCGACGACCCGATCAACATCCAGTTCACCAGTGGCACCACCGGTGCACCGAAAGGCGCGACGCTCACGCACTTCAATATCGTCAACAACGGCTTCTTCGTCGGCGAGGGCATGCGCCTCACCGCGGAGGACCGGCTGTGCATCCCGGTGCCGCTGTACCACTGCTTCGGCATGGTGCTCGGCGTGCTGGCCGCGGTGAGCCATGGCGCGGCGATGGTCTTCCCCGGTGAGTCCTTCGACCCGCTGCAGACCCTGGAGACCGTCGCCGCGGAGAGCTGCACCGTGCTGCACGGCGTGCCGACGATGTTCATCGCCGAACTGGAGCACCCGCGCTTCGGCGAGTTCGACCTTTCCTCGCTGCGCACCGGCATCATGGCCGGCGCCCCCTGCCCGATCGCGGTGATGCAGCGGGTCGTGGACGAAATGCACATGCGCGAGGTCACGATCTGCTACGGCATGACCGAGACCAGCCCCGTGAGTTTCCAGTCCGGAGTCGACGATCCGCTCGAGAAGCGGGTATCCACGGTCGGGCGCGTGCACCCGCATGTGCAGGTCAAGGTCATCGACGCCGCGGGACGCGTCACCCCGCGTGGTGTTCCCGGCGAACTTTGCACGCGCGGCTATGGTGTCATGCGCGGCTACTGGAACGACGCTGCCCGCACCGCCGAGGTCGTCGACGCCGCCGGCTGGATGCACACCGGCGATCTCGGCGTTATCGACGAGGAAGGCTACTGCAACATCGTCGGCCGCGTGAAAGACATGATCATCCGCGGTGGCGAGAACGTCTATCCGCGCGAGATCGAGGAGTTCCTGTACCGGCATCCGGACGTGCAGGACGTCGCCGTTGTCGGTGTGCCGGATCCGAGGTATGGAGAGGAGATCTGCGCCTGCGTGCGGCTGCGCCCGGGCGCGAGCGTCGACGGCGAGGCCATTCGCAGCTTCTGCCGCGGCCAGATCGCCCACTACAAGATCCCGCGCTACGTGCGCTTCGTCGATGCCTTTCCGATGACGGTCACCGGCAAGGTGCAGAAATACCTGCTGCGCGAGCTGGCCGAACGCGAATTGGGGTTGCGCGCCGAACCGACGGCCTGATTGCAACATGGGACCGGGACAGGGGGGAACATGGACTCGGTGACACCGACTGAACTCGTGCGCGATGGCACCGCCGCGGGCCTCAAGAAGGCCCAGCTGCCGGTGCGCGACATGCTGCTGCGCGGGGCGCTGTCCGGGGCAATCCTCGGGATCGCGACTTCGCTGGCCTTCGTCATCGTCTCCCAGGGGCTGCCGCCGATCGCCGGTGCCATCGCCTTTCCGGTCGGCTTCGTGATCCTGGTGCTGCTCGGCCTCGAACTCGTGACCGGGAACTTCGCGCTGTTCCCGCAGGCGGTCGCGGCGCGCAAGCTCGGCGCCGGCCAGATGCTGTCAGCCTGGTGCTGGGTCTACGCTGGCAACCTGCTCGGCAGCGTCGCCTATGCGGTGCTGTTCTGGGCCGCCTACACCTATTTCGGTACCAGCGACGGCGGTGCGCTCGCGGAGATCACCCGCGCCGTCGCCGAGAAGAAAACCCTCGCCTATGCGGAGCACGGCGCGGCCGGCTGGGCCACCGCGCTGACCAAGGCCGTGCTGTGCAACTGGATGGTGACCATCGGCACGGTACTCGCGTTCGCCTCGCGCTCGACGATCGGACGCATCGCGGCGATGTGGCTGCCGATCACGATCTTCTTCGCCCACGGCTACGAGCACTGCGTGGTCAACATGTTCGTGATTCCGGCCGGCATGCTGTTCGGCGCCGGGATCAGTGCCGGCGACTGGTGGCTGTGGAACCAGATCCCGGCGACCCTCGGCAACATCGCCGGCGGCGCAGTGCTGACCGGGTTGGCACTGTGGTACACGCATGCACGACCGCAGCCCACCGGCAACGTCCTACTCCTCGGCACCCCAGGTCCGGGCCATGACGAGGTAGGTGAACGAGGCTGACCAGGTGATCAGCATGAACCCCAGCAGTGCCTCGGCGCCGGCGAGGATCCGCAGCGGGCCGATCGACGACAGGTCGCCCCAGCCGACGGTCGTGTAGTTGGTCACCGAGAAGTAGATCAGGTCCCAGAAGCCGATCCGGTCGGAGCCGATGATCGCGCCGGCGCCGGTCGGGTCGATCAGCAGCCAGAAGGCGATCCCGAACAACCCGATCTCGACGACGTGGGTTGCGAGCAGCACGAACATCACGATCAGCAGGGTCGGGCGGTGATGATGGCGATGCTGGTTGGCATGTCCGCGCGTGCGTGTCTTGCGCTCGTGCGCCCAGTTGTTCAGCGCCGCGATGACCTCGAAGTGGAACACGACCACCACCGCGACGGTCAGGAGCGTCACCAGCGCAACCGGCCAGAAGGGATGGTTGGTCATCCGGCGCCGAACTCCCGGCTGGCCTGCGCGAAGGCCTCCATGTTCTCCGGCCGCGCGTTGATCGGCGCGTCACAACCCGGACAGAGCAGCAGGCCGGTCGGGCCGACGTCGCGCACCAGCTCGCGCACGTAGTCACGGACCTGCTGCGGTCCCCCGGCCGCGAGTAGCGACGAGGGCACATCACCCATGATCGCCATGTGGTCCCCGAGCACGTTGTGCGCCTTGCGGATGTCGGTCATGCCATCGAGGTTCAACACGCAGCGCCCCGCCGGCAGCTCGCGCAGCCGCGAAAGGTCGCGGGTCCAGTCCTGGTCGAAGTGCAGCACCGGCGTGATGCCCTCGGCGAGGAGGCGTGTGACCAGGTCGAGCAGATACGGGAATACGAAGCGTTCCCACAATCGCGGTGACAGGAGCGCGCTCGCGCTGCGCCAGCCTCCGACCCAGGTCGCCATCACGCCGGAGTACCGTGCGGCCGCGACGCCCGCCTCGAGCATGTGCGGCTGCATCACCTCCATCACCGCCTGGACCTTGTCGGGGATCCGGAACAGGTCGAGCAGGAAGCGCTGCATCGAGCGCGCACCGCACAAGAGCTCGAAGGGCAGGTTTGCGCCGGCGAAGGACACCGGTACGTAGCCGCGCTCCTCGAAGCGCCGCGCGAGGCCCGGAACGTTGGCGCGAGCCCAGTTCCGCTGCGCGGCCAGGCGCTCCGGATCGAGCACCCGCGGCAGGTACGCCTGCACGAAGGCCGGCCAACCCTGCTCGAGGATCACGTCATAGTCCGCAATCGTCATGACTTCGGCTTCCTGCACCTGCCAGAGCGTGTCCTCGGGCAGGTCGAGGCCCGGCACGGCGACCCGCGACATCCACAGCGCGCTCAAGCCGGTGGTGATATACCCACCCGGCATGTGGTTGATGCCGTCGATCGCATCGGTGCCGAGGCGGTCCATCGCATCGAGCGTCACCGCAATGCCGTCGTCCGGGTTCCGGCAGAAATGCCCCATCGTCATCCCCATGTAGCGCGGCGCGAAGGCCGTGCCCATGAAGATCACCGGCACCCGATCCACCGGCTCGAGCCGGATCGCGCGCGCGATGCGCTGCTGGCGCTCGGCCAGCCGCGGGTGGCCGGTCGCAGCGGTTGCGTTCATGTCGTGCCCCCGGGGCCGCAGCCGTGTCTCAGTATAGCCGCGGCCCGCAGCACGCCGATCACTGACTTGCCGTCGCGCAGCTCGCCGGACAGCGCCATCGCGACAACCTCGGCCAGCGGTCGCCATTCGACGCGGAACACCTCGTGCCGTTCCGGCGCCGCGGCGACCGGGCTGAGACCGGTCGCCAGGAACAGGTGCACCACCTCGGTGAACACGCCCGGCGAGCTCAGCACGTCGCCGAGCGGCTGCCAGTGCGTCGCGCTGGCGCCGCCCTCCTCGGCGAGTTCGCGCTGCGCAGTCTCGAGCGGCGGCTCGCCGTGATCGATCTTGCCCGCCGGCAGCTCCCACAGCCAGCCGCCGGCTGCATGCCGGAACTGGTAGAGCAGGCAGATGCGCTGCTGCTCATCGACCGCCACGACGGCGGCGCCGCCGGGGTGATGGGCGATCTCGAGCTCCGCGAGCTCGCCGTTCGGCAGGCGCACGCGCTCGAGGTTGAGTCGCAGGACGCGGCCGGTCCAGATCGGCATGACGTGCTCGGGCATGATTCTCCGTCGGTCGTGGGCAGCAGTCCTACGCTGCCGGACGATGATAACCGGGGTCGCTGCAGGCGCGCCCGCACAGGGCGAGCGCGGTGTGCAGGTTGAGCCGTGCCGTCTCGTTGGCCGGATCGAGGCGGAGTGCGCGCTCGAAGGCCGCAACCGCCTCGACATCCTGCTTCGCGAGCAGCCGGGCCATGCCGAGGTTGTTCCAGCAGCGCGAGCATTCCGGCGCCTTTGCGGTCGCGTCGAGCCACAGCCGCACCGGATCCCGCCACAATGACGCGCGCCACTGCGAGGCAGCGGCAAGCACGCACAGCACCGCCACGACCACACCAGCGACGCGCCGCCGCGCCGCCCGGTTCGACGCCGCGGCCAGCGATGCTGACACCGCAGCGCCGAGCGCCAGCGCCGGCCCCAGCCAGGCCAGGTACAGCGGCTTCTCCGTCACCAGGTCGATCTTCGCGACCAGCGAGTTGGTCGGCAGCAGGGCGACCAGCGGCCAGAGGATCGCGAACGCGAGCAGCGGAATCCGCCGGCGCAGTGCGAGGGCGATGGTCACGAGGCCCGCGAGCAACAGCAGCCCGGCCACGGCAGCGCCGACGTGGCCGGCTGCATCGAAGGCATGGTCCGCCGACAGGGCCCAGGGCCGGATCCACAAGGACAGCATCTCCGGAATCGCACGCGCGCTGGCGAGCAGGTTCTCCGATACCGGCCGCAATCCGGATGAGTAGCCCAGCAGCGCCTGGTAATTGACCAGGCTGAAGAGCAGCGCGCCGGTGACGACAGCGACAGCAGCTGCAATCGCCAGCTCGCGCCAGCGGCCCGGTCGCGGCACGGCGCGCGTGAGTTCCCAGACCAGCAGCAGCGCCGGGAACACGAGGGCCACCTCCTTGGCCAGGCACGCGAGCGCAAACAAGACCAGTGCGCTTGCCCGCCGGCCGCGGTCGTGCAGCAGCAACCCGCCGAGCAGCAGTGGCGTCATCAGCCCGGTGGAGCGCCCGCTGACGTAGGCCACGACCTCGGCATGCGCCGGCTGCAGCGCAAAGATCAGCGCCGCGGCGCAGGCGCCGATCTCACTGAGCCGGCGGCGCGCGAGCGCCAGGACGAGCAGCGCCGTGAACAGGTGCAACAGCAGGTTGGTCGCGAGGAAGCCGGCCGCGTTCAGGCCGTGGAGCTGGCCATCGACGAAGTAGGACAGTCGGGTCAGCGGACGCAGGCCCTGTGGCAGGCGTTCGGCGAAAGCCGCCGGATCCAGCGTCGCGGGGTCGCGCACGACGTTCAGGAAGTCGTCGAACTGGAAGGTCCCCCAGGGAACACCACCCCAGGCGATCAGCGTCCCGGCAAGGACCAGCAGGACCGCCCGGCTGGCGGCAACAGCCGGAGCCTGCAATGGCCCGCTCAGTAGCGGAACACCAGCCGTGAGAGGTTCTCCAGTTCCGCCTGTTCCATGTCCGGAGCGAGATCCGGCGCCGCAGCCGGTCGCGGCGCGACGATGGAGGTGGCATTCAGTACTTCGTCCCTGAAGACTGCGATGGCCTGTCGCTCGGCGAGCATCACATATCGGATCTCTCCCGCACCCTGGACGTCACGGAAGGCGGCACTCCAGTTGGTCTGTGACTGGCCGGTCAGATGCTGCATCAGTCGCGCCAGCTGGGCCTCGTTATCGGCGTCCGGCGACTCCGAGATGCGCGTGGCCTCGGCGATGAACCGCGCGTTGGCATCGGCGGCGAGTTCGTCGGCCGTGCGCGCCGGCTTGCCGGCCCGCTCGAAGAAGTCCAGGACCTGCTCCAGGGAGTCCGGTGTCGTGAACCAGCGACGTGTCGCGCTGCTGGCGAACGGCCGGTAGCGAGCGCCGGGATAACCGCCCGCCCACTTCGGGCCCGGCTCCGGATCACGTCCGCCGTCGATACACTCCCTGGACGCTAAACCATACACCTCGCGCTGCCGGATGGCATCCACGCCGGGAACCTTGGCACCCCAGGCAAGGACTGCGCCCCGCACGCTCCGCCAGGGACTGTCGAGTGCGGCGACGATGAGGGCCTCATCGGCCGCCGTCCGTCCCGGCGAGAGGATCAGCTCGCGCAGCCCGATGCAGGCGAGCTGCGGAGTCTCGGCGGCCGCTGCAATGCGATACCACTGGCGATCGATTTCCTGGTCGGCACCACGCAGCGCGACCAGCGCATCCAGGAACACACCCTCCACCTGCACGCGCAGTTCCCGGCAGGAATCCGAGGTCGCGCCACCCGGACATTCGCTGGCATAGCGGCCGATCACTGCGTCGGGATCCGGCGGTGCAGCCGGCTCCGGAACACGGAAGCCGGGGTTGTAGGGAATTGCGGGCTCCGTGGCGGGTGTCGCCGTGGGCTCGTCCCAGTCGCCGAAATCTCCCGACACCTTCGCGGCCGGAACTGCCGGCGCAATGTCCGTCGGCACCGAGGCATCCAGCGCATCGCCGGCCGGCTCCGGATCCGATCCGCAGCCGCTGGCGAGTACCATCAGCGCACAGGCGGCCAACCGGGATTTCATGGCGAGCCCCCAAGGGCCTCCGCGGCCTTCCAGCCACGCTCCTGCATCGCCCGTGTCTGCGCCGCCGACGGCAGCGCGTTCATGTCACGCCGCTGGCGTTTCGTCGGCTGCCAGCCGCACTTGCCCGCCAGTGACCGGATCGCGTCGCCGACCACCTCCTGGTGCCGCTTCCAGGCCTGCAGTTCGCTCTCCGCGACCTGTTCGGGGGTATCGAGGAATGCCGGGGCCCGCCGGTGATCCTCGGCATAGGCCCGCATGCAGTGTTCCTGATGCACGGCCTCGTGGCCGATCGTCGCATCGGACAGGACCTTGCAGTCCACCGCACGCTCGTAGTCCCTGAGCGCTTCTCCCTCGAGCTTCCGGTCGCCGTAGCGGATTTCGCAGCTGTCCTGCTGGGTCACCGTGACCAGATCGACGGCCACCGCCGCAGGGGGCGGGACCGGAGTGCCGGCCTGCCCCGCCGCGGTCTCATCCCGCAGCTTGCACGGCAGTTCCCGGTTCTGCCGGCGATTTCTGGCCCACTCCGAGAACTCCTTCCAGACCAGATTCTCGATCCCGTTCGTATCGGTCACCCCGGGTGGCAGCCTGGTTCGCTGGGCTTCGGGTGTCGAGGCCGCATAACGCCGCCACAACTCGATCCCCTTCTCCTTCTGCAGGTAGGTGTCCACGAGGCGGCACAGGTCCTCGCAGGTGTCGCAGGGCTTTGGCGCAACATCCGGCGGGGGATCGCGGTCGGGATTGCGGTCCGGAACGGCGGCGATCAGCAGCAGCGCCAGGGGCACGAGCCCCAACGACTTCCAGTTCAAGGCGCGCCCCCCGATCATGATGCCTTCGCCCGGCACTGGCCGACGATAGACCCGGGCGGCACTCAATACAAGGACCTCAGCGTCGCCGTTCAGCCCCCGCGCGGAATTCTCCCCACCAGCGCCGCCGCCGCATCGATGACTGCCTGTTGGTGCGGCATCAGCTCCTGCCCGCCCATCGGCGCGAAGATCGGCAGGAACGGATCGGCGACGCCTGAGGGTTCGCCGAGCAGTTCCTCGAACACAGCGAGCCCGCAGAACGGCACGTAGGCGGTCGAATACCCGCCCTCGTGCAGCGCCAGCAGGCGTCCGCCGCAGGTTTCCTGCGCCGCCGCCAGCGTCTGCCGTGCGATCGCGCGATAGGTATCGCTGTGGCACTGCATGCGGCCGAGCGGATCCATCGCGCTGCCATCGAAGCCCGAGGAAACGATGATGAGTTCCGGGCGGAATCGCAGCAGCGCGGGCACCACCACGCGCTCCCAGCAATCGAGGTAGGCGCCGTGCCCGGAACCCGGTGGCAGCGGCACATTGATGTTGGCGCCCGCACCGCGGCCCTGGCCGTTCACTCCGATCAGCCCGGAATTGGCCGGATAGTAGTTGTCCTGGTGCACCGAGATCGTCAGCACCGAGGGATCCTCGAGGAACGCCTGTTCCTGGCTGTTGCCGTGGTGCACGTCCCAGTCGACGATCGCGACGCGGCCGAGGCCGTGCACCCGCTGCGCGCGCTGGGTCACCAGCACGTTGTTGCCGAACACGCAGAAGCCGCGGCCACGGTCGCGCTCGGCGTGGTGCCCGGGCGGGCGCACCAGGCAGTAGGCGTTCTGTACCTCGCCGCGGACGACGGCGTCGAGCCCGGCCAGGCAGCCGCCGGCGGAAAGCAGCGCGATCTCGTAGCTGCCGCTGCCGATTGGCGTCAGCTCGCCGGCATCACCGCCGACCCCGGCCGACAGCTCCTGTACGCGGCGCACGTATTCCTGCGTATGGAACGCGGTGACTTCGCCGACCTCGGCCGGGCGCGGCCGGATTCGCACCAGCCGGTCCAGAACGCCGGCCACCTCGAGCAGGCCGAGCAGCCGGCGCTTGGTCGCCGGGCTCTCCGGGTGGCCGTCCGGCTGGTTGGTCAGGCTGTACGGCAGCGGGCCGGCGCTGGCGCCGGTGTGATGCCAGAAATAGTGCTCATGACAGACGAGTCCGGTGCGGTTCATGGGGCTGGCTTCCTCTGATGTGTTGTTGGAACATGCTGCCTGAATGAAGGCGGAGATCCTGGGGGCACTGCTGCTCGACCTGTACCGCGCGGCGCGGGAGCTGCCGCTGGCCGAGTTCCAGCGCGGCGCGCTCGACCGGCTGCGCGAAGTGCTGCCGTTCGATGCGGCCTGGTGGGGCATGTCGCGGCCCGACCTCGATCTGCACAGCTCCTACCCGTATAACCTGCCGCCGACCTTCGTCAACGTCTGGACGCAGCACCGCCACGGCGACGACCTGGCGACCACGGTGATCGCGAATCCCGGTGTCACCGTCCACTTCGACAGCCAGGCGATGTTCAACTCGACCGGACTGCGCGAACTGCTGATGGCCTTCGACATCCAGCAGGCGCTGTGCACGCTGGTCCGCAACCCGGCGCTGAACCTGGTGACCTTCCTGAGCCTGTACCGGTTCAGTGGCCGGACGCTGTTCAGCGCGGCGGAGCGCCACTTCAAGCAGCTGGTAATGCCGCACCTGTGGGCGGCGTGGACCGCGAACTGGGTCGCCCAGCTCGCCTCCGCGCGCGTTCATCGCGCCTCCAGCCAGGTGGCGTTCGCGATCACCGACCAGCAGGGCACGCTGCACGACGCGGAGCCGCGCTTCGCCGACCTGCTGCGGCGGGAGTGGCCGGGCTGGCAGGGCCCGGAGCTGCCGGCGGAGCTGCGCGCCGGGCTCGATGGCGGCCGCCCGGTCGAGCGCGAGCACGTCGTCGCGCAGCTGTATCCGGTGCGCGGCCTGTTCCTCGCCGAACTGCGCGCCCGCTCGGCGCTGGAGAGCCTGTCGCCCCGCGAGCTGGTGATCGCCGAGCACTTCGGCCGCGGTGAGTCATACAAGCAGGTCGCCGCCGCGTTGCGGATTGCGCCGGCCACGGTGCGGGCCCATCTGCGCGCCATCTATTTCAAGCTCGGCATCGCCGACAAGACCGGCCTGACCCGGATCCTCGACCGTCGCGACGAAACCGCCTCACCGATCACTCCCCCAGGGCAGCCGCCAGCGGACCAGCGTCGCCTGTCACGCTAGCACCACGCCGCAGCTGGGGCCCTAGTACAATTGATCTATTCAGCGCTGACCGGCATGGGGCTACGCTCCGCCGACGGAGTCACGGCCCGAGGGGAGGTGGCATGAGACTCGACGAATACGCGCGCTGCGACGGGCTGGAGCTCGCCCGCCTGGTGCGTGCCGGCGAAGTCACGCCACGCGAGCTCGCCGCCATGGCGCAGGCCGCGATTGCCGCCATCAACCCGCAGATCAATGCCGTGATCGGCCGGATCGAGCCGACCGATCCCGACTTCGCTGGTATCCCGGCGGACGCACCATTCGCCGGGGTGCCGTTCCTGATCAAGGATCTCGTGCTGCACGCCCGTGGCGTGCCCTGCGACATGGGCAGCCGGCTGGTGCATGGCGGTTTCGTCGCACCGGCCGACTCGGACCTGATGCAGCGGTTCCGGCACGCCGGCTTCATCACGCTCGGGCGGACCAATACGCCGGAAATGGGCTTCAATGCCTCGACCGAACCGCTGCTGTACGGACCGACCCGCAATCCGTGGAATCCGGCGCATTCCTCGGGCGGCTCGAGCGGCGGGTCGGCAGCCGCGGTCGCCGCCGGCATCGTGCCGGTGGCTCACGCCAACGACGGCGGCGGCTCGATCCGCATCCCGGCCAGTTGCTGCGGCCTGGTCGGGCTGAAGCCGACCCGCGGCCGCGTGCCGGTCGGCCCGGACTTCGGCGATGCGCTGCACGGCCTCGGGATCGAGCTGGTGGTCTCCCGCACCGTGCGCGATACCGCCGCGGCACTCGATGCGGTCGAGGGCCCGGGATGCGGCGATCGCTACGTGATTCCGCGGCCGCGCCGGCCGTACCTGGCCGAGATCGCCCGCAAGCCGAAGCGCCTGCGCATCGCCCTCTCGTCCGCGGTGGACAGCCATTCGGATCCGGCCGACCCGGCCTGCGTGCGCGTGCTCGAGCTGGCAGCCGCGCGCTGCCGCGAGCTCGGCCACCGCGTCGTCGAGGCCGCGCCGGTTTACGACGCCGACGTCTTCCACCGCGCGAATTTGATCTACTGGTGCTCGTTCTGCACCGCCGCGGTCGCCGGGACCGCCCAGATGCTCGGCCGGCAGCCATCGCCGGACAATCTCGAGGCCAGCCTGTGGGCCAACTACCAGCACGGCCTGACACTGAAGGCACTCGACCTGGAGCTGGCCGATGTGTTGATGAACCAGGTGTGCCGCACGGTCGCGCCGTTCTTCGAACGCTACGACGTATTGCTGACCCCGGTGCTGGGCGTGCCGCCATTGAAGCTCGGCGTGCTCAATGCAAACGACCCGAGGCTCGACGCGCAGGGCTGGTACGACCACCTGTTTCGCTTCATGCCCTACACCGCGCTCTACAACATGACCGGCCAGCCGGCGATCAGCCTGCCGCTCGGCCAGAGCCCGGACGGGCTGCCGATCGGCGTCCAGGCGGTCGCGCGCTACGGCGGCGAGGCGACTCTGCTCGCGCTCGCCGCGCAGCTCGAGGAAGCCATGCCCTGGCGCGGGCGCATTCCACCGATCCACGTTTCCCGGACCAACGGAGAGTCCCATGCGTAACCAGTCATCGCTCGTGCTTGCCACCGCCGTGGCGCTCGCACTCGGTCATGCACCAGCCGCCGTGGCACAGCTCGAGGAGATCATCGTCTCCGCGCAGAAGTTCGAGGAGTCGGTCCAGGACATCGGCCTGACGATCTCGGCCTTCGACGAGGACAGCTTCCGCGAGCTGACCGCCGGCAGCCTCGACGGGCTCGCCAGTCAGCTCACCAACACCCAGGCCTATGCCAACAACAGCTTCCTGCAGAGCGTGCACATCCGCGGCATCGGCCTCAACGAGTTCCAGGGCCAGTACGACTCGCCGGTCGCCAAGCACATCGACGAGGTCTACATCGCCAAGCCGTGGATGAGCTCCCGGCGCCAGTACGACATCCAGCGGGTCGAGGTCCTGAAGGGCCCACAGGGCACGCTGTTCGGCCGCAACACCACGGGCGGCGCCGTCAACTACTACACGAACCAGCCGACCGACACCTTCGCCGCCGCGCTCGAGCTCGGCGCCGACGAGCATGAGCGCTACTCGCTGCAGGGAATGATCAACGGCCCGCTTGCCGAGGGTTTGAGCGGCCGCCTCGCCTTCCTGTCCGAGTTCGGCTCGGGCGGCCCGCAGTACAACCTGTTCACCGGCAGGGAACATGGCGAGCCCGACCTGCTCGACTTCCGCGGCCAGTTGCGCTGGGAAGGCGAGAAGCTCAGCGTCCGGCTGATGGCCCACGGCGGCACCGACCAGGGCGAGAAGATCGCGTGGAAGGGTCCCGGCATCTTCAACTTCGGCGCCGCTGGCTTCTGCCCCGAGCTGTTCACCGGCGAAGTCAGCCGGAGTCCGTCGAGCTGCGCGAAGTACGCGGGCTTCGCGACACTCGCCGGTCACCCGGAAGGCGAGTACGAGCCGGAGGACAAGTACACGATCAACCAGAACACGCCGCCCGCGGTCGATGATTCTTTCCATGGGGGCTACCTGCGCCTCGACTACGAGCTCGGCCAGGCGACGCTGACCTCGATCACCGCCTACGAGTACTACGAGCGCATCCACAACGAGGACAGCCAGAGCGACATCTTCGACTCGACTTCGACGCACTACTACAACGAGATCAATCAGATCACCCAGGAACTGCGCCTCGCCGGCGAGATGGGCGGCAAGTCGCGGTACGTGCTGGGCCTGTTCTACGAACACGACGACCTGGAACAGGTGGATGGTTCCGACCTGAGCGACCAGCCGCTGCCGGGAGTCGTGCCACCCTTCGCCAACCAGTTCTTCGCGCAGTTCCATCAGGAACTGGATTCCTATGCGGCGTTCTCGCACTTCGAGTACAACGTCAGCGAACAGGTGACCTTGAACCTGGGCCTGCGCTACACGTCGGACAAGACCAGCGTGGACGATGTCCTGCTGGGCCTCGGCAGCCTGCCGCAGGTCGGCAAGGAGAAGTACGTGACGCCGTGCCTGATCACGACGTTCTTCGAAGGACCGGCCGGTTCCCCGGCCTGTCCGTTCCTCGGGCCGGAGGCTCCGCTCTACGCCGACAGCCGCACGGACGAGAACTTCTCGTGGCGCCTCGGTCTCGAGTGGGCGCCCGAGGACGATCTGCTGGTGTACGCCAACCTGACCACCGGCTACCGCGGCGGCGGCTACAGCCTGCCGTTCGCCGGGGCCGCGACCTCGTTCGATCCGGAGGAGATCTTTGCGCAGGAAGTCGGTATCAAGAGCCAGTTCCTCGACCGCCGGCTGCAGCTCAATGCCACGCTGTTCCACTTCGAGTACGACGACGTCCAGGTCAATGTCGACGACCCGGTGTCGCCGCTGGTGCCGATTACCCGCAACGTCGGCAAGCAGGAGAACCTCGGCGCCGAGCTGGAACTGACCTGGCAGCCATCGGAGCGCTGGCTCGTCAAGCAGGGCCTCGGCTACCTCGACGCGGAATATCAGGATACCGCGCGCGCGATCTCGACCTACGCCGGCATCGTGCCGCTCGAAGGCAAGACCCCGGTGAACTCGCCGGAGTGGACCTACAACGGGATGCTCCGCTACGAACAGCCGGTGACCGGCAACTGGAACGGTGCACTGACGCTCGACTACCACTGGGTCGACGAACGCTTCCTCGAAACGACCAACCAGGTATTCGATCGCGCCGCGGCCTACTGGCTGTTCAACCTGCGCGCCGCGCTGGCCTCGCAGGATGGCAAGTGGGAAGTCGCCGTGTATGCGAAGAACCTGTTCGACGAGGAATACCTGACCTACATCAACAACATCGGCTTCTTCAAGCTCGACATCTTCGGGGAACAGCGCACCATCGGCGCCACGCTGCGGCATCGGTTCTAGGTGCGGACGGTGCCGGTGTTGCGGACGGTGCCGGTGTTGCGTTATTGCATTAACCGGTTCGGCGTTGGCTACCATTCGTGTCAGTACCCGGACCGGTTAATGCAATAACGCAACACCGGCACCGTCCGGGCACTTGACGGCACTTGACAGCACCGCCCGCCTGCCCGGACAATGCCCGCGATTTAGTCAAGGGACTTGACCTGTAACCACCGACGCGGGAGACGCGAGCATGTCGAATCCAGTTCTGTCACGGTCCATTCGCCTGGCGCTCGCCGCCGCCCTGATCACCGGCTACGGGCCGGGCGCGGTCGCCGCGGAGCAGCCAGTCGTCACCGGCACGATTCAGGAGGTCATCGTCACCGCCGAGCGGCGCGAGACGAGCCTGCAGACCACACCGATCGCGATCACCGCGATGGACACCGCGGCCCTGAACGACCGCGGCATCGTCGACCTCGAGGGCGTCATCAAGGCGACGCCGAGCATGTCGTTCACGCCCTATCCGCCGACCAAGCACACGCTGACGCTGTTCATGCGCGGCTCCGGCGTGCAGGACGTCGGCCAAATCACGATCGACACCGCGATCGGGCTCTACCAGGACGGCTTCTACATCTCGCGCGGCCAGCTCGTGACCTTCGACCTGGCTGACGTCGAGCGGGTCGAGGTGCTGCGCGGCCCGCAGGGCACGCTGTACGGCCGCAACACCACCGGCGGCGCGGTCAACCTGATCAGCCGGAAGCCGACCGGCGAGTTCGGCTTCCGCCAGGAACTGGGCGTTGGCAACAGCGGCCGGCTGCGGAGCCTCAGCGTGCTGGACCTGCCGGCGGCTGGCAACCTGTCCGCCAAGCTCAGCCTGCTCAAGCGCCAGCAGGATGGCTATGTGAAGAACCTCGGGCCGAGCCACGATTTCGGTGAGGAGGACCAGACCGCGGGCCGGCTGGCGCTGCGCTGGGCCGGCGACGGGCCGTTCTCGGCGGACTACTTCTTCGAGACCGGGGAGCTCGACTCGACGCCGCTCTACTACACCAATGCGGCACTGGTCGGCGAAATCGACGGCTATTCGGACCAGGGTCGCCCCGAGGACGTCAGCTACCGCGCCATCGACCTGCCGGAGAGCAAGGGCGACTTCGAGAGCCACGGGCTGACGCTCGCCTGGGAGGTGTCCGATGCGCTGACGCTCAAGTCGCTGACCGGCTATCGCGACATCAGCTCGATCTACCACCAGGACTACGCCGAGACCTTCTTCGCCGGCTTCTTCAGCACCGACGACATCGACTCGCACCAGTTCACGCAGGAACTGCAGGCGGTCGGCAGCCTGCTCGACGGGCGGCTCGACTTCGTCGCCGGGCTGTTCTACTTCGAGGAGCAGGGCCGCCACTTGCAGCACACCATCATCACGGCCCCGGGAGTGCTGCTCGACAAGAACCGGTACGTGCAGATGGAATCGGAGTCGCGGGCCGCGTTCGCGCAAGTCACCTGGACACCGCCGATCCTCGATGACCGGCTTGAGCTGACCTTCGGCGGCCGCTACACCAAGGACGAGCGCTCGGCCGAGCGCGAGCTGCTGACCACCTGGTTCGGCTACCCGATCGCGCAGGAACCGGCCCCCGGGCTGATCACCGCGAACGACGTCTCGTCGAGCGAGTTCAATCCGTCGTTCACCGCCAACTTCGCCTGGACCCCGGATGTCAGCACCTACCTGCGCATCGCCACCGGCTACAAGGCCGGCGGTTCCAGTGAATCGGTCGACGTCGGCCAGTTCGGCGTGACCTTCGATCCCGAGACCGTCACCGTCTACGAGCTGGGGCTGAAGTCCTACCTGCTCGACCGGCGCATGCGCCTGAACGCGGCGCTGTTCCACAGCAAGTACGAGGACATGCAGCTCTTCTTCAACACCAGCCCGGCCGACCTGTCGGTGGTGCTCGGCATGAACGCCGGCAAGGCCACGATCCGCGGCCTCGAGGTCGAGACGCTGTGGCAGCCGACGGAGAACCTGAGCCTGACGCTCGAGTACACCTGGCTCGACACGAAGTTCGACGAAGTGCCCGCGCCGGCCGGCACGGTCTTCGATCCGGCGGTCAATCCGGCCTCGCCCTATCAGGTCGGCGAGGACGTGCGGCACCTGTTCCGGCAGGGCTATTCGCCGGAGAACACGCTGAACCTCGGGCTGAGCTGGACCTTCCTGCAGCTCGGGCGCGGCGACCTCACCGGCATCCTGAACTACCGCTGGGAGGACCGCACCTGGCACACCTCGGCCGCCGGCGCCGCGGTGCCGAACAGCCAGGCGGCATCGCGGGCTCCCTACGGCCTGCTGGACGGCCGCCTGTCCTGGCAGGCCGACGTCGGCAGCCACAGCCGCCTGCGCGTCGATCTCTGGGGCAAGAACCTCAGCGACCGCAAGTGGCCGCTGTACGTGATCGCCTCCGGCAATCCGGTCGCGATCCAGGACCCGTATGGCAACATCACGCCGGCCGGGTTCAACATCTCACCGATCGCGTGGGCCGAGCGCCGCACGTACGGGATCAACCTGATCTACGAGTACTAGCTGACGGTGCCGGTGTTGCGTTATTGCAGTAACCGGTTCTGCGTTGGCTACTATTCGTGTCAGCACCCGGACCGGTTACTGCAATAACGCAACACCGGCACCATCGGAGACCCGCAGGATCTTGCCGCCCTGCGCGTGCTCGATCAGCAGGTACAGGTCGCCGTCCGGGCCCTGCTGCAGGTCGCGGACCCGGCCGATGTCGCGCAGCAGCGTCTCGCGGTGCACCGGCTGGCCGTCCTCGAGCACGACCCGGTACAGCTCGCGTGCCTTCAGCGAGCCGACCAGCAAATTGCCGCGCCAGTCCGGGAAGCGCCGGCTGCGCCAGACGATCACCGCCGACAGCGCCGGTGAAGGCGTGAACTCGACGACCGGCTGCTCGATCGCCGCCGGATCGTAGGGCACGCCGTACTTCTTCCAGCCGTCCACCTTGGTGCCGTCGTAATGCACACCACGTGAAACCAGTGGCCAGCCGTAGTTGCGGCCGCCACGGATCAGGTTGACCTCGTCGCCGCCACGCGGGCCGTGCTCGGCGCTCCACAAGAGCCCGGTCTGCTCATCGAAGTCGATGCCCTGCGGGTTGCGGTGACCATAGCTCCAGATCGAGGGCAGCGCGCCCGGACGGTTCACGAACGGGTTGTCGGCCGGAATCCGGCCGTCGTCATGGACGCGGTGGATCTTGCCCCAGGGCCGGCCGAGGTCCTGCACGCCATCGGTCTCGTTCTTCATGCCGACCACGACGAACAGGTGCCCGCGATCGTCCAGGGCCATGCGCCCGCCGCCGATCAGGTCAGTCTGTTGCGTGTAGTGCTCGTGCGCGGCGCTCCAGACGACCTGCTCATCCACCCAGCGATCGCCGCGGATGCGGCCGCGCACCACTTTGGTCATCGATGGCGTGAGCGGATTCTGCGGTTCGCTGCGCGGGCAGTCGTCGCACAGCTCACCCCAGGACAGGTAGATCCAGCCATTGCTGCGGTAGCGCGGATGCACGGCGACGCCGAGCATCCAGCCATTGCTCATGTCGAGGCCAGAGTGGAACACGACTTCCTTGTCCCGCCCCCAGATGCGCGGCGTGCCCTGGATCAGCGTCCGGCGGCCGTCGCGCGTGATGCGCGTCAGGCCGACGTGTTTCTCAGTCAGGAGGATCGTGCCATCCGGCAGGAATGCCATCGAGGAAGGCAGCGGATCCAGGCCATCAGCGAGCACGCTGACGCGCAGGGCATGCCGCTCGGTCGCCACTACGCCCGCCGGCACGATCAGCGGATCGGCGATCTGGAAGATCCCCTCACCCTCGCGGAACCCGGCGCGCTTCTCGCCGATGTAGATCGCCAGCGCGCGGATCTGCGTCGCGCTCAGCGTCTCCGACCAGACCGGCATGCCGAGCGCGGGCGCGCCGCGGCCGATGCTGGCCTCGATGTCCGCGACGGTCGACCCGCCCTTGAGTTCGCGGCCGAGCAGCGCGACGCCCTGCGCCGCGCCCTGCAGCTGCTCGCCGTGGCAGACGGCGCAATGCTCGCCATACAGCCGGCCGATCGTCGCCATGTCCTGGCTGCGGGCCAGGTCCGAGTCATCCTGTTCGGCCGCGTTACTGCCGAGGCTCAGGAGTGCGGCCAGCAGGGCAACTGCCCGCGCACCCGTTGTACTCCATCCGTACGTCATCACCTTCCCCCTCTGATCCTGTCCGCGGAGTATCAGCACCGGCGGGCGGCAACGCAAGACTGAGTCTCTTCCAACATGGTATGAGTCTGAACGTGGGGGCGTATTTCCAACGAGGTATGAGTCTGGCGGCTGAGGTTTGGGTCGATCATCCCGCCCATGGTGATCGACATGAACGAACAGC
>SCUD01000114.1 GCA_004297335.1 Gammaproteobacteria bacterium
GTCCCGCAAGGCCGCGGACTGGGAGACGCTGCTCGCGCATGCGGCGACCCTCCAGACCCGCGTACCCGGCGCCATCCTGGTCGGCGGCACCGCCGCGGCGCTGCATGCCGGACACCGCTTTTCCTTCGACCACGACCATGTCGTCACCGCACTGGCCAGCGACTACGACGCGGCCATCGCCGCCCTCGAGTCGATGGTCGGATGGAGAACACACCGCCGGATACGGGGCAAGCTGATCCTCGGCGAGCGCGATGGCATCGACGCCGGCCTGCGCAATCAACCACGTGCCACCCCGCTAGATACCACCACCGTCGAGTTACCCGACGGCCGCACGCTCCGGATTCCGACCGTCGAGGAAATGCTCCGGATCAAGGCCTTTCTCGTCGTGGAGCGCAATGCGACGCGCGACTACCTGGATGTCGCTGCCCTCGCACGCCATCTGGGGCCCGCCCGCAGCGCCGCGGCACTGCGACCGATGAACGGGATGTACGGCGAGTTTGCCGGCGAGAACGGTGACATCCTGGCATCGCTCACTGTCCGGTTGACGCACCCCGAACCGTACGACCTCGCGGAGGTGGACCTGTCCGAATACAAGGGCATTGTCCCGCCCTGGGACGACTGGGCCGCCGTGCTGGACCAGTGTCGCGCGCTGGCCGAAGCGCTGCTGCTCGATTACGGCACCCGGGCTACCGAAGCCGGAACACCGGCACCGTCACCGTCTCGCTGAACGCCTCGAAGTCCACCCGCACCGGCATGCCGATGCGGATCTCCGCCGGCGCGAGGCCGACGATGCGGCTCAGCAGCCGCACGCCTTCGGGGAACTCGACGACGACCGCGGCATAGGGAGTCGCGCCGGCGAAAGCCGGGTGCAGCGCGCGCTCGACGATCGTGTAGGTGAACACCGTGCCCTCGCCCGGCGAGCGCGTCCATTCCCAGTCAAAGGAGCGGCACTCGGCGCACAGCTCGCGCGGCGGATGGCGGAAGGTACCGCAGCTCGTGCAGCGCTGGAAGCGCAGCTCGCCCTTGCGGCACCAGTCGTAGAACTGCCCGGTCGCTCCTTCGAGCTTCGGCAGCGGACGCGGGATCGATGCGGCCTTGTCGCTCATGTGCCCTCGCTCAGCCGTCGCGCCGCAGGATCGCGATGCTGCCATCGCCGAAATCGCCCCAGCCGGTGACGGCGCCGAGTTCCGCATCCGGCACCTGGCGCGCACCGGCCTCGCCGCGCAGCTGGCGCACGGCCTCGACGATATGCCCGAGGCCGAGCAGGTGCGCCTGCGACAGCAGGCCGCCGTGGGTGTTGACCGGCAGCCGTCCGCCCAGCTCGATCGCGCCGCCCTCGACGAAGGCCCCGCCCTCGCCGCGCCGGCAGAAGCCGGCCTCCTCGAGCTGCTGGAGCACCTCGAAGGTAAAGCAGTCGTAGATCTGCGCGAAGTCCATGTCGTCCGGCGTCACGCCGGCCATCGCGAAGGCCTCCGGCGCCGCGGTCGTGAGACCGATGCGATGGAAGTCGCGGCGGCTGATGATCTCATCCGCCGGGCTCGGCTGGCCGGCCGCGGCGCCCATGATCCGCACTGGCCGCTGGCGCAGGTCGCGCGCCCGCTCCGTGCTGGTGACGATATACGCAGCGGCGCCGTCGGTCTCGAGGCAGCAGTCCAGCATCCGGTAGGGATCGGCGATCATCGGCGAGGCAAGGTAGTCGTCGAGCGTCAACGGCTTGCCACACATCAGCGCGCCCGGATTGAGCTGCGCGTGCCGCCGCATCGCCAGCGCCACGGCGCCGAGCTGCTCCGCGCGCGTGCCGTACTCGTGCATGTGGCGCCGCGCCATCAGCGCATACCACTGTGGCGGCGCCGACAGTCCGAACGGCAGGTAGTAGTCACGGGCGATCGCGCCGCCGGGGATGGAATCCACGTCGCCGGCGGTGATGTCGCGCGTGCGCGCACCGGAGTAGCCATTCCAGCCACCGGGCACGAGGACATGGTTCGCGGCTCCGGTTGCGACCGCCATCGCGGCGACGCGCAGCGCGGCCACCGGCGCGGCGCCGCCGAGATGCAGGGTTGCGGCAAACCGCAGGTTCCGGCAGCCGAGGCTGGCGGCGAAGCCCTCGGCCTTGCCGAGATTCGGGAACGGCATGATGCCGTCGATATCCTGCGCAGCGAGGCCGGCATCATCGAGTGCAGCGGTGATTGCCCGCAGCTGCAGCGCGAACTCGGTGAGGCCGGAACCGGGCTTGCGGCACACGGCCGTCTCGCCGATGCCGGCGATGCAGGCCCGATCGCGCAGTGCGGCCGCGTCGCTCACTTGCGATCCCCGGATTGCGGCGGCTGCGCCTGCAGCGCGTCATACTCCTCGAGCAGCCGCCCGCGAGCCTCGGCCTCGGCCCGCCGGATGTCCCAGAAGCGCGCGGGGCGCTTGCCGACGAAGGCCGCGGGGCCCTCCTTGCCCTCCGGCATGTCGAACCAGTCCGGGTACATCGCCGCCGAAATCGCGCAGGACTCGCGATAGCCATCCATCTCCTGGTCGAAGGCCGACTTCAGGATCTCGAGGCAGCCCGGGCTCACCGACAGCAGTTCCTCGCACCACTGCTCCACCTCGGCCTCCAGCTGCTCGAGCGGCACGACCGCATTGACGAGGCCCATCGCGAGCGCCTCGCCGGCCTGGTACTTGCGGCACAGCATCCACATCTCCCGCGCGCGCTTCGCGCCCACGACTTTCGTCAGGTACGGCACGAAGAAGCCGTCGGCCGGCGATGAGACCCGCGGCCCCGCCTGGCCAAAGATCGCGTTGTCAGCGGCGATCGTGAAGTCACAGCAGTACGCCATGTGGTTGTGGCCGCCGATGCAGTAGCCCTGTACCTGCGCGATCACCGGCTTGCGCGACATCCGGATCAGGCGGTTGTGCGGATAGCGGTTGTACACGGCCTCGCGCAGCCCCCACTGCTCCCAGTTGACGTCGCCGCCGGCGCCGAAGTGCTTGCCGCGGGCCGCGACGACGATGACCCCGATCAGCGGATCATGGTTGGCGTCATAGAAGGCCCGGAACATCTCGTCGACGGTGGCGAGTGTCAGCGTGTTCATCTGCGTGGGTTTGTTCAGCGAGATGCGCGCCACGCCGCCGCCGAGCGCCAGATGCCGGCGCTTCTCATAGACGATTTCGCGGAAGCCCTCGAGGCCCGCACCGCTGACCACGGCCCAGTCGCTGAACTTCATGTCACTCACCTCAGGGAATGGCGCCCTCGGCCTTCAGCGCCTCGATCCGCTCCCAGTCGTAGCCGAGCAGGTCCATCAGCAGGAGCTCGGTATCCTGGCCCAGTTGCGGACCGAGCGTGTGTACCTCGCCCGGCGTCTTCGACAGCGTCACCGGCAGGCCGCGGATCGAGACCTCGCGCTGCACTTCCTCGCAGTACGTCTTCAGGAAGTACTGGTTGCGCCAGGCCTGTTCGTCGCGGACCACGTCGGCGAAGTTGTGGATCGGGCTCGCCACCAGGCCCTCGGCGCGGAATGCGGCCATCAGCTCGCCATCGTCGTGCCGCAGGGTCTCGGCCTCGATCGCCGCAATCAGCGCCTCGTTGTGCCGGCGACGACCGTCGGCGTCGGCGAAGTGCGGATCAGCGGCAAACGCCGCATTGCCGAGCGCACGGCCAAGCGCGGTGAAGCGCGCGTCCTCGTTCGGCTCACACAGGTACACCCAGCGGCCGCGGGTCGGGTACAGGTTCCACAGCGGATTCTCGACGCTGCGCCTCGAGTGCTGCAGCGCGCGGCTCTCGTCCCCAGCCAGGTAGGCCTGCAGCTGCGGCGCGGCGAGGAACAACTGCGCACCGTACAGCGAGGCGTCCACCTGCTGGCCCCGGCCGCTGCGCTGGCATTCGTACAGCGCGAGCAGGATGCCGAGCGCGGACATCATGCCACCGTACGCGTCGCCCGAGCCCATGCCGAGGTAGATCGGCGGCTGGCCCGGCTCACCGAGCCGCGCCATGATCCCGGTCAGCGCCTGCACCGTCATGTCGAACGACGGGCGCGCGACCTGGCTGAAGCGGCCGTAACCGGTGTTGGTCGCGTACACCAGGCGCGGATTGATCGCCGCCAGCTTCTCGTACGAGAGGTTCCAGCCGGCGAGCATCGCCGGCTCCAGGTTGGAGAGAAAGACCTCCGACTTCTCGACCAGCCGGTACAGGATCTCCTGCGCCGCGGGCTTCTTGAGGTCGAGCGCCATGCTCTTCTTGTTGCGATTGATCACCAGGAAATACTGGTTCCAGTCGCCGATCTCCACCGCCTTGATGCTGCGCACGCCGCGCGCCTGGTCGCCACCCTGCGGCCGCTCGATCTTGATCACATCGGCGCCGAAGTCGGCGAGGTACTGCGCACAGACCGGGCCCTGGAACCAGACCGTCAGGTCGATGACGCGGATGCCGTCGAGCGCGTTCACGCGGGCCGCCCCTCGGCCACGACGCCGGCCGCGGCCAGCTCGTGCAAAGTCTCGCGCGAGCAGCCGAGCAGCTCCTGCAGCACCTGCCCGGTGTGCTGGCCGGCGCAGGGAGCGAGCCGGTCGAGCCGGGCTGGGCTGTCGCTGAGCCAGATCGGGAAGCCGAGCGAATGGATCGTGCCGAAGCTCGGGTGATCCAGGTCGAGGATGTATTGATTTGCGCGTGCGCCCGGATCGCCTGCCGGGTAGTCGAAGCGCTCGATGATGTCGGCCGACAACTGGCGCTGCTGGAACTGCTGCCGCCAGTGGCTGGCGGGTTGCGCGGCGAAGCGCCGCTCCAGCTCCGCGATCAGCACGCCGCGATTGGTCCCGGTACGCTTCTCGTGGGAGTCGAAGCGCTGATCGTCGCGCGCGAGGCCGACCATGTCGGCGAAGGCCGGCCACCAGCGGTCGGTATCGGGCATGGTCAGCGTGACCCAGCGCCCGTCGGCGGCCGGGTACAGCGAACCCGACATCGGGTTGGAGACGTCGAGCCGCGAGATCGGGTGCAGCAGGCGCTCGCCCGCGCCGATCGCGAGGAAGGCCTGCAGGTCGAGCGAGGAGCCGTACATGTTGGCGCCGAACAGCGATACGTCCACGGCCTGGCCTTCGCCGCCGCGCTGGCGGTGCAGCAGCGCGAGCACGATGCCGAAGGCGAGCTGGGCGGTCGCATGCATGGCGCCGGCACCGGTGTAGACCGGTGGCTGCCCGGGCTGCGGCAGCATCGGCATCGCGCCGGTGCGCGCCGCCGCGAGTTCATCGATGGCCGGCAGGTCGCGATCGGGGCCCTCCGGGCCGAAGCCCGACAACCGCCCGTAGATGATCTCCGGGCGCAGCGCACTGACCGCCGCATGGTCGAGGCCGAGCGCCACGAGCTCGTCGCGCTCCCAGTCGGTGACGATCACATCGGCCCGCGCGATGAGTCCCTCGAGCAGCTCGCGCCCGCGCGGCTGGCTGGCATCAAGCGCGACCGACTGCTTGTTGCGGTGGATCAGGTCGGCCTCGTGGTTCCAGCGCCCGGATGTCTTGCGCGGCGGCGCCGGCAGCAGTTCGATGCGGATCACGCGCGCACCGAAATCGCCGAGAAACGCGGCCGCCATCGCCGCGCTGAACTGCCGAGTCAGGTCGAGGACCGTGAGGTCGCGCAACACACCACTCATCGTGCTCCCCGGCTCCCGCTACCGCGCCGCTGCGGCGCTACCACTTCGCGATCTGTTCGAGCGTATTGTCGGTAAACTCGACAGAATCCGGCAACGGACGCCCGAGCCAGTCGCGGTAGAAGGTGTCGAGGTCCGGCAGGAACTCGAAGTCCGGCGGGCAGCCGCGCGGCACCGCCTCGACCTCGAGCTGCGAACCGCAGCCGGGGCAGTAGTACTCGCGCATCTGCATCCACTGGGCGCTCGGCAGCTCGCGCCCGCGATACACCTCGCCGAGCTTCTCCGCGGTGTCGCGCACGTGGATCAGTGCGGAGAGCTTCCAGTTCACGCGGTAGTCGCCGAACTCGTGGCCGCAGCGGCACTTGACGATTCGCCCATCGGGCTTCTGCACGATGAACAGGGCCGGCGTCAGCGGCAGCAGGATCCGCTCCTTCCAGGGGACGCGGCCCTGCAGGATGACCAGCCACTTGTCGAAGCGGTCCCGGTCCTTGCCGTTCTTCATCATCTGCTGGACGACGGGCCACGGCAGCTCGCCATCCACCAGCTTGCGGATATCCTCGACGTCGTAGAGATCGTATTCAGCCATGAAGGTCTCCTCAGAACACGAAGTCGTCCGGCAGTTTCCAGAAACCACGCAGCCGCGCGGCGTAGCCGGGCGAGAGCTCCATCGAGCTGTTCCACATGTTCTTCACGGCCTCCGCCATGCCCTCGCCGCCCTGCACCTTGCGACGCTCCTGCTCCCACCAGTCGCGGAACGGCACGCCGCGGGCCTTGCGCGCAGCGCGAATCCCCTGGCGCTTCGCCGCGGTCGCCTCCGTATCGACGACCCAGTTGCCGTCGGCACCCTGTGTCGCGACGACCCCGTGGATCGTCGCGGCCACCCACGGTCGCGTCAGTCCCTTGTCGAGGTCATCGCGCACGAGCTCCACGTCGCGCTCGATCGGGTCACCCATCGCCTGGGAACCCGAAATCGGGTCGATGACGAGGTCGTACTCGTGCAGCGGCTCCGGGATGGTGTAGGGCACGATCACGTTGGGCTCGAGCACCCTGGCCTTGACGTTGCGGACGAGGTCCGGATCCTCCGGATCGCCGTAGCCATGCACCAGTGGCTTGCCCTCTTCGATCAAGGACTTGATGTTGGTCCCGGCGGCGTAGGCGAAGCGATCCGGCGGCGTCGGGTAGGCGCCGTACATGCCGTGGTTGGCGGTGACCATGCTGCGGATGCCCGAGCAGGCAGCCGTGAAGCCGATGCCCGTCGTGTTCTTGATCAGCCACACCGCCGTGTGGCCGACGCCGCCGCGAAACTTGCCATAGCCGCCCGAGTCGGGCTCCATGTTCCGGCCGAGATAGAGAATCGGGTAGTACAGCTCCATGACCTCGGCGTTGCCGTAGTCCGCGTTCGCCGTAAAGATGCACCAGGCCGCCGGTTCGCCATCGGCGATGCCGCGCGCTGGCGAGCCGTTGCTCGCCTGCTCGAGGGTCAGGCCGACCATATACATCCCGTACTGATTCTGGCCCGCCCACTCGCCGCTCATCGTCGTCGCCGCACCGGCGGACATCTCCTCGACGAAGCCGCGCATGAAGTACAGCCGCCCCGTGACCTCGTAAAGCGACGTGAGCCACATGACCGTCGGCGCCCAGCCGAGGCCGCAGGCCGCGAAGTAGTTCTTCGGGAAGGGATTGCACCACGCGCCCTCGGGCGGCGGGTCGATGGTCATCGCGTACGTCGAGCCGGAGTTGAACATGTCGAAGCCGACGACGTGCGAGTAACCCATCAGCAGGCCCGAAGCCAGCGCCGTGGGGCTGACGTTCTCGCCGAAGGGCACGTTGCCGCTCGCGCCCTCGAGCGAGAACCGCACACGCGCATTCTTGTCGATCGTCACCTGCATCGGCAGGTTCATCAGCAGGTCGATGTCCTGGCTGGGCAGGATCACGCTCTTGCCCTTCATCGCCAGATCCTTGAACTGCGACTTGCGCACGATGCCGGGCACCGTCTGCGTGCGGATGCGCGCGGTTGCGTAGCGCCGGCTGTCCTCGATGTACTCGCGGGAAGCGTTCCTGAAGAACTCGAGGCCGTACTTGTCGATGGTCTCGGTCAGCTTCTCGCGGACCTTGATGCAGCCGGCCAGCCGGCCGCGCGCGTCGCCGAGCACGAAGTCGGGCGTGCGCGTGCGTGAGCGGATGCGGGCCTCGTACCACGGGTAGAAGCGGTCGTCCTGGCCGACCTTCTCGACCGACACCGGGATGCCGTCGGAGAAGCAGTCCGGATTCATGAAGGAGATCGAGCCCGGCAGCACGCAGCCGGCGTCGTTGACGTGCGTCACCGAAGTCACCCAGGCGACCAGCTCACCCTGGTAGAAGATCGGCATCGCCGTGTCGAAGTCCGGCGAATGGATGCCGCCGTAGTGCGGGTCGTTGTTCTCGAAGATGTCGCCGTCGTGGAAACCCGGCAGGTCCTCGTAGCCGAGCTCGATGAACTTGCGAACCATCGAGGCCAGCAGGCCGACGTGGGCGGTGATGCCACGCGAGGTGCAGATGCACTCGCCGGTCGGCGTGTGCAGCGCCCACAGCGCGTCCCCGCCCTCCGCGGCGATCGGCGACGACGAGACTTTGCAGCCGACCTCCCAGGCGATATTGCAGATGCTGAGCAGGATGTGCCACACGGCCTCGTAGACGCCGCGGTCACGTTCCTTCTCGGTGAGCCGCTCCAGCCCGAACATGCAGCCAGTGCTGGCGAACAGTTCGTCATGGATGCGCAGCTGCTCGATGAGCTTCGGCTGTCTGGCCATCACGCGCCCTTCCTGGTCATCCAGTAGATGTTGTACTCGTCGATGCGCACCTGCCAGTCGGCCGGTACGAACAGCGTCGTGTTCGAGGCCTCGATGACCGCGAGACCATTGACCAGGTTCCCAGGCAGCATGGACTCCATGCGGTAGATCGCGGCGTCGTGCCAGTGGCCCTTCTGGTACACCGGCCGCGTGCCCTTGACGGCCTCCGGCGGCGGCGCCGCGGCGGCGAGCGGGTGGCGTATCAACCGCGGCTTCACGGTCGCGACCGTGGCGACGACCGCCACTTCGGTAATGTGATAGGTGCCGCCGTCGGGCCGCGCCGCCAGCGTGAAGAGCCGCGTGTAGTTCTCCTCGAAGCGACCAAACAACGCATCGAGGTCCGCCTGGCTCGCAAGTGTCTCGACCGGCGAAGCGACCTCGACATCCTCGAGCTGCCCGTAGTAGCGCACGTAGGCCACCGGCTGGATGCTGATCTGCTCGCGCCGGAAACCCTCCGCCACCAGTTCCCCGAGCAAGGCCTCGCGCAGATTGTTCCAGATCGCCACCACCGGCTGCACGGCCGCAACCCGGTCAGCCGCGCTCGCCTGGGGCGAGACCAGCACCGACACGCTCTGGTGGCGGCGATGGGCGTAGTCCATGCAGGCGCCGCCCCAGGCGGAGAAGCCGCCGGCCCACGGCACGGTGATCACCGCCTTGTAGGGATGGTCGCCGGCATAGGGCAGCAGGTGCAGCGGTCCGCCGCCACCATAGCCCAGCAGCACGTAGTCGCGCAGGTCGCGACCGACCATCAGGCTGCGCACCAGGTGCTCGCGCATGATGACGTTCAGCAGGTCGATGCAGGTCTCGCAGGCATCGTAGACGTCGAGGCCGAGCGGGTCGGCCACCTTCTCCTTGAACAACCGGTACGAGACCTCCTTGTTCACGCGGACCTTGCCACCGAGGTAGTTCTTCTCGTTCAGGATGCCGAGCAGCAGGTTGGCATCGTTGATCGTCGGCGTGGTGTTGCCGGCCTCCATGAACGTCGGCCCGGGCGTGCCGCCCGCCGAGTCGGGCCCGAGCTTGATGCGGCTGGTGGCCGGATCGATGCGGATGTAGGTACCGGTGCCGGCGCCGATCGAGGTGATGCCGAGCATCGGCGCGCTGACGTACATGTCCTGGAATGCGGGCTCGCGGGTGATCGGCAGCATGCCGGCGGTGATGCAGCCGGCGTCGAAGGAGGTACCACCGACGTCGGAGCAGACGATGTTGTTCTCGTCGATCACGCTACCCAGGTACTTCGCGCCCATCAGCCCGCCGACCGGCCCGGACATCGCTGCCTCGAACAGCCGCTGGTAGCGGATGTTGGTGACGCCGCCGTAGCCGAGCACGGTCTTCAGGCTGTGCTGGTAGCCGGTCTTGTGCAGCTCCTTCTCGATCCGGAACAGCTGGCGGCGGGCCGGATCGGAGGCGTAGGCCTGGATGATCGTCGAGTTGGCGCGCGAGATCTCGCGCATCGTCGGCGCGACGCGCGAGGACAGCTCGATCGGAATGTCCCGGCCGGCTTCCTGCATGATCCGGCGCACGATCTCCGCGGCGCGCTCCTCGTGCCGCGAATCGACGTAGGACTGCAGGAACACGATCGCAATCGACTCGCAGCCCTCGTCGACGATCAGTTCACGGGCGGCCTGCTCCACCTCGTGCTCATAGAGCGGAATCACCACCTTGCCGAACATGTCGATGCGTTCGGTGACCCCGCGCGCCAGCCGCCGCGGCACCAGCGGCACGCGGTGCCGGCGGTACTGCATGTGGGTGATCTCGGACCACTGCAGGCCGATGAAGGTCTGCTTGCCGCGCCCCTGGGCGTTGATGTCCTCGAAGCCCCGCGTCGTGATCAACCCGGTCCGGTAACCGGACATGTTGATGATGCAGTTGAGCATCGAGGTGCCGGTGTAGATCGCGGTCTCGAGCTGGCGGCCGAAGTCGGCCTGCTCCGCCTTCGGGATGCCGAAGTAGTCGAGGGCTTCGTAGAAGGCCTCCATGTAGCCGATGCTCTCGTCGTGCGGGGTGGTCGAGGCCTTGCCGACGACCGAGCGGCCGTCCTCGTCGACGAGGATCACATCGGTCATCGTTCCGCCCGCATCGCAGGCCGCCAGAAAGCGTCGCATGACTGTCAGGTCCTCCTCGCACGCGCAGCGCGCCGCCGCTGCAGTTCCGGCCGGTCCGCGGCCACGCCAGCAGCGATCAGCGCCTCGATCTCGGCTTCACCATAACCCAGTTCCGCGAGCAATTCCCGCGTATGCTCGCCCTGCATCGGCGGGTGCCGCCTGACCTCGCAGGGAGTGCCGTAGAAGCGGATCGGCACCCCGGTCACGTCCACGGTCCCGAGCAGCGGATGCGCCACCGGGACGATCATCCGATTGTGCCGGATCTGCGGGTCCCGGACCACGTCCTCGACCTCGTTGATCGGCGCGGTCAGCACGTCGGCCGCGACCAGGCGCTCGACCAGCTCGTCCCGGTCGAACTCCCGGGTGCGCTCGGCTATCACGCGGTCCAGCTCGTCCTGGTTGGCGAGCCGCGCCCGGATGTCGCGAAAGCGCGGATCCTGGTCCCACTCGGTGCCGAGGGCGCGGCAGACGTTGCCGAAGAACTTCTCGCCCGGCGTCGTGATGATCACCTGCCGGCCATCGCGGGTCGGATAGACGCCGGAGGGCGCGAAATACAGGCTGCGGTTACCCGTGCGGACCGGCCGCTCGCCAGTCGCGAGGTAGGTGCCGATCGAGCTCGCCTGCGCGTGCATCAGCGCGTCCAGCAGTGAGACCTCGATGCGCTGGCCGGCGCCGGTCCGGTCGCGTACGCGCAGGGCCGCGAGCGCCGCGTTGGAGACCAGCAGCGAAGTGATGACGTCCACCGCCGGAAATCCGGTCCGCACCGGCGGGGTATCCGGGTGGCCATTCAGCGTCAGCGCACCGGCATAGCCCTGCGTCAGGAAGTCGATGCCGGGGCGACCGGCATAGGGTCCATCCGGCCCGAAGGAGGTCACCCGGATCCAGACGATATCGCTCCGGTGCCGCTGCACCTGCTCGAATTCCAGGCCGAGCCGGCCGAGCGCCGGCTCGCGCACATTGGTCACCAGGATGTCGGCGGTCGCCGCGAGCCGCGCAAAGACCTCCTGGCCTTGCGGGGTCAGCAGGTCGAGCACGAGGTCGCGCTTGCTGCGGTTCAGGCTCAGGTAGGGACCGCACTCGCCCTCGCGCTTCGGCCCGAGATGACGGCTCTCGTCGCCGTAGTGCGACTCGACCTTGATCACGTCGGCGCCGAGATCGCCGAGCAGCGTCGCGCCATAGGGCCCGGCCAGCATCGTCGAGACATCGAGGACGCGCAGGCCCGCGAGCGGCATCCCGTTCATACGCCGCGGAACACGGGCTTGCGCTTCTCGAGGAACGCCGTCGTGCCCTCCTTGGCATCGGCGCAGTAGGCGACGACGACGCCGGCAAGGCCCTCGTAGTCGAGCATTTCGTCGAGCGTGTAGTGAGACGACAGGTGAATCATGCGCCGCGCCATGTCGACGGCGACGCTCGCGCGCGCCGCGATCGTCTTCGCGTACTCGAGCGCGGCGGCGAGGCTCGTGCCCTCCGGCACCAGTTCATCCAGCAGCCCAAGCCTCTGGCAGTCCTCCGCCTTGAAGATACGGCCGGTCTCGACCATCATCAGTGCGTTCGGCAGGCCGACGATGCGCGGCAGGAAATACGAGACCCCGCAGTCCGGCGCGACGCCGATGTTGGTGAAGATCGCGGACATCCGCGTCGTGGTGTCGCCGAAGCGCCGATCGCAGGCGAGCGCGTAGGCGAGCCCGGCCCCGACCGCGGGACCCTGGATCGCGGCGATCACCGGCTTGTCCACCGCGATGAGCTGGCGCGTCACCTCGAAGAACGGGCCGCCCGGCGATTTGCGCTGCGAGCGCGGGATCGGGCGCGCCACGTCCGAGGTGCCGGGCATCGGCCGGTCACTGTCACCGCTCAGGAAGTCCGCGTCGCCGCCGGCGCAGAACGCCCGGCCGGCGCCCGTCAGCACGATCGCCCGGACCTCATCGCGGGTCCGCAGCCGGTACAGCAGCCCGGAAAGCTCCTCGGCCAGCTCCCAGCTCACCGCGTTGAGCTTCTCGGGACGGTTCAGCGTGATGACGCCGACCTGGTCCTCGAGCGTGAAGCGGATGTTCGTGAAGGTGTCTTCGGTCATGGCTGCTGTCACCTCCGCTCAGCCCGCGAACGGATCCGGTATCGTGCGCTCACCCGGACGGTCGAGCACGTGGGCGGCGACCAGTTCCTCGAGGTAACGGGAGTCCCACCAGTTCAGCTGCAGGTGCTTGGCCCGCCGGTAGAAGAGCTGGATATCGTAGTCGAGCGTGAAGCCGATGCCACCGTGCACCTGCTGCGCCATCGCGGTGACGTCGCGGAAAGCCTGGCAGGCGAACAGCTTGGCCATCGGCGCGAGGCGGGCGATGTCGCGGCCGTTCGCATGCGCCCAGGCAGCCTCATAGACCAGCACCTTCGCACCCTCGACGACCGGCGAGGCGTCCGCCATGTAGTGGGCGAGCGCCTGGAAGGCGCCGAGCGGCTTGCCGAACTGCTCGCGGTCCTTCGAGTACTGCACCGTGATCTCGAGCGCGCGCTCGGCGCCGCCGGCCGCCGTGGCCGCGGCCAGGATGATCGCCTCGAGCATCGTCTCGTGCCAGATCCGCCAGCCGCCCTGCGGCGCACCGAGCCGCCGGCTCTCCGGCACCGCGACACTGGTGAACGCCACGCGGTACTGCGTATCGGTGGCCATCGTCCGTTGCTGCTCGAGCACGACGCCCGGCGCAGCCCGGTCGACGAGGAACAGGTCGATGTCCCCGGCCGCGGAGCCGGTGCGCGCCAGCACGAGCAGTACATCGGCCGCGGCCGCACAGACGACATGGCGCTTGACGCCATCCAGGCGCCAGCCGCCGGACGCCGGCTGCGCACGCAACTGCACGCCCTCGGGACGGTAGCCACCGTCCGGCTCCAGCCAGGCCGGCACGACGATCTGCTCGCCGGCGCCCAGCGCGCGCAGCAGCTCATCCTGGCCGCCGGCCCGACGCAGCGCCAGCACACTGAGCACTCCGCTCGCGAACAGCGGCCCTGGCGCCAGCGCGCGGCCGAGCTCCTCGAAGATCACCGCGCAGTCGAGCATGTTGAGGCCGAGGCCACCCAGTTCCTGCGGCACGAGGATGCCGGGCAGGCCCATCTCGCGCATGTTCCGCCACAGCTCGGCCGGCACGCCCTGCGGATCATTCTCCATGCGGCGCACGACGTCGGGGCCGCAGTGCGACTGGCACAGGTCGCGAGTCGTCTCGCGCAGCATCCGCTGTTCGTCGGTGAACTTCAGTTCCATGGTCTGGCTCTCGTAACGATCGTTCGGTTGGGCGGCGCGCTCACGGCTTCCAGTCCGCACCCTTGCGCCGCCAGGGGTTGTCACTGTCATCAGCCGGCAGCGCGATGCGGATGCGGCCTTCGGTGTGCGCCTTGCCGGCCACTGACACGGCGACCTCGAGGTCCACCCAATGGCAGCCGGCAGCGTCCACCGCGGTGCCGGCGACACGACCGCTAAAGGTCATGTCGTCGCCCGGGAACACGGGAGTCTTCATCTTGAAGTTCATCCGGCCGAGCCGGCCCTTCGGCCCGCTCCAGTCGGTGACATAGCGCTCGAACCAGGCGGCGTTGTTCGGCGTGTTGATGAAGATATCGCGCACACCGTTGCGGTTGACGGCGAAATCCTTGTCATGATGCATCGGCCGCCAGTCGCGGCTGGCGAGCGCTCCGAGCACGACCGTCGTCGCCGTCACCGGATGCGTCAGCGGCGGCAGCTCCTGGCCGACCTGCACTTCCTGCGTCGTCCGACTGCGGGATGCACTCATGACTGCGCCTCCGGACGGCGGTAACCCAGGCAGGTGTAGGTCTCGGTGCCGACCCATTCGCCACGCTGGTTGACCGTCTCGACATCGATGGACCAGAAGCGCCCGATGCCGAGCCTGGTCTGCTTCAGCGGGCTGACCGAGCGGACGATCTGCCGCATCGTCAGTACGTCCCCCATCCGAACCGGCTCGCCGAACACCGTCTCGATGCCGGTGACGATGGCCTCCGGCAACCGGCACAGCTCCTTCAGGTCGAAATGCGTCTTCAGCGGCGTGCGCTCTGCGGTCGCGCCGGGGGTCCAGTGGTGCGGCCGCATCCACACCGACAGCATCGACGGCGGGGCGATCTGGCCGCCGGTGAGCTCCGCGGCAACCTGTGCGTCCCAGAACAGCGGGTTGCCGTTCTGCGTCGCGGCACAGGTGTTGTAGACGTAGCCCATCTCGATCGGGAACTCGGTCCGCTCCTCGTACATCGGCTTGCCGATCAGGTCGCGGACGACCTGCGGCAGCGGTTCATCCGGGGTCGCCGTCAGCTCACTCATTGCACACTCCCGACCCGCAGCAACTGTCCGATTTCTTCCGCAGAGAAACCCATCGTGCCGAGCACCGCCCCGGTGTCCGTGGACCCGGCCGGCGCCAGTTCGTGCACCGGTTGATCGCGCTCCGCGCCGGCCAGTATCGGCGCGAGCTGCTCGAACTCTCCGTGCTCCGGGTGTCGCGCCTTGATGAAGCTGTGGCGCTCGCGCAGGTGCGGATCAGCCGCGACCTCGGCAATGCCGAGCACCGGCGCGACACAGGTGTCGGCGCCGGCGAGCAGCTCGACCCAGGCGTCCCGGCTGCGCGTCAGGAAGCGCTGCTGCAAGGTGCCGCGCAGCTCATCCTGCCGGCCCGGGTCGTACTGCGCGCCCGCGTACTGCTCGAGATCGAGTAGCCGGCACAGGTTCTGGAAGAAGCGTGGCTCGATTGCGCCGACCGCGAGGTGCCTGCCATCGGCCGCGGTGTACACGCCATAGCAGGCGAAGCGGCCGGTGAGCAGCGCATTGCCGGGCCGGGTCTCCATGCCGGTGGCCAGGTACTCGTCGATATACAAGGACATCAGGTTCAGCACGCCGTCCGCGACCGCAACATCGAGATACGCCCCGTTGCCGCTCGCCGTGCGGCCGAGGAGCGCCGCCAGGATCGCCGCGGCCGCATGCATGCCGCCGCCCGCACTGTCGGCAACGGTAGCCCCGGGCATCGCCGGCCGCCCATCGGCATCGCGGCCGCTGCAGCCCAGATAGCCGCCGACCGCGAGATAGTTGAGGTCGTGGCCAGCCCACTGCGAGGAGGGCCCCTGCTGCCCGTAGCCGCTGGTCGAGCAGTACACCAGCCGCGGGTTCAGCGCATGCAGCTCTTCCCAGCCGATGCCGAGGCGCGCCGCAACACCCGGCCGGTAGCTCTCAATCAATACATCCGCCTCGCGCGCGAGCCGATGGATGACCCCGCGACCTGCGGCAGCTTTCAGGTCCACGCGGATCTTCTCCAAGCCGCGCCCCGCGCCATAGGTATGGAAGGCCGGTTCCCCGGGATCAACGCCCGCGGCGACGACCGGCGCCACCTTGATCACGCGCATGCCCCAGTCCGCGAGGATGCGCGTGGCCCGCGCCGCCGGTCCGACGGCGGCAAAATCGAGAGCGGTGAAGCCTTGCAGCAGCGGCGCCATGGCAGAGGGTCAGAAATTCCGCGGCAGCCCGAGCTTGCGCGTGGCGATGATGTTCTTCTGCACCTCGGAGGAACCGCCGCCGATCGTATCGATGACCGTGTAGGTATAGCAGCTCTCCGCGCGCCCCTTGAGCGGCGCATCCGCGGTGCCGAGCGCGAGCTGCGAGCCGGGACCGGCAATGTCCATGGTCGCATCCGCGAGCCGCCGCGACAGCTCGGTCGTGTACAGCTTGTACTCGGAGGCCTCGACCGTCGGCGTCTTGCGCGCATCGCGCGCCGCATCGACGAAGCGCAGGCCTAGCAGGCGCGCGACCTCGCACTCAGTCGCGAGCCGGGCGACCTTCTGCCGGATCACCGGGTCGTCCTTCAATGGCCGGCCGTCCTGCACCGTATCGCGCACGTAGTCGCACAGCAGCTCGGTGCGGCCGCGCACCGGGGACACCGTGAACATCGTGAAGCGCTCGAGGTCGAGCGCCTCGGCGATGTACTGGAAGCCCTTGTTCAGCTCGCCGACGCGGTAGTCGTCGTGCACGAACACGTTGTCGAAGAACACCCCATTGGTGCGCTCGCCGCCCATCGTGTACATCGGCTGGATCGTCAGCCCCGGGTCGTCCATGCGGACCAGGAACAGCGAAATACCGTGGTGCTTGGGCTTCTCGGGATCGGTGCGCGCACCGACCCAGTACCAGTCGGCGAAGTGCGCGGAAGTCGTGAAGATCTTCTGGCCATTCAGCACCCAGCCCTCGCCCTGGCGCTCCGCCTTCAGGCGCATCGCGGCCGAGTCGGAACCGGCGTTCGGCTCGGAGTAGCCGACCGCGAACTCGATCTTTGCGCCGAGGATCTGCGGCAGGAATTCCTGCTTGAGCTTCTCCGAGCCGACCCGGATCAGCGTCTTGCCGATGATGCCGATGCCCTTGCCGATCTGCGGGGAGCCGACCGAAGACAGCTTCTCGTTGAGCAGGAACTCAAAGAAGCCCGCACCGTCCTTGCCGCCGTACTTCCTGGGCCAGGTGATGCCGAGCCAGCCGCGGGCGGCGAGCTTGCCCATGAA
>SCUD01000115.1 GCA_004297335.1 Gammaproteobacteria bacterium
CCTCGTCGCTTTCGCGCTGCCGCCGCAGTAGCGCGGCCAGCCCGGATCAGCGCGCGATCGCCCGCAGCAGCAGGTCGGTGGGGACGTATACCAGCAGCACGAACCCGGCGAACAGCGCGACGAGGTAGCACCAGGCCGGCCAGCGCACCGGCCGGCGCCCGAACGCATGGGTCCAGTTGATGTTCTGCGCGGGCGTGCCGAGATAGCGGCTGCAGGGCAGCGCGCAGGCGGCCAGCAACATCGCGCCGGGCAGCGCGACGGCCGCGTCGTAGCCCCAGGCAGCGACCATCCACAGCAGCACCGGCGGCAGCAGCACATGGAACAGCGACAGCCCGCGCAGCAGCAGCGGGCGCTCGCGCTCGAACATGTAGTCCGTCAGCGGCGTGAACCGCCGGCCGGACAACAGCCGCAACGCGAAGTCGAGATTCCAGACGAGCTCCGGCAGCAGCACGCTGACGACCAGCGCGCTGGCGAGCGCGGCACTCTCGAGCCACAGTGCCGGCACCGAGCCGAGGAAGGCGATGTCCGAGAACCAGAGGAAATTGCGCCAGCCATAGTGTCGCCACCAGACGACCATGACGTAGAGCACGAAGGTGGTCCAGGCGAGCTTGAACCAGAGCGGGATCGACACGGGAGCTCCGCGCTCCTCATCCGGTCCCGGGGAGCCCGGCCCGCCCGCGTATGGCGGAATCAGTGACCAGCACCTCGCGGCCGGAAAGGTCGGCCGGGCGCTGTTCGCTCAGCCAGTGGATCACGCGTGCCGGCTCGTCGGGATCGCTGAAGGTCTCCGGATCGAGCGCGGCGACCCGATTGACCTTCTCGCGCAGTGCGTCGCGGACCATGTCGGTGCGGACCATGCCGGGATCGAGCCCATAGATGCGGATGCCGGTGTTGGTGGTCTCCGCGGTGAGGCAGGCGGTCAGCATGGCGAGTCCTGCCTTCGCGCAGCAGTAGGCGCTCCAGCCCGGCAGGGCATGATACGCCGCGCCCGAGGCCAGGTTGATGATGGTGCCGTGGTCGCGGTCGCGGAATCCCGGCAGCACGCGCTGGCTGCATAGATAGGCGCCGCCGAGCCCGGCCTCGATGCAGCCGAGCCACGCGCGCGGATCGACCATGCCGATCGGGCCGATCGGGCGCATCGTCGCCGCATTGTTGACCAGCACTTCGACCGGACCACAGCGCGACTCGACGCGCGCGAAGAAGCGCTCGACGGCGCCGGGTCGGGTGACATCGCAGGAAAGCACCAGTGGCCGGATGCCGGCGATCCCGGCGAAGGCGGCACTGCGCTCGGGGCGCACGGCGCGCACCGCGAGCACGACCTGCAGGCCGGCGGCGGCGAGCTGGCGGGCGGTGGCGGTGGCGATGCCGCCGTAGCCGCCGGTGATGACGACGACCTTTGGCCTCATAACGTCGATTTCGCGGCGATCTGTTCCTTGACCGCATTGAACTGCTGCTCCGACAGCGGGTAGCGCCGCAGCATCAGCAGTGCGGCGATCCACAGCGCCAGCGGCAGCAGTGAATAGATGATGCGGATGCCGAGCAGGGCCTGGTCGGACTGGTGGGTCGCGGTGGCCTCGCCGCTGACGAAGCCGAACGTGGACAACCCCAGGCTGACCAGGAACGCGCCCGCCGCCATGCCGAGCTTGCGGCAAAAGGCCCACGCGCCGAAGATCGCGCCCTCGCGCCGTTTGCCGCTGCGCAATTCGTCGACCTCGACGGTGTCCGGGACCATCGAGTTTGGACACAGCTGGGTTGCTGCATCGCCGACCCCGGCCACCATCAGCACCGCGAACAGCAGCAGGTACCACTCGGGTGGAATCATCAGTGCCGGGAGGGCCATCGTGGCCGTGATGCCCATGCCGATGAAATAGCTGCCCCGCTTGCCGAGGCGCCGGGAGATCGCCACCCACAGAGGCGTCGCCAGCAGGCCGACGACCGCACCGCTGGCGATCAGCGGCCCGACCACCTTCGCATCCGCCTTCATGACGACCGTGATCAGGTAGATCAGCGTCGTGGCGCTTGCGCCGATCGCCAGGTTCTGGAACAGGAACACGATCCAGAGGATGCGGAACGGGCGGTTCTGCAGCACCGCCGCGAGTTCCTCGCGCAGGCTGAAGGAGTGCACCGGGGTCGCGATCTGCGGCGCGCGCGCGGTGGCGAAGAATGCCACGAGCGTGGTCACGCCGATGTAGGCGCCGAGAATCAATCCCATCAGCCGGAAACCCTCGGTCAGCGTCGCACGCGAGGTGAAGATGAGCGGCCCGGCGGTGACCGCAATCACGATGCCGAGCCGCGCCGCGACCATCTTGTACCCGGTCAGGCTGGTCCGCTCCCGGTAGTCGCCGGTCATCTCCGCAACCATCGATGAGTAGGGCACGTCGTAGATCGTGTAGGCCGAACTGGCAACCAGGTACATCAGCGTGACCCAGGCGAGGAGGGCGAGCTCACTCTCGAACGCCGGTACCGCGAAAATCAGGTAGAACGAGGCTCCGAACAGCACCGATCCGACCAGCAGGTACGGGCGCCGGCGTCCCATGCGGGTGCTGGTCCGGTCCGAGATCATGCCCATGATCGGATCGGTGATGACGTCCCAGAGCCGGGGTATGAGCAGCCCGATGCCGGCCAGGAATGGCGAAATGCCGAGCGCCTGCGTCATGAAGAACAGCAGGTAGATCATCGTGATGCCGACGTAGGTCGCGATGCCGAGCTCGCCGACGGCCCAGCCGATCTTGATGCGCGTCGGCAGCCGATCCCTGGTCTGCATGGCGCGGGCGGCTACCTGTCAGGGGTAGCTACGGCCCCCGATGCGGTGCGCCATGATGTACTCCCAGTCGTAGCTGACGCCAAGGCCGAGGCCGGTCGGCACCGTCACCTGGCCCCGGGAATCGACGGCGTGCAGGCCATCCTGATAGCCACAGGTGTACACCGGGGCATGCCCATGAGCAGCGGCCAGCGGGTGTACCAGCGCCATCTCGTAGTAGTTGGTGTTGCGGATCGAGGCCATGACGTGGCGCTGTGCCGGGCCTGGCGCGTGGATCTCGACGTCGAGGCCGAAGCCCTCGGCGGCGTGCGCGATCTTCATCGCCCCGGTGATGCCGCCGTCGTATTCCGGATCGACGCGCACGAGGTCGGTGCTCTCGGTCGCCATAAAATCGACGTGCTGCTCGAGACCCCGCACGTGTTCGGTCGCGAGGATCGGCGTGCGGATCAGCTGCCTCAGCTTGCGATGCCCGTGCTGCGAGATCCCGGTGTCCCGGTAGGGATCCTCGAGCCACAGGAAGCCGGCCTCGTCGCAGGCGCGCCCGATCTTCAGCGCGTCGAGAAAAGTCGTCGGCACCGAGGCCGGGTCCACCATCAGGTCCATGTCCGGGCCGACGGCGGCGCGCACGGCCTTGATCGTCGCCACCTCCTCGCGCACGTCATAGTCGTCGCACCAGCCATGGATCTTGAAGGCCGGGTAGCCCATCCGGCGGCACTCGAGCGCAAAATCCGCGAACGCCTGCGGGGTGTCCAGCCCGCCGTTGCGGTCGCCGTGGTAGGTACTCGCGTAGCACGGCAAGCTGGTCTTCCAGCCACCGAGCAGTGTCGTCACCGAGGCGCCGTGATACTTGCCGGCGAGATCCCACAGCGCGATGTCGAGCGGTCCCATGCCCATCTTGTCGTACTTGCGCAGCGCGCGCTTGACGTCGTTGTAGATGGACTCGCGTTGCAGCGGATCGCGGCCAAGCAGCTGGCCGGCGACCGCGCGGATCTGGGTGGTCGACACCGAACCGCCGCCGACGTACTCGCCCGCAACGCCCTCGTTGGTCAGGATGCGCAGCGCATGGCTGTTGCTGCGATGGCTCGAACCCTTGCGGTACACGAGGTTGAACCCGCTCGCGTCCTTGCCCATGTCGGGCATTTCAAACGTGAACTCATGGAGCTCGATCCGGTCGATCTTCAGGCTGGACATCTATTACTCCTGGCTCTGGCCGATAAGCTGCCGTGCTGCCCCGTCAGAGGCGGTAGATGCGCACGGCGTTGTCATGAAACAGGGCACGTTGCTCCGCGGCGGAAAACGCGGCGGTAATCCCGGCAAACGCGCCGAACAGGCGGTCGAAGCTGCCAAACAGCCGGTCGACCGGGAAGTTGGAGGCGAACATGCAGCGGCCGACGCCGAACATCTCGATCGTCTCGAGCACGAAGGGGCGGATGCTGTCGACAGTCCAGTGCGGATCGAACATGCCGAGTCCCGAGATCTTGACGGCGACGTTGTCGCATGCGGCCAGCGCGAGCATGCCGGCGCGCCAGCCAGCGAGCCCGGCCTCGTCCTTCTCCGCCGGCGTACCGGTGTGGTTGATGATGATCGTGGTACCGCCGTTGCGGCGTGCGAGCCCGGCGGCGAGCGGCATCTGCTGGCAATAGAGCTGTGCGTCGAAGGACAGGCCGTGGTGCTCGAGCAGCCGGAAGTTCTCGCACCAGCGAGCGTCCTCGAGGTAGTTGCGCGGCGCCTGGGCCAGCCGCGGATCGTGGTGGTGGCTGAGGATCTGGCGGATGCCGCGCAGGTTGCGGAATTGCCGGTGCGCAGCCAGCACTGCGTCGACGGCCGCTGCGTCGGCACTGAGGTCGGCGAAGGCCACGATTCCATGCGGGAAGCCGCAGCTGTCAGGGTGATCCGCGACGGACTGCAGCCACCGCGTCTCGGCCACGGGGTCGGCGTGGTCGCACTCGGCCTGCAGGTGTACCGAGCGGACCAGCTCCCAGCCGGCGGTATCGGCCAGGTAGTCGCTGACCAGGTAGTTGCGCCGCAGCTCGCCGGTATCGCCGAACGGCGCTTCGCTTGCGGCACCCTGCAGCCACGGGTAGCGCAATGCGCTCAGGTCCCAGAGGTGGTGGTGGGGGTCCACGATCTGCATCGTCATGGGTCCGTGCGCTGGTCTCTCAATTGGTTAAATGGTCTGTCCAATCCGGATCGATGTCAAGGCCTGCCGCCGCCGGTTCAGGCGCTCCAGCCCCCATCGACCACGTGGATTGCGCCGGTGGTAAAGGCCGATTCGTCGCCGGCGAGGTGGACGGCCAGCGCCGCGATCTCTTCCGGCGTGCCGAAGCGCTGCATCGGCTGCCGGGCGATAAAGGAGCGCCGCGCTGCGGCCGGGTCCGCCGTGGCCGCGAGCCGGGTCTCGAGGGACGGAGTCTGGACGGTTCCCGGGCAGATCACGTTGCAGCGGATGCCCTGGCTGACGAAATCAGCGGCGACGGCCCGGGTGATGCCGATGACCGCGGCCTTGCTGGCGCTGTAGACGAAGCGGTCGGGCACGCCCTTGAGGCTCGAGGCCACGGAGGCGACGTTGATGATGCTGCCGGATCCGCGGGCGAGCATGCCGGGCAGGAAGGCGCGGATCGTCCGGTACATGGCCCGGGCATTGAGCGTGAAGGCCTCGTCCCAGTCGGACTCGGTGCAGTCCAGCACCGTGCCGCTGTGGATCATGCCGGCGCAGTTGAACAGCACGTCGACCGGTCCGATCGCTACTGCGGCGCGCCGGATCGCCTCCGGGTCCGTCACGTCGAGGACCGCGGTGGTGATGCGGGCGCCGATGAGTCCGGCGAGTCGCGCGCCATCGATATCGGTGGCGATCACGCGCGCGCCTTCCCGGGCAAAGGCTGCCGCGGTCGCGCGGCCGATGCCCTGGCCCGCGGCCGTGACCAGGGCGGTCTTCTGTCGCAACCGTTCCACCACCGGTCGATCCCTGCCTGCTGTGCTTGACAACGAGTCTAATTGGCCAGACCATTGTACCATGATGATTCCATCTGCACCGGCCCGGTGCCGTGCATGAGCGAGCCGGTCTACGTCGATCCGCAGATGCTGCCGATCCTGCAGGCCATGCGTGAGCGCGCCGCGGCGGATCCCTGGGTCCCCGGTCGGGATCCGCGGCAGATGCGCCAGCGGCTGCGCGCGGACCTGGCGCGGTGGAATGTGGATCCGCCACCGCTCGCGCGGGTAGAGGACCTGGTGTTCGATGGACCCACCGGTCCGGTGACGGTGCGTCGCTACGACCCGGTGGGCGGGTCCCGGCCGCAGCCGGCGCTGCTGTACCTGCACGGCGGTGGCTGGGTGGCCGGTGATCTGGAAACGGAGGACCGCGCGTCGCGGCTGCTGGCCGTGGCCAGCGGCGTCACAGTGCTGTCGGCCGACTATCCATTGGCTCCGGAGCATCCCTTTCCGGTGCCGGTCGAGGCCTGCCGGGCTGTCTGGAAGGCCGCCCACGCCGGCGGTGCCGCCCTCGGGATCGACCGCGGGCGACTTGCGCTCGGCGGTTCCTCGGCCGGAGCCAACCTGGCGCTGGCCTGTGCCCTGACGCTGCGCGACGCCGGCGAGCCGCTGCCGCGCTTCCTGCTGCTCAACTACGGGGCCTACGGAGACGGCAGCGACACCGCATCGGCGCGGCGCTTCGGTGACGGCAGCTTCGGGCTCGGCCGCGCGCAGATGGAGTATTTCCGCAGCCTCTACCTGCAGCAGCCGGACGACCGCCATGATCCACGGGCGGCGCCATTGCTGGCCGACCTGCGCGGCCTGCCGGCCACCTTCATGACTGCGGCCGCGCTCGATCCGCTGCTCGCCGACAGCCTGGAGCTCGACACGCGCCTGGCCGCCGCCGGCGTGCCACACCGCTGCATTGTCTACCCAGGGGTGGTGCACGGCTTTACACTGATGAGCCTGTCGCTCGGTGCGGCCCGTGCCGCCATCGAGGAGGCCGCCGCTGCGCTGCGCGCGGCGCTCGCCTGAGGTCCGGGTCGCAGGCCACTGGAGCAGCACCGTCCACATGAAAACCGGGCACAAGAAGATGGATACCGCCGCGATTGCGCCGATCAAGCGCCAGCCGGTGGCCGAGCAGGTCGCGCAGCGCCTGCTGGGCCTGATCCAGATCGGCAATCTCAAGCCGGGGCAGCAGCTGCCGCCGGAGCGGGAACTGGCCGGCATGCTGGAGGTCAGCAGGCCGAGCCTGCGCGAGGCCCTGCGGGCACTGTCGCTGCTCGGCGTACTGCAGATCCGCCAGGGTGGTGGCGTGTTCGTCTCCTCGCTGGATCCGGAGCTGCTGCTGGCGCCGCTGCATTTCTTCATCAGTCTTGACAGCGAGAATCTCGAGCGCCTGTTCGATGCGCGCATCGTGATCGAATCGGCCATCGCCAGGCTGGCGGCGACCCGGATCACGCCGGAGGCGATCGCGACCCTGAAGCAGTGCGTCAATTTCGAAGTCCACGAGATCGGCAACGTCGACCAGTTCATCGAGTCCGACGTGCTCTTTCACCAGACGATTTTCGCGGCCTCCGATAATCCCTTCCTGGTTCGCATCGCGACCAGTCTGCACATCCTTGGCCGCGCCAGCCGCGAAATCACCGGCCACATTCCCGGCGTGCTGCCGCAGTCGCTGAAGGACCACCGCCGGATCATCGCGGCGATGAGTGCGCGCGACCCAGAGAGGGCGGCGGCGGCGATGGAGGCACACCTGCGCAACGTCCGTCGGGCCTACCACCAGCGGACCCCGGATGGCAGCCGCGGCATGCGGGCCGGCGCGTGAACCGATACGACCTGGCCGGCCGCGTGGCCATCGTCACTGGTGGCGCACGCGGCATCGGTTACGGCGTCGCCCGGCGGTTGCTGCAGTCCGGTGCCCGCGTGGCGCTCTGGGACATCGACGAGGCGGCCGCTGGGCGCGCGAGCGTGACGCTCGCGGCCGAGGGCGGCCCGGTCATTGCCGTCGGCGTCGACCTGACCGATGCCGTGGCGATCGACCGTGCCATCGCCGCGACCCTCGGCGCATTCGGGCATCTCGATATCCTGGTCAACAATGCCGGCATCGCCGGCAGCACGGTTCCGCTGGTTGAGTACCCGGTGGACGAATGGCGCCGCATCATCGAGGTCGACCTGGTCGGCGTGTTCCTGTGCTGCCGTGCGGCCGTCCCGCACCTGCGGACGCGCGACTGGGCACGGATCGTCAACGTCGCGTCGGTCGCCGGCAAGGAAGGCAATCCGAACATGTCGGCCTACAGCGCCGCCAAGGCTGGCGTCATTGCGCTGACCAAGTCGCTTGGCAAGGAACTGGCGAGTACCGGCGTCCGCGTCAACTGCGTGACCCCGGCCACCGTGAAGACCGAGATCTTTGCCCAGATGAGCCAGGCGCAGATCGACTACATGCTGGCGCGCATCCCGATCGGTCGCTTCGGCACGGTCGAGGAGAATGCGAACATGATCACGTGGCTGTGCACTGAGGACTGCAGTTTCTCGACCGGCGCCGTGTTCGATACTTCAGGCGGGCGCTGCACATACTGAGCTGCGGGCTGCCATGCTGGCGGCGTACAATTCCGACCATGGGGACCGATACGCGCGACTGGTTGAGCGGCCTGCAGCGACCGTGGGCGGAGGTCGAGGCGCAGGTCGCACAGTATCGCGCGCGCAGCTTCCGGGCTGGAGGTGCTGAGGCCGCCGCCACCGCCCTGTGGGCCGGTGAATGTGAGCTGCGCCAGTCACTGGGATATTCCCGCGCGCGTGAGCTGGATCTGCGGCATCACGTGGAATGGCGGAACCTGCTTGACCAGCTCGCCGGCAAGTCCGCTCGCTGATCTCTACACGCGCCTGCAACGGGCGCTCGGACCTGCAGATGGTCCTGGAGCGGCTGCAGGGCCGCGTGCCGGATCGCCGACAGCCCCGGCCGTCGGTACCAGCCGTACCCGGTGGTGGCCGGGCGGCAGGTCTTTGGCCGGGGTGGTGGTTGCCAGGCCGGCGCCGCCGCACACGCTGCCGCTCGTGCCAACCGGAACCGTCAGCTCGAGCTCTACATTCGCTCCCTCCACGTTCCAGCTGACGAGGATGTCGCCAGCCGGCGTCGGGTAACGTCCCGCGGCGAATGTGAGGCCGGATGGCTGCGGTGCGACCTGGAAGCGGCGGAAGCCCGGTTCGAGCGGCGTCACGCCGAGCACGTGGGCCGACAATTGATAGACCGGGCTGGCGGAGAAGGCGTGGCACAGGCTGGCGGCCGGCGCGAGGCTCTCCCACAGGGTTTCCGTGCCGGTCTCGAGCATTGGCCCATACGCGGCGCGCATCGCCTCGAGCGCCAGCTCGAAGCGACCCGCCGTCGCGAGAGCCTGGTACACGAAGTGCGCGAAGAAGGTGTTGGCCCGCACGACGTCGACGGCCGGGTCGAACGGTTCGCCGGTCGGCACGATCGGTGGTACGGCGGTCAGCTTGAGCCGCCCGGGGGCCATGACGTAATCGAGCATCCGTGGCCAGCGCTCCGGTGGCGCGATCCGCCAGAGAATCATTGCTGCATTCGCGTGCTGTGAGACCCGCGGCCGGCGGGCGCCGGTTCGCGGATCGACGACGTCGACGTACACACCGCGGCCTTCGTCCCAGTGGCGCTCGTTCAGGGAAGTGCTGACCCGTGCCGCGAGTTCCAGGTAACGCCCGGCGGCACGTCCGTAGCCGAGATGGCCGGCGATCGCAGCGGCGGCGCGCAGGGCTCCGACCAGCATCGCATTGATCACCGCGGCCTCGCCCTCCCGGCCGACGTTGGCCCACTCGATGAAGTGCCAGTACGGCAGGTCCGCGAGCAGGTCGTTCGGACCGAGCTGGCGCTCGAACCAGCTGAGCGAGCGCTGCAGCGCCGGAAACACCTCGGCGACGGTGTCGAGGTCGCCGCTGTGCAGCAGGTAATGTTCGGCCGCGCAGATCCAGTGCAGGTTGAAGTCCGGGATGATCACGCCGCCGTGGTGGTGATCGCCCGGTGCGAACATCTCCAGCAGGCCGTCGCTGCGCTGGCTTTCCGCGGCGTGGACCAGGTACTGGCGGTCGACGGCCTGCGTGGAGGGCCCGAAAGCCGCCGCGGCCGCGAGGTAGTGGACGATGCCATCGCCCAGCCACTGGCGCTTCTCGCGGCCAGGCCCATCCGACCAGCCGTCGTGCGTGCACTGGAGCAGCGTGTAGCGCCCGACCTCCCAGAGTCGCTCGAGCAGCGGGTCCGAGCAGCGGAACTCCCCACGGAACTGCACCGGATAGTGCGTATAGGTCGAGCCCACGTGCCGGATCCGGATGCCGTGCGTGGCGCTGCGCACGACCAGCTGTGCGTACTTGACCGCGGTCCACTCGAATTTCTGGAAACGCTGCCATCCGGGACGCGCCGTGTAGCGGAACACGTGGGCGCAGTCCAGGAAGCTCTCGCGCACGATGCGTTGTGGACCCGGTGGTGATGGCCCGTACTCGCCAGGGATGGTTTCCGCGACGGCCAGTTCGATGACCTCACCACCGGAGGCCTCGATCTCGATGAAGGGGTAGCCCGTATGCCGCTGCTCGAACGCCAGCAGCATCGCGACCTCACAGTCGCCGCGCGTGACGATCGTGGTGAACCCCTGGTCATCGGCCAGCAGGGCCTCCGGTTCCGCCACCAGGCCTGCCGGCAGGTCGACCAGCGCCTCCTCGTAGATGCGGCGATCCACCGGCAGGCCGGGGTCGGGCCTCACGCCATGCAGCCCGACGATCCGCACCGGTGCCAGCGGTGTCTCAGCCAGCGCCGGGATCGTGCGTGGCAGCAGCGTCGGAAACGGCTCGATCGGACCCCAGCCGCGCGCGCGGTCATTTTCATCCGGCTGGGTCAGCAGCAGGTGGCAGTTCTGCCAGCCGGAGTCATCGAAGTCCGGGCTCATCCAGTCGCGGGGCAGCCGCCGGGCGTCGTAGTCCTCGATGAAGTCCTGGCCCCAGCCGCTGCGCGGCGTGTCGCGGCGCCACGCGTCGCAGTCGAGCCATTTCCAGCTCTCATCCGACTGGACACTGATCCGGGCGGGGCCACAGTCGATGCGCGCGTCGCACCAGAGGCCGCCATCGCCGAACACGCTCTGCCAGAAATCGCGCGACCGCTCGTACCAGGCCGTGTCGACGCCGTAGACGTGCACCAGTACAGCGATGACGTTGCCACCCGGCTGCAGCTGCGGTGCGAGGTCATGGGTGTCATAGCGCTGGAAGGCGGGGGATGCCCGCCCGGGGCCGCGTCCCGCGGGCCGGCCGTTGACGAACAGCTGGTAACGACCGTCGACCGTGATGTCGATCGCGGCTGCGCTGGCGGCGGCCGGCAAATCGAAGTGCCGGCGCAGCAGCACCCAGCGATTCACGCCATCGTCGCGACGGCCCGGTCCATCCCGCAACAGCGTGCGGAAGCTGACCGCGTGGTCAATTCTCTGGGAGCTGATCCAGATGAACCGGGCCCTGTGCAACATGGCTGCTCACCACCGGCGCTACACGCGCACGTGGACATCCTGCAGCTGCTCGCCGAGTCCGGCAATGCCGACCCGCACCCGGTCGCCGTCGCGCAGGTGTACCGGTGGTGATTGTCCGAGCCCGACGCCGGGCGGCGTGCCGGTCATGATCAGGTCCCCCGGCACCAGCGTCATGAAGCGGCTGATGTAGCTCACGAGGGCCGCCACGCCGAAGATCATGTCGCGCGTGTTGCCGTCCTGGTAACGGTGGCCGTTGACCTCGGTCCACAGATCGAGCGCCTGCAGGTCGGCGATCTCGTCGGGCGTCACCAACCAGGGGCCTACCGGCGCGAAGGTATCATTGCTCTTGCCCTTGACCCACTGGCCGCCGTGCTCGAGTTGCAGCTCGCGCTCGGATACATCGTTGGTGACGCAGTAGCCCGCCACGTAGTCCAGCGCCCCGGATTCCGGTACTTCGCGCGCCGGCTGCCCGATGATGGCGCCGAGTTCCACCTCCCAGTCGCCGCGCCGCGATCCCGGCGGGAAGACGATCGGGTCGGTCGGTCCGTTGAGGGCCGTGGTGGCCTTCATGAACAGCAGGGGTTCGGTCGGCACGGTCATGGCCGTCTCCGCGGCGTGGTCGCGGTAGTTGAGGCCGACGCAGATGATCTTGCCGATGCCACGCACCGGGACCCCCAGCCGCTGGCCGGGAGGAACGAGGGGCAGGGTCCGCGGATCGATCCGGGCCAGGGCGGCCAGCCGTTGCGGCTGCAGTTCGGATGGCTTCAGGTCGGCGATATGGCCGGAGAGGTCCCGGATGCCACCATCGGCATCGAGCAGACCTGGCAGTTCCCTGTCGCGTTCACCGAACCGAACCAGCTTCATCCTGTCCCCGGTTGCCCCGAACCCGTCGTTCCTGGTTCCGTATTGGTCCAATGGTATGACCAGTTTCCTGGACTGTCAACGAGCGTGGCGGCGAGCGTGGCGGTGGCCGCGGCGCGCTCACGGCGTCGGCGCATCGGCGCGCAGCAGGCCCTCGTGGCGCAGTTCCTGCCAGAACGCGGCCGGTACCGGGGCCTTGAAGATCCCGAGATTGCGCCGGACCTCGTCCGCCGAGCGGGCCCCGGGAATCACGGCGGCGACGCGCGGGTGTCCGAGCGGAAACTGCAGCGCGGCGGAGGCGAGGCGGACCTCGTGACGTGCACAGACCGCCTCGATGCGCCGCACGCGCGCGAGGATCTCTGGAGGAGCGGGCTGATAGTCGAAATACGCGCCCGCCACGGCCCCGGTGGCCAGGATGCCGGTGTTGTAGGGGCCGCCGATGATGACGCTGATGTTCCGCTGTACGCACAGCGGCAGGAAGCTGTCGAGCGAGGACTGGTCGAGCAGCGTGTAGCGGCCGGCCAGCAGGAAGCAGTCGAAGTCGCCGGCACGCGCAAAGCGCTCGCAGGCCTGCCACTCGTTGAGGCCGCCGCCGATTGCGCGCACGACGCCTTCGTCGCGCAGCCGCACCAGGGCCCGGTAACCGCCCGCCATCACCTCGGCGAAGCGCTGGTCAGTCTCGGCGGGCGTCCGGTGGGTCCACGCATCGACATCGTGGATCAGCGCGATGTCGATCCGGTGCAGGCCCAGCCGCTGCAGGCTGTCCTCGAGCGACCGCAGCACGCCGTCGTACGAGTAGTCGAAGACCGGGCGGAAGGGCAGGGCACCGGGAAACTGGCCGGGATCGATGCGCTCTGGATCGTCCGGCACCAGCCGCCGGCCGACCTTGGTCGACAGCACGTACTCGTCCCGCGGCCGGTTGCGCAGGGCGGCACCCAGCCGGTGTTCACTGAGGCCGTGGCCGTAGTAGGGTGCGGTGTCGAAGCAGCGGATGCCGGCTTCCCAGGCTGCCGCGAGCGTGGCGCGGGCGGTATCGTCGTCGAGCGGTGCATACAGGTTGCCGAGCGGCGCACCCCCGAAGCCGAGCGGTGGGATCGCGAGCGCGGTCTGGCCGATCCTGCGAGTCGTCGCCAGCATGGCGGGTTCTCCTGGGTTGCTCAGCCTCCGGGCGGCGCGACGACGCCCTTGGCGACGATGATGTTTCCATAGAGGCGACGCTCGGCGGTGGCCACGACCGCGAAGGCGCGGCGCGCCCGCTCGTAGAACGCGAAGCGTTCGACGCGCTCCACGCCGACCGGATGGCCCTCCGCCTCGGCCAGGATGCGGGTGAACTCCCGCACGATCTCCGGAGTCTCGTCCGGCGCGCCGACTACTGCCATCACCGCCGCGGGCCGTTCCACGTACTGGTCGAGCGGCAACACCGTCAGCACCGCCTGCAGCAGCCGCGTCGCCTCGCTGCCATCGATCCGGCACAGCCGGCGCGCCACGCTGGTGGCCGGGAAGTTCGCGTCGGCGATGACGAGCTCATCACCGTGACCCATCGCCGCGAGCAGCTGCAGCAGCTCCGGGCCGAGCAGCGGATCCAGGCCCTTCAGCATTGCGGCGCCTCCGGTATCTGCTAAACTGGTCTTACCAATATACCACGCAATTTGTCCCTCGCGAGCCAGGGCAGGGCGCATGTCCGAGGTCAGCCTTCATCCCTATCAGCAGTCCTGTCGGCGGCTGCTGATCGACACCCAGATTCCCGACTGGGACCCGGCGCTGCTCGCCCGTTACGATGCGGCGACCGCGGTGGCAGCGGCCGCGAGCGCCGGCGCCACGGCGCTGATGGTCTACACGCAGTCCCACACTGGACTGGCGCACTACCCGGCGCGAACGGGGCCGGCGCATGCGGCGCTGCGCGGCCGGGACCTGCTCGCCGCGACACTCGAGGCTGCGCACCAGCGCGGGCTGCCGGTGTGCGGTTACTACAGTGTCAACTTCAACAACTGGGCGGCAGCGACCCACGCCGAGTGGCGCCTCGCCCCGGTCACGAAGACCGTCATCGGCGGCGGCCTGCTGCAGGCGGACCGCTACGGGATCTGCTGCATGAATCATCCCGGGTATCGGGACTTCGTGCACCGGCAGGTCGACGAGATTCTCGGGCGCTATGCGTTCGACGCCTTCTTCTTCGACATGATGTGGTGGATGGGGGTGTGCCTGTGTGAGTCGTGCCGCGACCGCTATCACGCGGAGACGGGCGCGCCGATCCCGCAGGTCGTCGACTGGCTGGACGCGGACTGGTGCCGCTTCCAGGCCTGTCGCGAGCGCTGGCTGACCGAATTCATCGTCGAGCTGCGCGACCGGGTCCGGGCGGTGCAGCCGGGGATTCCCGTCTACCACAATTTCGCACTGGCGCTGACCAGCTGGACCCGCGCCGTCAGCTTCGGGTCGGCAGCCGGTCACGACTTCCTCGGCGGGGATTTCTATGGCGACCGCTCCGAGCAGCTGGTCGTGTCACGCTTGATGCTCAACCTTTCGGCTACGCGGCCGGTCGAGTTCATGACGACGATCACCGCCAACCTCGCCGAGCACGAACGACTCAAGGAGCCGGAGCGGCTCGAGCAGCAGGTGCTGGCGGCCACGACCTGCGGGGCCGCGTTCCTCGGCATCGCGGCTTTCGATCCCGACGGCCGCCTGAATCCGGCCCAGGTCGAACACCTCGGCCGCGCCTATCAGCAGCTCGCTGCGTATGAGCGCCATCTCGGTGGCACGCCGATCGAGGACATCGCGGTCTATTTCAGCGATGACTCCAAGATGAACTTCGCCGACAACGGCCAGACGCTCGCCGCGGCCAGCGCCTGGCCACCGTTGTCCTATCCGCACCTGCGTGCCGTGCAGGGCGCCTGCCGGGCCTTGCAGGAACGACACTGGCCGTTCGGCGTGATCACGCGCAAGCAACTGGAACACCTCGACCGGCACCGGGTCCTCGTGCTGCCGAATGTGCTGCGCATGGAGCGCAGGGAAGTCGAGGCGATCCGTGCCTGGGTGGATGCCGGCGGCTGCCTGTACGCCAGCCGCCTGAGTTCACTGACGACTGTCGACGGCACCCGGCACCGCGACTTCCTGCTGGCCGAGCTGTTCGGCTGTTCCTTCGAGTCCATCGAGGACGGAGCCGTCGTCTATGCCGAACCGGCCGACCAGGGCTGCCGCGAGGCGATCGCTCCGCAGCGCAGCCTGCCGCACTGGCTGGACCGGCGCGAACTCTCCGGCTCCGTCCGCCTGGCGCCGAAGCCGGCCGGCCGGATGCTGATGACACTCACCTTGCCCTTCGGTCATCCGTCGCGCGGCAGCGCCGAGGGCCACGACTGGGCCAGTATCCACAGCTTCCCGCCGTGGACGCACTCGGCAACCCCGATGGTCGTCGAGCAGCAGTTTGGTCGCGGGCGGGTCATCTATTCCGCGGCCGACATCGAGGCTGGCGAGAGCAGTGCGCACGCGGCGCTGTTCCTGCACCTGGTCGGCAGGCTCCTCGGGCCGAACCGGTCCTTCGAGGCCGATGTCCACCCGTGTGTGTGGATCAGCGCATTCGACCAGCCGGATCGCTCGCGCTGGGTCGTGAGCCTCCTTAATTACCAGGAGGCCCTGCCGGTGATTCCGCTGTCCGCGGTCCGGCTGCGCCTGCTGGCACCCGCATCGCTGCAGTTCACGACCATCCGCCAGCTGCCGGAGGCCCGGGAACTACCGGTTACGAGGCTCGCCGCCGATACGATCGAGGTGACGCTGCCGCGGCTCGAGCGGCATGCGATGATCGCGGCTGACTACCGCATCCGTTGACTGCGATGACGGTCCGGCTTGGCATGGTCGGCTGCGGCTTCATCTCCCACGCGCATGGGCGCGCCGCCGTGCGCAGCGGCGGGGCCATTGCCTTTGCAGCGTGCTGCAGCCGGACGGCGGAACAGGCCGGGTCCTGGGCCCGCGAGTACGGCTGCGAGGCGGCCTATACCGACATCGCGCAGCTGCTCGCGCATCCGCGGCTGGATGGCGTGGTCATCGCCACGCGTCCCGCCGGCCACGCGGCGCATATCACCGCCTGCCTCGATGCCGGCCAGCGCTTTGTACTGTGCGAGAAGGCCCTGGTCACCAGTTCGGCCGCGGCACTCGAAGTCCTGCGGCGCGCGCGCGCGGCCGGGGCCACGATCATCGAGGCCTGGATGTATCGTCACCATCCGGCGTTCGTTGCGCTGCGCGAGGAAGTGGCCGGCCTCGGCACCGTCGATCACCTGCACGCGGAGTTCGATATGCTCGACCCGGCGCGCGAGGATCCGGAGGCCGGAGGCTGGCGGCGCGATCCAGCCGCCGGAGGTGGTGTTCCGTTCGATTTCGCCTGCTATCCGGTCGATGCGGCCAACCTGCTGGCCGGCGCCTTGCCGGTGCGGGTCATTGCCAGCGCCTTCACCAATCCACATCACGGAACGATCGACCGGCTGTTCGGGCTGATCGAGTACGCGAACGGCTGTGTCGCGACGCTGGCCAGCAGCCGGCACGCCAGTCTCGGCCAGCTGCTGCGCGTCTGCTGTGAGCGGGGCCGCGTCGAGTTGCCGATGAGCTGGAACGCGCCAGCGGATGCCGTGCTGACGGTGACCACCAGTCCCGCCTTCCTGCAGCTGGCGCAGCGGCTGCGGCGCTTCCCGTCCGCGCCGGCCGGCGAGCTGGCTGACCTTCCGGTCTACGGCCTGCAGCTCGGTCACTTCGCCGACGTGATCCGCGGCCGTGCGGCGCCGGCGGTCACGCTGGCGCAGTCGGTGCTCAACATCATCGTGCTGGAGTCGCTGGTGGCCGCCGGTCGTACGGGGAGCGCGCTCCAGATCGAACTGCCGACCGGGCTTCGCGGGCCGGCCAGCGGCTGAGCGCCGTGGCCTGCCGCCCCGGAGGGCGGCAGGCCGTCACCCGGTCACATCCGGTATTCGACCGTGAACGCCCAGCGCCGCGGCGTGTTGGTGAACAGCACCGAGGAGATGAAGCCACCGGCAATATCGAAGCCGTGGATCGGGTAGAACTCGTCGGTCAGGTTGTAACCAGCCAGCATCGTGGTCCAGTGGCCGTCCGCCGACTCCCAGGCGACGTTGGCGTTGACCAGGTAGTGCGAGTCGACCAGCGTGGCCGCGTAGTTCTCCGAATTGTTGTGGTGCTTCGAGCTGTAGCTGACGTCGCCGCCGAGACGCAGCGCGCCCTTCGCCAGCGGTACCCGGTAGGTGGTGCCGAGCCGGGCCTGCAGCGCGGGCGTCTGCTTCAGCTCGAGCAGCGAGTCCTCGATGTCGTCGTGCATCGTGCCGAGCGTTCCGCTCAGCTGCCAGCGCTCGGACAACGCAGCCTGCATCTCCAGCTCGAGGCCGTGCACCGTCGCGTTGACATTGGACGTCGAGATCGTGCCGTCGGACCTGACGACAGCCTGCTGCAGGTTCTCGTAGTCGCTGTAGAAGTAGCCGAGGTTCAGCCGCAGCCGCCGGTCGAGCAGGTCGGACTTGATGCCGGCCTCGTACATTGTCGCATCCTCGGGGCCGAAACTGCCGCCGAGTACCGAGGCCACGTCGCGGGCGCTGCCGTTGAAGCCACCGCTGCGGAAGCCGGTGCCGGCGCTCGCGTACATCATCGTCGCATCGGTGGCCTTGAAGTCGACCGCCAGGCGGTAGTTGGTCTTCTCGGCTTTCTTCGTCCCGGTGAAATTGAAGGCCGGGTTCGGCGTGCCGTCGGCCAGGTTCTGGGTGACGTCGATCTCCTTCTTCTCATAGGTGTAGCGCAGGCCGCCGGTCAGGCTGAGCCGGTCATTGACCGGCCAGGTGACCTGCGCATACGGTGCATAGGAGTCGGTGTCCTGGTCGAAGTGCTGGGTCGGTGGCGGCGCGAAGATCCTGAGCGCCCAGTGGAACTCGTTGTGCTCGCGCAGGAAGAAGGCGCCGGCCACCCACTTGAGCGGCCCGTCGCCCTTGTCGGTCAGGAAGATCTCCTGGGTCAGCTGCCACTGGTCGAGATCCTGCCGGTCGACCTCGAAACTGCGCACATCGGCGCGGCCATCGACGTCGCCGGCGTTGCGATACTTGAGTTCGCGGTAGGCCGTGATAGAAGTCAGGTTGAAGGCCCCGCCGCTCCAGTCCAGCGTCGCTGACAGGCCCCACGGTTCGACCTCGTTGATCGGCGTCGAGGCGGGGCTCTCCTCGAAGGTGTACAGGTCATTGTCCGGGTTGATCCGGAAGTTCGATCCGCTGCGCGTGGCGCTGTGGTCGCGCATGTAGTCGCCGCGCAGCGTCAGTTCGAGGTTCTCGTTCGGCACGTAGCGCAGTGCTGCCCGGAACGCGTTGATGTCCTCGGCCTGGGCGCGCCGTCCGGTGGTGACCTCGCGCTGCCAGCCATCATTGTTGCGGGTGTTGAACGCGAAGCGCGCGCCGAATTTGCCGTCGACCAGCGGCGCTCCGAAAACCAGGCGGGCGTTGCGCTGGTTCTTGCTGCCGATGGTGAGATCGGCCTTGAATTCCGTTTCGTCGAGCGGTGCCGGCTGGGTCAGGATGCGGATTGCGCCGACGCTGCTGTTGCGCCCGTACAGGGTACCCTGCGGGCCGCGCAGTACCTCGATGCGCTCGACGTCGAAGACGTCGATCATCGCGCCGGTGACGCGTGCCATGTAGACGCCATCGACGTACAGTCCGATCGGCGTCTCGAAGGAAAACACCTGGTTGTCGACCCCGAGGCCGCGCATGAACATCTTCGGCGTGGTCACGCTGCCGAGAGCCTCGTCGAGCGTGAAGTTCGGGACGAAGCCCCTGATCTGCTGCAGGTTGACGATGCCGTTGGCTGCCAGGTCACCGCCGGACAGCGCGGTCACGGCGATCGGCACCGTTTGCAGATCCTCGGCGCGCTTTTGCGCGGTGACCACGATCTCCTCGAGTACTCCCGCGCCCTGCTGTGCCAGGGCCGCCGGCCCGGCCAGTGCGCCGACCACGGACGCCAGCACAGCCGCGCCTGCGGGCAGCCGATTGCGATCACTCATTGCGTAACCTCCTGAAGGCATCTGGATTCCGGCCGCCCACCGGTCCGATGACCGTCACGGCCGGGCATTTTGGGCCAGCTGACTGGCCACTAATTTATAAAGTGGTCTGTCCAATTTTGCAAGTCTTTCGTGGTGTGGCGTCCTTGCAACAAGCGCGGCGCCAGCGGCGTGCGGCCAGTCGAACCCGGGGGCTACGGACAGGCCGGCAGGTAGCGCAGCTCTCGGACCCGGGTCCGGCTGATCTCCGTAACGCTGCGGCAACCGAGCAGGGCCATGTCCCGCTCGAGCTCGGCCCGCAGCAGGCCCAGCGCATGCTCGACGCCGCGCTGGCCCCCGGCCGCCAGTCCGTACAGGTAGGGGCGGCCGATGGAGCAGGCGTTGGCGCCCAGCGCGAGGGCCTTGAGCACGTGCGTGCCGCGGCGGATGCCGCCGTCCACGATCAGCTCGAGCGCATCACCAATGGCATCGCGGATCGGCGCGATGCAGTCCACCGGTGCCGGCGCACCATCGAGCTGCCGGCCGCCGTGGTTAGAGATCATGATCGCGCTGGCACCGACTTCGACGGCACGCCGGGCGTCTGCCGGAGATTGCAGCCCCTTGATGACGAACGGGCCGCCCCATTGTTCCACCAGCCAGGCCACATCGTCCCAGGTCACCGTGCGATCGAACTGGCTGTTGATGAAGTCGATCAGCGACATTGAGGAGCGCGCCAGCGTGTCATTCCGGTGCGCGACATTGGCGAGCGCGAAGTGCGGGTGCCGCAGCAGGTGAAAGGCCCAGCGCGGGTGCGCGGCGAAGCTGGCGAGGCTCTGCAGCGTGAAGCGCGGCGGCATCAGCATGCCGGTGACGCGGTCGCGCTCCCGGTTGCCGGCGATCTGCGCATCGACCGTCAGGCACATCGCCTGGTATCCCGCCGCCTTGCAGCGCAGCACGAACTCGCGGGTCAGCTCCCGGTCGCGCAGGATGTAGATCTGGAACATCCACGGCCCTGGACCGAGCGCCGCGATGTCCTCGAGCCGTGTCGTGCCCACCGTGGACAGCGTGTACAGCGTGCCGAAGCGCTGCGCTGCCCGCGCCACGGCCGGCTCCGCCTCGTGGTGGAACAGCCGCGACATGCCGGTGGGCGAGAGGAAGAACGGCAGCTGCAGCTGCTGGCCGAGCACGCGCGTGCCGAGCTCGATGCGGCTGAGGTCGAGCAGCTGGTTCGGCAGCAGCTGGTAGTCGTCGAAAGCCGAGGTATTGCGCTGCAGCGACCACTCTTCATCCGCGCCGCCGTCCAGGTAGTGGAACATCGGCGCTGGCAGCCGACGTCGCGCCAGGCGCCGCAGGTCGCTGATGTTGTGGCAGGAGTCGAGCCTGCGGGCCGCGCTGACGATCCGGTAGTTGTCCACTGTGATGCCGCTCCGCCGTGTTGCTGCCGCGCCCAGTCTCGCCTAGATCGCCCGCGCGGTCATCTGCCCGGCGATGTACCCGGCCTGGCGCATCGCCAGCGCGACGATTGTCAGCGTCGGATTGGCGGCGCCGGAGGTCGGGAACTGGCTGCCGTCGCTGATGAACAGGTTGGCGATGTCGTGGCACTGGCCCCACGGATTCACGACCCCGTCCCGGGGCGAGCGGCTCATGCGGTTGGTGCCGAGGTTGTGCGTCAGACCCGTGCTCCCGGCCACGTAGCTGCGGCGCGCCCCGAGTGACTCGTACAGGGCGGTGGCGCGTTCCCGGGCGTGGTGCATCAGCGCCGTATCGTTGGGATGCGTCCGGCGGTGGATGCCCGGCAGTGGCAGGCCGAAGCGGTCCTTGCGGGTGGAGCTGAGTGTCACGCGGTTGTCGGACTGCGGCAGGTCCTCGCCGAGGATCACGAGGCCGGCGAGATGGGTGTAGTTCTCGACCAGGGTCGCGAGCCTGGGACCCCAGACGCCCGGCAGCAGTGCGAGTGCCGTGAACGGCAGCCCGAAGGAGATTGCCTGCAGCAGGTAGCCGCCAGCGAAGCCGCGCCGCGGATCGTGCCCGCGCTCGTCCTCGACGAGGCCAGCCTGCACGGTACCTCGGTAGTAATGCACCGGTGCGGGCATTTCCGCCATCACGAACTCGTGCACGTGCGAGGTGTAGTTGCGTCCGACCTGGCCGGAGGAGTTGGCAAGCCCGTCGGGGAAGGCCGCACTGGCCGAATTGAGCAGCAGTCGCGCGGACTCCACTGAGTTGGCGGCGACACACACCGCACGCGCATGCTGCAACTGCTGCCGGCCCTCGCTGTCGGCGTACAGGACGCCGCTCACGCGGTGGCGGTTGTCATGGACGATCTGCAATGCCGTGCAATCGGCGCGCAGCTCGAGCCGGCCGGTGGCCTCGGCGCGTGGAATCTCCGTGTACAGCGTCGACCACTTGGCCCCGATCCGGCAGCCCTGCAGGCAGAAGCCCATCTGGATGCAGGCTGGCCTCCCGTCCCGCGGCCGGCTGTTGATCGCCAGCCGGCCGGTGCTGATGTGCCGGTAGCCGAGCTGCCGGCCGCCGTTGTAGAGCACCTTGAAGTTGTTGTTGCCCGGCAGCAGCGGCCGGTCGCCGGTGCCGGTGACGCCCATCTTCTCTTCCGCCCGCGCGTACCAGAGGGCGAGCTCATCCGCCGGGATCGGCCAGTCCGCCAGCGCCGCGCCGGAGATCGCGCCATAGCTGCGGCGCGCTGCGAGTTCGTGGGCCTCGAGCCGCAGCGCGAGACCCGACCAGTGCAGTGTCGTGCCGCCGACGCCCTTGCAGACGTGCGGTCGCTCCCGATCGAGCGGGGGCGGCGAAGTGTTGTCCGGTGCATCCGGCCAGATGAACTTCCGGGTCATCGCGAACTCGTCGTGCTCGAAATCGGCGAGCGTGAACTGGCGACCCGCTTCGAGCAGCACGCAGCGGATGCCGCGCTGGCACAATTCGTTGGCCAGCGTGCCGCCGCCGGCGCCGGAGCCAATGATGACCACGACGCCGTCGTCGTCGAGCCCGAACCGCATGTCGCCCATCAGTCCGCCCCTGTGGCGGTGCCGGACGGGACCGCGCCCATCGAGTCGGCCGGCGGCTCGGGCAGCCACGCCAGGTCGTTGAAGCCGCGCAGCAGGTAGCCACCGCGCGAGTACGACTCGCCCTCGTAGCCGGCCACGCGCCAGATTTCCGGGTGATTGACCAGCACCGGGATCGCAGTGGCGATGAGCAGCGCCAGGAAATCGCCGGCCGGTGCCGCCCCGGGCCGGCCCCGCCGCAGCGCCGCGATGCCCGCGGCGATTGCCTGCGCCGCCTGCGGGTCCCGCGCCGCGAGCGCATCGAGTTGCCGCACCGCCTCGAGGAACGGCTCGGCCGGGGCATCCACGAGCGGCAGCAGGCGCTGGCAGGCGGCGAGCAGCGCCGCGTCATCGGCCTCGACGTCTCCTGGCTGCGCCAGCCGCGCGCAGGCCTGCAGGAACACCGCCGGGGTCAAGCTCAGGGCGGCGGCGATCGCCAGGAAATCGCGCCGGGTTTCTGCCGACATCCGCCATCCTCACTGTGGCCCGCCTCCCATGGGTGACCGTGCCGGCACACCGGGGAGCCCGGTCATCATAGCGGCTGATCTGGTAATTTGGACAGACCACTTGGTCCAGACGGCCCGCTTTCGGTGCGCGGGCCGGATCCGGCCCCTTGCTCTACTCAATACACTGAGTAAAAATACTCAACGCCGTGAGCAAAAAGAAGACCGATTACCAGCGCCCGCAGGGCTTGGTCCTCGCCGGGCGGCTCGCCGAGCCGCGCCGGTTCCTGCAGGTCGTGGCCGGTCCACGCCAGGTGGGCAAGTCTACCCTGGTGCAGCAGGTCACCGGCGAGCTGAGCCTGCCCGTTCGCTACGTCAGCGCGGACGAGCCGACCCTCCGAGGTCCGGATTGGATCGGCCAGCAGTGGGAGGCAGCGCGGCTCGAAGCCACGGGCAAGGCCGGTGCCGTGCTGGTGCTGGATGAGATCCAGAAGATTCCGGCCTGGTCGGAGTCGGTCAAGCGGCTCTGGGACGAGGACACACGCAAGAAGCGCCCACTCAAAGTGGTGCTGCTCGGATCAGCGCCGCTCTTGATTGCTCGAGGCCTGACGGAAAGTCTCGCCGGCCGGTTCGAAACACTGCGGTTGCCGCACTGGTCGTTCACGGAAATGCGCGCGGCCTTCGGCTGGTCGCTGGAGCAATATCTTTACTTCGGAGGTTACCCGGGCGCCGCACCGCTGGTCGGCGACCCGGCCCGCTGGTCGCGCTACATCGCCGACAGCCTCATCGAGACTTCCATCGCCCGCGATGTGCTGCTGTTGACCCGGGTCGACAAGCCGGCGCTGCTGCGCCGGTTGTTTGAACTTGCCTGCCGCTATTCGGGCCAGGTGCTCTCCTACACCAGGATGATCGGGCAGCTGCAGGACGCCGGCAATACCACGACACTCGCGCACTACCTCGACCTGCTGGCGGGGGCGGGGATGGTCTGCGGGTTGCCGAAATACGCGGGTGATGCGGCGCGTAGCCGGGGATCAAGCCCCAAGCTGCAGGTGCTGAATACTGCGCTGATGACGGTCATCACCGGGATCAGTCCGGCGGAGGCGCGTGCGGACCGGGAATTCCGCGGCCGGATCATTGAGTCGGCGGTCGGCGCCCATCTCGCCAACGCCGCGGCTACCGGAGAGTGCGAACTCTACTACTGGCGGGAGCGAGGCGAGGAAGTCGACTTCGTCGTGAAGGCCCATTCCAGGCTGACGGCCATAGAAGTGAAGAGCGGCCGGGCGCCGCAGGCTCACTCCGGTACGGCGGCCTTTGCGGCGGCGTTCAAGGTGCGCCGCACGCTCCTGCTGGGCGGTGACGGTATATCGGTGGAAGAATTCCTGAGCCAGCCTGTGGCGGAATGGCTGGCGAACTGACCGCTGGGTTGGTGGTCGCAGCCTACGCCCGGCAAGATGCTACTCCACGTTCTGCACCTGCTCGCGCATCTGCTCCACCAGCACCTTGATCTCGACCGCGGCGCGGGTGGTCTCGATGTCCTGCGACTTCGACGACAGCGTATTGGCCTCGCGGTTGAACTCCTGCATCAGGAAGTCGAGCTTGCGCCCGACCGCCTCGCCGGAGGCGATGGCATCGTGCAGCTCGGTGACATGGCTGCGCAGCCGGTCAAGTTCCTCGGCAACGTCCATCTTCTGCAGCAGGATCGCGATCTCCTGCTCGATGCGCTCCGGATTGACCTCGCTGCCGAGCTGGGTCAGCCGCTCCTGGAGCCGGGCCCGGATGCGGGCCTGCACTTCCGGCAGCCGCGCCACCACGGTCTCGACGAGCTGCAGCAGCGTCGCCGCGCGGCTCGCCAGCATCCCGGCGATGCGCGTGCCCTCGGCCGCGCGCGAGGTGGCGAAGCCGGTGAGCGCCTCATCGAGCAGCTGCCGGGCCGCAGCGAGCAGCGGGCCGGGATCGCGGGCGGGTTCAGTGACGACGCCGGGCCAGCGCAGCAGGTCCACCGCGTCCACGTGGCCAGCCGGGCCGAGCCGCCGCTGCAGCTGGCTGGCCGCCTCGATGAGCCGGTCGAGCAAGGGTTCGTCGAGACTGAGCTCGCGCGTGGTGCCGGCCGTCGGGCGCAGAGTGAGCGTCGCATCGATCTTGCCGCGGCGCGCGACGGTGGCGATAGCCTGGCGGAAGGTGGATTCGGCGGCCCGCAGCTCCTCGGGCAGCCGCAGGCTGGCTTCCAGGTAACGGTGGTTGACGCCGCGCAGTTCCCAGGTGAGGACCCCGGCCGGCGTCGCCCGCTCCGCGCGGGCAAAGCCCGTCATGCTCCGGATCATCAGGTTTCGTTTCCGCGGAGGTCAGCCGCGCCCCGGTGTTGTAAGCTGCGCGGCAGTCTAACAGACCGGCCGGCGAGGCCGGCGCGGGGGATGGGAGTGCAGATCGAGTTCGCAGACGTCAGCCTGGTCGGCGATCGGGAGGACAACCAGGACCGGGTCGCAGTGTCCGCCGGCAGCGGCGCCGTGCTGCTCATCGTCATGGATGGCATGGGTGGGCATGTGGACGGGGCCCGCGCCGCGGAGGCCGGTTGCAAGGTGTTGCTCGAGCTGTTCGCCAGCGTACCGAAGCCGCTGTTCGATCCCATCGGCTTCCTGCACCGGGGGCTTGGCCGCGCGCATGCGGCGGTCGTTGCGCTCGGCGCCGGCTTGCCGCTCGACCTGCGACCACGGGCAACCTGCGCGGTCTGCCTGGTGCAGCGCAGCGAGGCCTGGTGGGCCCATATCGGCGACAGCCGCATCTATCACCTGCGGGACGGCGCCGTGCTGGCGCGCACTCGCGACCACAGTCATGTCGAACAGCTGCTGCGCGAGGGCTCGATCGGCGAGGACGAGGTACACGGGCATCCGCTGCGCAACTACGTGGATTGCTGCCTGGGCGGCGAGCCGGCACTGCCGGAGATGTCGATGTCCGGGCGCATCGCGCTCGCGGACGACGACGTGATGCTGGTCTGCACCGATGGCGTCTGGGCCCATCTGCGCGATCCCGTCATTGCCGCCCACTGGAAGGCGGGCGCAGGCGGTTGTCGCGAGGCCCTGCTCGCGCTGGCCGACGGCGCGGTCGCCGCCGGCGCTCCGCACAGCGACAACGTGTCGGCGGCCGTGCTGCGCTGGCGGGCATGAACAACATGGCAACCGGGCGACGCAACGGCCGGGCGGCGGATGAACTGCGTCCGGTGCGCTTCACGCGTGGCTTCACGGCGCACGCCGAGGGCTCGGTGCTGGCCGAGTTCGGCGGCACGCGCGTGCTGTGCACGGCCAGCGTCGAGCAGGGCGTGCCGCATTTCCTGCGCAACAGCGGCCGCGGCTGGCTGACGGCCGAGTACGGCATGCTGCCGCGGGCCACGCACACGCGCACGGCGCGCGAGGCGGCGCGCGGGCGCCAGGCCGGGCGCACGCAGGAGATCCAGCGCCTGATCGGCCGCTCGCTGCGGGCCTGCATGGACCTCGGTGCGCTCGGGGAGCGCACCATCACGATCGACTGCGACGTGCTGCAGGCCGACGGCGGCACGCGCACCGCGGCGATCACCGGCGGCTTCCTCGCGCTGGCCGATGCGGTGGACGCGCTGCAGAAGCAGCGCAAGCTCGAGCGCAATCCGCTGCACGGGCAGGTGGCCGCGGTCTCGGTCGGCATCGTCTCCGGCAGGCCGGTGCTCGACCTCGACTATGCCGAGGACGTCGATGCCGAGACCGACATGAACGTGGTGATGAACTCCGGTGGCGCCTTCATTGAGGTGCAGGGCACGGCCGAGGGTCATGCCTTCCGGCGCGAAGAGCTCGATGCGCTGCTCGATCTCGCGGCCGCGGGCATCACGCGCCTGTGCGCGCTGCAGCGCGCTGCCCGCGGCGGATGAGGCGGATCGTCCTCGCCAGCAGCAATCCCGGCAAGCTCGCGGAACTGCGCGCGCTGCTCGCGGGTCATGGTTGCGAAGTCGTTTCCCAGGACGAACTCGGCATCGCCGCCCCGCTCGAGGACGGGGACGATTTCCGCGCCAACGCGCTGATCAAGGCCCGGCATGCCGCGGCCGCGAGCGGGTTGCCGGCGATCGCCGACGACTCCGGGCTCGAGGTCGACGCCCTCGGTGGCCGGCCCGGAGTGCACTCGGCCCGCTATTCCGGCCCGGCGGCCTCGGCGGCCGACAACAACCAGAAGTTGCTCGCGGAACTCGCGGAGGTGCCACCGGAGCGGCGCAGCGCGCGCTTCCGCTGTGTGCTCGCCTGTGTCCGCGATGCTGGCGATCCGGCACCGCTCATTGCCGAGGGTGCCTGGGAGGGTTGGATCGCGACGGTGCCACGCGGGGCCGGTGGCTTCGGCTATGACCCATTGTTCATCGGCGTGGCGGACGGGCGCACGGCGGCGGAGCTGACGGCGGCGGAAAAGAACCGCCTGAGTCACCGTGGCCAGGCGCTGGCCGCGCTCGGCGGCCGGCTGCCGGAGTACCTGGCTACTGCACGGTCTTGAGCGTGCGGCCGGTTTCGGGCTGGCCGGCGGGGTACTGGCGGTTGAACAGCCGCAGTTGCTGGACGGGATACTTCGCCAGCGCCGCCTGCTGCGCCAGCCCTTCATAGGTCATCCCGGGCGCCGCCTTGACGAGTTTCAGGCGGTGCGGCTCGGCGAGCGCAAACTCGTTGGAGCGCAGCGGACGGAAGGTCTGGGCCGCCGACAGGAACAGGCGATCGCCCTCCGGCGTCGCATCGCCCGAGCGGCTCGCACCCTTGAGGATCCACATCAGGTTCGCGTGGTGGATGATCACGTAGCGGACGCTGCGGTTGCTGCCATAGGGCGAGGCGTCGCCACGCACGACGGCCGTGAACGCATCCAGGCCGTTGATGCTGAGCGTCTGCGAGCGCTCGAGCCGCCGGTTGGCGAGGCCGCGCAGCGCGAACTGGCGCGGATCGGCGACGCCGGCCGGAGGGGCCTGTGCGGTCACCTGCATCATGTGCTCGCGGCCCGGGGCACTGGCGAGGATCTGCTGCGGCTCGTTCTGGATTTTCCAGCCGGTCGGGAAGGCCAGCGTGAACTGCAGGTCGGCGTGGTAGAAGCGGTTGTCCCGCACCATGCCCTGGCGCCGGCTCGAGCCCACCGCCAGCCCATCGATAGCCTGCAGGAAGGCCGCCTCGTTGATCGAGCTGCCGCCGGCCTGCGCCTCGACCCGGCCAGCGGCCGCGACCGCCTCGCGCAGGCGCGTGTCGTTGTCGGGGTGGGTTGCGAAGACACCGTGGTAGATGTGCGGCTCGCGCTGCTCGAGTCGTGCGCGCTCGCGCTCGAACAGTTCCTGGTCCTTCAGCGAGGCGACGACGCGGATGATCGCGTCCGGGTCGTAGGCGGTCTTCGCCAGGTACTCGGCGCCGAGGCGATCGGCCTCGAGCTCGGCCTCACGGCCGTAGCCGCTGACGATTGCCGAGCCGACGATGCTGGTCAGGTCACCGAGCGCCTGCTGGCCGGTGAAGATCGCCGCGGCCGCGCTGGCAATGCCGGCGAGCGCCGCGCGGCTCTGCTGCTGGACGGCGTGGCGGGCGGTGATGTGCCCGATCTCGTGGCCGAGCACGGCGGCGAGCTCGGCCTCGCTCTGCAGGTAGGGCAGGATGCCACGCGAGATGTACACGTAGCCGCCGGGGGTCGCGAAGGCATTGACGTCGTCCGTGTCGACGACCGTGAATTTCCACTCGAGCTTCGGCCGGTGGCTCACGGCCGCGAGCTGCTCGCCGAGCTTCTGCACGTAGTCCTGCAGCTCGAGGTCGTCGTAGACGCCCATCATCTGGGTGATCTGGACGTGCAGCTGCTGGCCGGTGCGGATCTCGCTTGCTTCCGACATCAGCACGGCCTGGCTGCGGCCGGAGACGGGGTTGGTGGCACAGCCCGGCGCCAGCGCCACGGTGGCGATGAGCGCGAGCATTCGCAGGAGCTGGAACATGGGTCTCTCCGCGTCGGTGAAGCGCGGATCCCGGAGGCGCGGCCCGGTTACTTCAGGCCGTACTTCTTGCGGAAGCGATCGACGCGCCCGCCGGAGTCCACGATCTTCTGCTTGCCCGTGTAGAACGGATGACAGTTGGAGCAGACCTCGACGTCGAGGTTCTCGCCGAGTGTCGAACGCGTGGCAAACGTGTTCCCGCAGGTGCAGGTCACGGTGATGTCCGCGTACTTTGGATGGAGGCCTTCTTTCATGACGCGATCCCGGCGCGGCCCGACGAAAGGGCGCGCAGTCTAGCCGCTTGGCTGCGGGCGGGCAAGGCGGTTTGGTGCAAGGCGGGGCGTTGCTGCGGGCCGAACCTGCAAGTGCTCGAATCTGCGGGGTTTTTTCCTTAATCCACAAATGCTGTGGATAACTCTGTGGAGGAACCAGAAGCCGATGGTCCGAATATCGGCCGAATGTGCCAATCCGCCAATTTGAACATTTTTTGACCAGCCTGTTATTGCCAGTCCATACAATGAGTTACATGTTGTCACTTAAGGCAGGTCGGTAACAATATGCGGGAAGTGCCGGTCTGTAACCGGGACTGACGCGGCTGTGAACAACGGTACGCGTGCCGGTCACAGAAATGCCGCCTGCAGATCGTTCAGGAACCGGAACCCGAGCGCGGTCGGACGCCAGCCCTGCGCGGTTTGGGCCATCAGGCCGCGCCCACCCAGCTGTTCCAGGCGGGCCACGACAGTGTTCCCCGACAGCCCGGTAGCCTGTTCGAATTCTGGCAGCGTGAACCCGGCGCGCAGGCGCAGCGCATTCAGCATGAATTCGAAGGGCAGCTCGCGCTGCGGCACGATCCGCCGCCCGGAACTGTCGCCCGCCGGGGCCCGGCGCATGAATTCGAGCGGTGCGGACGGGCGCTCGGTGCGGATGACCCCGGCGCGGGTGGTGATCTTGCCGTGGGCACCGGCACCGATGCCGAGGTAGTCGCCGAAACGCCAGTAGTTCAGGTTGTGGCGGCACTCCAGCCCCGGTCGTGCCCAGGCAGAGACTTCGTACTGGACCAGGCCGGCGGCGGTGAGTGCCTGGTGGCAGGCCTCCTGGATGTCCCAGGCGGCCTCGTCGTCGGGCAGGGCCGGCGGTCGCCGGTGAAGCGCCGTTCCGGGCTCGAGCGTCAGCTGGTAATGGGACAGGTGCGCGGGTCCGAGCGCGAGCGCCGCAGTGACGTCGGCGACGGCGCCGGCCGTGGTCTGCCCCGGCAGCGCGCAGAGCAGGTCCAGGTTGAAGTTGGCAATGCCGGCCGTACGCAGCTCCGCCACGGCGGCGATCGTCTCCGCGGGCCCGTGGATCCGGCCGAGGGCCCGGAGCTGGCCGGCGTCGAAGGACTGCGCGCCCAGTGAAACCCGGTTGATGCCGGCCCGTGCATATACGGCGAAGCGACCGTGCTCGACTGTCCCGGGGTTCGCCTCCAGTGTGATCTCAGCGTCCGCCGCGAGCTCGATCCGCCCGGCGATGCCCTCCAGCAGCGCCCGGATCGTGTCCGGACTGAACAGGCTCGGCGTGCCGCCGCCGAGAAAGAGGCTGGAGACCCGGCGTCCGGCCACGAGGTCGAGATCGGCCTCCAGATCCGCGAGCAGGGCAGCCACGTACTCGGTCTCCGGCAGGGCTGCCGGTGCCGGATGGGAGTTGAAGTCGCAGTAGGGGCACTTGCGGACGCACCATGGCAAGTGGACGTACAGCGCGATCTCGGCAATTCCGCCTTGATTCCGGAAGTTCATCATGACAGTCTCCGAAGGTTAACACCGACAAGGGCTGGAAGAACTGTGGCGGCAATGAACAAGACGGGCGACAAGCGATACCAGCTGACCAACCTGGAGACGGGACAGGCGAGCGAGCTCGAGGCGCACGCCGGCACCCTGGGGCCGGCGGTGCTCGATATCGGTGCCGTGGGGCGCGACCATGGCCTGTTTACCTACGATCCGGGGTTCATGGCCACCGCGGCGACCGCGAGCCGGATCACCTACATCGACGGTGACGCCGGCATGCTGCTCTACCGCGGCTATCCGATCGAGCAGCTGGCCGAGCACAGCAGTTTCCTCGAGGTTGCCTACCTGCTGCTGAAGGGCGAGCTGCCGGTCGCCGGCGAGCTGGCCTCGTTCACGCGTTCGATCGGCGAGCACACGATGCTGAACGAGTCGCTGCTGCGGCTCTACGGCGGCTTCCATCACGACGCCCATCCGATGGCGATGGTGGCGGCGATCGTTGCCTCGATGTCGGCCTTCTACCACGACACGACCAACATCTACGACGAGCACCACCGCGAGATCTTCGCGCACCGCATCATCGCCAAGATCCCGACGATCGCGGCCGCCGCCTACAAGCACGCGCTTGGCCAGCCCTTCGTCTATCCGCGCAACGATCTCGACTACTGCAGCAACCTGCTGCACATGTTCTTTGCGGTGCCCTGCGACGCCTATCACCCGGACCCGCTGCATGCGCAGGCGCTGGACCTGCTGTTCATCCTGCACGCGGACCACGAGCAGAACGCCAGCACCTCGACGGTGCGGCTGGCGGGCAGCACCGGCTGCAACCCGTACGCGGCGATCTCGGCCGGCGTTTCGGCGCTGTGGGGCCCGGCGCACGGCGGCGCCAACGAGGCGGTGCTGGAGATGCTGGAGGCCATCGGCGACGTCAGCCAGGTGCCGGCGTTCCTCGACCGCGTCAAGGACCGCAAGGGCGGCGTGCGGCTGATGGGCTTCGGCCATCGCGTCTACAAGAACTTCGACCCGCGGGCGAAGATCATCCGCGCGATGTGCCACCAGGTGCTCGAGCGGCTCGGCCATTCCGACAACCCGATGTTCGAGCTGGCGCTCAAGCTCGAGGAGATCGCGCTGCAGGACGAGTACTTCGTCAGCCGCAAGCTGTACCCGAACGTCGATTTCTACTCGGGCATCATCTATCGCGCGCTCGGCATCCCGCAGTCGATGTTCACGGTGATGTTCGCGATCGCCCGCACGGTCGGCTGGGTCGCCCACTGGCAGGAGATGATCGCCGACCCGGCGATGAAGATCGGCCGCCCGCGCCAGCTCTATCTCGGTGCGACCCGGCGCGATTACCGGCCGCTGGAACAGCGCTGACCGGAACCGGAATCAGCCGGCGGCCGCCTGCGA
>SCUD01000116.1 GCA_004297335.1 Gammaproteobacteria bacterium
ATGACGACGCCGCCGGAGAGCAGCAGCAGCAGCAACGCGATGACCCGCACCAGGGTCACGTCGGCCTGGAAATAGCGGGCGATGCCCTGGCAGATGCCGCCGAGCAGCGCGCCCTCGCTGACCTGCTCCAGCCGGCGGGGGGCCGCGGCCAGCGCCGCTGGCATGGCGCCGCTGGCATCCTCGACCGAGCCGATTTCCGCGAGCGCAGGTTCCAGCTCGCGCAGCGTGACCCGCACCGCGTCGAGCCGCATCCGGCGCTTGCACTGCTCGGCAATCGCCTGCTCGAGGTCGGTGAGGATCTCGTCCCGGTCGGGATTGCCGGCCAGCGCGCCCCGGGCCTCGGCCAGGTAGGCCTCGAGCCGGTCGTAGGCCGCCTGTTCGAACTGGATGGTCACGCCATGAAGGCTGGCGGTCACGGCGATGCGGTGCATGGTTCAGCTCCCGATGGTAGCGACAGTGCGGTTGATGCGGTCCCAGTACTCGTCGAGCGCGGCCAGCTGGGCCTTGCCGGCGTCGGTCAGCCGATAGTACTTGCGCGGCGGCCCGGCATCGGATTCCTGCCACTGGTAGCTGACCAGGTCCTCCCGGCGCAGCTTGCTGAGCAGCGGATATAGCGTGCCCTCCTGGGTCGCGAATTCAGTGCCCGCCAGACGCCGCAGGATGTCGGGCACGTAGACGCTGTGCCCACCAACAATCCTGAGGACCAGGAATTCCAGCAGTCCCTTGCGGATCGGAGCGAGTTTCGATTCGGCAGCCACAATGCTTCCGTCAGGTACCTTTGCATATAAAGGTACCAGTCCAAGAGAAGTCCGTCAACGGAAAAGGGGACAGTCCCCTTTTTCAGATGAAAAAGGGGACTGTCCCCTTTTCCCGGGCCGTGTCGTAGATGCGCTGGTAAGCGGCCGCGCCGGGCCCCCAGCCGTGATGGCCGCGCATACCGGCCTGCTGCAGCCGCTGCCAGCGCTCCGGATCGGCGCGCAGCGAAAGCGCGCGGCGCACCGCTCCAACCAGGCCGGCTGCGGTGCCTGAACCATACAGGACGCCGGTCGCGCTGCCGTCGCCCAGCGCCGCCGGTGTCGCGTCGGTGATCGTGTCGCGCAGGCCGCCGACCGCATGCGCGACCGGGATGCAGCCGTAGCGCATCGCGTAGAGCTGGGTCAGCCCGCAGGGCTCGAAGCGCGACGGCATCAGCAGCAGGTCCGAGCCGGCGCACAGGCGCCGGCCGAGGCCGTCGTCGTAGCGCAGCGTGACGCTGCAGCGGCCCGGGTAGCGCGCCGCCGCGGCGCGCAGCCCGGCCTCGAGCGTGGCGTCGCCGGAGCCGAGCACTGCGACCGCGAGCGGCAGCTCCAGGAGCTGCGGCAGCGCCGCCAGCAGTTCGGCGATGCCCTTCTGCGGCTGCACGCGGCCGACGAACGCCGCGAGCGGAACGTCGTCAGCGACGGTCAGGCCGAGTTCGGCGCGCAATGAGCGTACACACTGCGTCCGCCCGGCCGGGCGCGCGGCGCTGAAATGCGCCGGCAGCGCCGGGTCGCGCGCCGGATTCCAGGCATCCTCCTCGATGCCGTTGACGATGCCTTCGAGGTCCGGCCCGCGTGCGCGCAGCACGCCATCGAGGCCCTCGCCGAAGGCCGGCGTCCGGATTTCCGCCGCGTAGGACGGGCTCACGGTCGTCAGCCGATCGGCGAACACCAGGCCGCCCTTCAGGAACGACCACTGGCCCCAGTACTCGAGGGCCTCCGGGTGGAACAGCCACGGCGGCAGGCCGAACCCGGCACCGCTGCTGGCCGGGAACAGACCCTGGTAGGCCAGGTTGTGGATCGTGAACACCGAGGCGACCGGCACCCGCTCCAGCATCAGCCAGACCGGCACCAGCGCAGTCGGCCAGTCGTTGGCGTGCACGACATCGGCGCGCCAGCCGAGGCCGAGGCGGTCGCCGGCCAGCTGCGCCGCCAGCCGCGAGAAGGCCGAGAACGCCGGACCATCGTCCGGCCAGCCACGACCATCCGGAGCCGTATACGGGTTGCCCGCGCGGGCGCGCCAGTGCGGTTGGTCGACCAGCCAGATGCGCAGCCCGCGCGGCCGCGGCCGCAGTTCGCGCAGGCAGCCGCCGCCGGGCAGCTCGGCGATCACTGGCGCCTCGCCGGCGCCCTGGACGCTGCCGAAATACGGCAGCAGCACACGCAGCTGCTCCCCCGCGCGCGCCAGCGCATGGCCGAGGCCGGCCGCGAAGTCGGCGAGGCCGCCGACCTTGACCAGCCCCTCGAACTCGGTGGTCGCGAACAGGATCCTCATCGCGACAGCACCAGTGCTCCGAGCGGCGGCAGCGTCAGTCGCAGCGAATGCGGGCGACCCATCCACGGCAGCGGCTCGCTGTCGACGCCGCCACCATTGCCGGTATTGCTGCCGCCATAGCCGGCGGCATCAGTGTTCAGCAGCTCCCGATAGTGCCCGGCACCCGGCACGCCGACGCGATAGCCGTGGCGCGGCACCGGCGTGAAGTTCAGCACCACGACCAGCTCGTCGTCACCGTCGCGGCGCAGCAAGGCGAGCACCGAGTTGTCGGCGTCGTGGCAGTCGAGCCATTCGAAACCGCGCGACTCGAAATCGGCGCCATGCAGCGCGCGGCGCCCGCGGTACAGGCGGTTCAGGTCACCGACCAGCCGCAGCAGACCGGCGGGCAGCGGCTCGCCGGCCCGCGCCAGGTCGAGCGCGCGGTCGGCCGCCCATTCGCCGCGCGCGGCGATCTCCCCGCCCATGAACAGCAGCTTCTTGCCCGGATGGGTGAACTGCCAGGCATACAGCAGCCGCAGATTCGCGTGCTTCTGCCAGTCGTCGCCGGGCATGCGCGCGTACAGCGAGCCCTTGCCGTGCACGACCTCGTCGTGCGACAGCGGCAGCACGAAGTTCTCGCTGTGCGCATACAGCATGCCGAAGGTCAGCCGGTCGTGGTGGTGGCGGCGATGTACCGGGTCGTGCCGCAGGTAGTCGAGCGTGTCGTGCATCCAGCCCATGTCCCACTTCATCGAGAAACCGAGGCCGCCGAGCCACACCGGCCGGCTGACACCAGCCCAGTCGGTGGATTCCTCGGCAATCGTCACCGTGCCCGGGCATTCGGCGTGCGTGGCGATGTTCAGCTCCCGCAGGAAGGCGATCGCCTCGAGGTCCTCGCGCCCGCCATGCACGTTCGGAATCCAGTCGCCATCGCGACGGCCATAGTCGAGGTAGAGCATCGAGGCAACAGCGTCCACGCGCAGGCCATCCGCGTGGAAGTCCTCGAGCCAGTGGATCGCGCTCGAGATCAGGAAGCTCTGCACTTCGTGGCGCCCGAAGTTGAACTTCAGTGTTCCCCACTCCGGCGCCTCGGCGCGACGCGGCTCCTCGTGTTCGTACAGCGCCGTGCCGTCATAGCGGGCGAGCGCGTGCTCGTCACGCGGGAAATGCCCGGGCACCCAGTCGAGAATGACGCCGATGCCGGCACTGTGCATCCGGTCGATGAACCAGCGCAGGTCGTCCGGCTCGCCATGACGGCGCGTCGGCGCGAAATAGCCGGTGCACTGGTAGCCCCAGGATTCGTCGAGCGGATGCTCGGTGACGGGCAGCAGCTCGACGTGCGTGAACCCGGTCTGCTGCAGCCAGGGCAGCAGTTCCTCGGCCAGGGCCCGCCAGCCGAGCGGGCGGCCCGCACCGTCGCGGCGCCAGGAACCGGCATGCATTTCGTAGATCGACAGCGGCGCATGCCGCCAGTCGGGCCGGTCGCGCAGCCAGGCGGCATCGGACCACTGGAAGCGCGACGGCGCAGTGATCACGCTGGCCGTGCCCGGGCGCAGTTCGACACGACGCGCATAGGGATCGGCCTTCAGGCCGATGGCAGCACCATCGCGCCGCTGCAGCGCGTACTTGTAGTGCTGGCCATCGCCGGCACCGGGCACGAACGTCGCCCAGACGCCCGAGCTGCCGACCGGTGCGAGCGGATGGGCGCCCGCATCCCAGCCATTGAAATCCCCGGCCACGGCCACCCGGCCGGCATCCGGCGCCCAGACCGCAAAGCGCGTGCCGGCAACACCGGCCTGATCGAGCACGTGGGCACCGAGCAGGCGGTGCGCACGGCGCAGCCGGCCGGCATTGAATTCGGCAAGCTCCGACGGCGGCAACAGGGCCAGGTCACACGGATGGCGCACGGCCACGGCTCTCCCCGGGGCAGGTGCGGTCAGGATCCCCGATCTGCGGTAACCTCGCGCAGTATATCCTGCCGGCCCCGGCGACACTCCGGCCGAGCGAACCATGTCGAACGAACTGCGCGTCGTGCTGCTCTGGCACATGCACCAGCCCGATTACCGGGATCCGGAATCGCGCGCCTTCCACCGGCCGTGGACCTTCCTGCACGCACTCAAGGACTACAGCGACATGGCGGCGCACCTGGAACGCCACCCGCGCGTCGCCGCGGTCGTCAACTTCTCGCCGATACTGCTCGACCAGCTCGCCGATCTCACCGTGCGCCTGCGCATCCACCAGGAGTCCGGTGCGGCGATCGGCGAGCCGCTGCTCGACGCGCTCGCGGGCCCGACGCTGGTCGGGGATCCTGCGGCGCGCCGGGCCTTGCTCGGCGCCTGCCTGCAGGCCAACGAGACGCACCAGGTCGGACGCTTCCCACTGTTCCGCGAACTGGTCGAGATCGCGCGGGCAACGCTCGCGGACGGCGCGCCGCAGCCTGAAGACAGCGCCGTGCTCGACCTCGTGACCTGGTATCACCTCGCCTGGCTCGGCGAAACGCTGCGGCGTGAGGATCCGCGGGTACAACGCCTGCTCGAGCAGGGCCGCAATTTCAGTCCCGCGGACCGCCGCGAGCTCCTCGGCATCGTGCTGGAGCTCATCGGTGGCCTGCGCACACGGTTTGCGACGCTGGCCGGGCGGGGACAGGTCGAACTGTCGCTCAACCCCTGGGGACATCCGATCCTCCCTTTGCTGCTCGACCTGTCTGCTGGCCGGGAGACCCAGCCGCACGCTCCACTGCCGCGGGCCCATCAATATCCAGGCGGCGAGAGCAGGGCGCGCTGGCACCTCGCGGCCGGTCTCACCACTTTCCGGCAGTACTTCGGCCGGATTCCGGCCGGCTGCTGGCCCTCGGAGGGTGCGGTCTGCGAGCACAGTGTCGCACTGATCGGGGAATCCGGCCTCGGCTGGGTGGCCACCGGCCAGCGCGTACTGCACAACAGCCTGCAACCGCCACCGGAGTCCTCCGACAGCCTGCATCGGCCTTATCAGCTGAAACCAGGCGGACCGTGGATCTTCTTCCGCGATGACCAGCTGTCCGACCGGATCGGGTTCGTCTACCAGAGCTGGCACGGTGATGACGCGGCCGCTGACCTGGTCGAGCGCCTGGAGCGCATCGCCGCGGAGCCGGCCGCACCGGGACGCGTCGTCACGATTGCACTCGACGGCGAGAATCCCTGGGACCATTACCCGGCCAACGGCTACTACTTCCTGTCGGCGCTCTATCGCGCACTGGGTGCGCATCCGACGCTGCGAATGACGACCCCGTCGCACTGCCTGCGGGATCCGGAGCTGCGACCCAGAGTGCTGCCGCGCCTCGTCGCCGGCAGCTGGGTGCACGGCGACCTCGCAACCTGGATTGGTGACCCCGACAAGAACCGCGCCTGGGACCTGCTCGTGCAGGCGAAGCGCGCCTTCGACCAGCATGCCGGCAGTGATCCCTCCCCGGCCCTGTTGCGGCAACTGGCTGTCTGCGAGGGATCCGACTGGTTCTGGTGGCCCGGGACTTACAATCCAGCCGAAGCGGTCGCCGCCTTCGAGCAGCTCTATCGCCGGCAGCTCGCGGGCCTCTATCGGCTGCTCGGAGTCGCGGTCCCAGCCGAACTCGAGCAAACCTTTACGCATGGCCATGGCCATCCCGCCGCGGGCGGCACGATGCGGCCCGGCAGTTGAACCGGTGAGTGATTCCAGCACGCTGCGGCCCGCCGAACTGCTGGCGCGCCGCCGTGCCGGCGTACTGCTGCACCCGACTTCGCTGCCGGGCCCGGCCGACCACGGCGACCTCGGACCGCCTGCGCACGCCTTCGTCGATTTCCTCGCTGCCGCGGGCTTCAGCGTCTGGCAGGTGCTGCCGCTCGGTCCGGTCAACGCCAGCCGCTCGCCGTACCAGACGCACTCGATCGCCGCCGGCGACCCGGCACTGATCAGCGCGGAACTGCTGGTCGCCGATGGCCTGGTGCCGGCCGGGATCAGCGTCAGCCGCGAGCAGGCCTGGCGCCGGGCCTGGGTGGCGTTCCGCAACCGGCGGCCGGCCGGGATGATCGGCGAATTCGAGGCGTTCCGCGAACGCGAGCGCGGCTGGCTGGATGATTTCGCGCTGTTCATGGCGCTGCGCGAGCAGCATGGCCGCGCGGCGTGGACCGCCTGGCCGGTGGAGCTGCGCGACCGCGACGCCGCCGCGCTCTCCCGGGCGCGCCGCGGGCTCGCCGACCCGATCGGCGCGCACACCTTCGCCCAGTTCCTGTTCGCGCGGCAGTGGTCGGCACTGCGGGCACACGCCCACGCGCGCGGCGTCCTGCTGTTCGGCGACCTGCCAGTCTATCCGGCGCACGACAGCGCCGAGGTCTGGGCCGGCCGGTCGCTCTTCGACCTCGGCGCCGACGGCCGGCCGCGGCGCGTCAGCGGCGTGCCGCCCGATGCATTCAGCGCCGACGGCCAGCTGTGGAACACGCCGGTCTACGCCTGGGATGCGGCGCGCGCGGAGCTGCTGGACTGGTGGGCGGCGCGGCTGCGCACCGATGGGGAGCGCTTCGACGTCGTGCGCATCGATCACTTCCGCGGGCTCGATGCGTTCTGGGCAATCCCCGCGGATGCGCCGAGTGCCGCAGCCGGCGCCTGGTATCCGGCGCCGGGCCACGAACTGCTCGCCCGCCTCGAACGCGAACCGCTCTGCCCCGGGCTGGTCGCCGAGGATCTCGGCGTGATCACGCCGGAGGTCACGGCGCTGCGCCGCGCCTTCGGGCTGCCCGGCATGCGGGTGCTGCAGTTCGCCTTCGACGGGCTGCCGGACAACCCGCACCTGCCGGCCGCCCACGAGGAGGACAGCGTCGTCTACACCGGCACGCACGACAACAACACGACCATCGGCTGGTGGGGCGATGTCGATGAAGCGACGCGCGCGCGCGTCGCCACCGTGACCGGGGATTTCCGTGAGCCGATGCCCTGGCCCCTCGTGGACCTCGCGCTCGGCTCCATCGCGCGTCTGGCGATGCTGCCGATGCAGGACTGCCTCGCACTCGGCTCGGCCGCGCGGATGAACCGCCCGGCGACCAGCGACGGCAACTGGCGCTGGCGCATGATGCCGGGCACCGCCGGCGGCGCACTGGCCGCGGAACTGCGCGCGCGGCTGCAGCGGGCCGGGCGGGCCGGCTGAGGCCCGGTCCGGCTGCGGCGGGCGCTTCCCGGAATCCATCAAGGTCACCGGGCCCATCGTCGCCCGGCGACGCACCCTCTCATACGAGTGAGCGCAGGGTGCCGATGGCGACATCGATCGTCTTGCGTATCGTCACCCCGCGGGCGCGCCGATAGTCCGCGTCCCGGGCGAATCCCTGCAACAGTTCATCGAGACGATCGGACTGCCCGGTGCGCACGCCGTTGCAATAGTCGATCCAGACCGACGTGTCGACCAGGACCATGGGTCACATCAGCGGTCGCGACGCATCGACTCCAGGTCGCCGGCCCACTGGAGGGTTCCTCGGGCCTTGCGGATCCGTTCCTGGCGCGGCGGCCAGGTCGCGAACTCCGGCAGGCCGTCGCCCGGCACGACCCACGGCAGCCGGCTGCGGACGAACAGGTGCGCGCGCGGCGGCGCGAGCGCCGGTTGATCGAGGCTGGCGGCGGTCAGGTCGATCCACTGGCTGCCGTCCTCCTCGAACGTCAGCGTCGTGCCGCAGGCGGCGCAGAAGCCGCGCTCGGCCCGCTCGCTCGAGCGGAACCGGGCCGGCGCACCGCGGACGAAGCGCAGCGCTGCCCGCGGCACGCAGAACCAGGCGACGAATGGCGCGCCGCTCGCCCGCCGGCAGGATTCACAGTGGCAGAAACACTCGTGTCGCGGCGCGGCCGCGGCGGCGTAACGAACGGCGCCGCACAGGCAGCCGCCCTCCAGCATCGGCGCGGCGTTAGCTGGACCATCCGCCGCGGCAGCGGTCATGCCCCGTTCCCCCGCCAGCCGGCGCCAGCCGCGACCGCGCCGACGCCATCGGCCAGCTGGTAATGGCGCACATCAGGCGGCATCTCGGTGAGCAGCTCGGCATCGCGCGGGTAGTAGCGCGCGACCTCGATGTCGTCCCCGGCGAAACCGTGGATCGCGGCGCGTGACTCCCAGAACGACAGCACCGTGACGACGCTGGCCCCGCCCTGCTCTGCGACCAGCACCAGCGCACCGCGGTTGCCCGGGGTCGCGGCGTAGCCGTTCAGGCCCTGCTCGTGCTGGTAGGCGAGGTACTCCTGCAACCGGCCCGGGCGGACCCGGCCGCGCCATTCGCGGACGATCATTTCGCAACCTCCATAGCGTATTTGACAGGTTATTAGACTACGCCTCTGTCCATAACCTGTCAATTAATCTATGATGGTTACATGAACACCGCCAAGCGCCATGTCGCTTCATTGAAGCGCCTCGGCGGGCATCCGGCGCTCGACTTCGTCAACACGGTCCACGCCTGGCCACCCGACCGGGACGACGAATACCTGCACGATTACGCCGCCCTGCTCGGCTGGCTCGGCCAGGCCGGGCTGTTCGATGAGGCCACACTCGACCGGCTGGCGGCAGCAAGCCCCGCGGCCGCGGGCCAGGTCCATGCTCGCGCGCTCCGCCTGCGCGCGGCGCTGCACGCGCTGTTCGCGGCGGTGGCGCGGCGCGCGCCGCTGCCGCAGCCGGCGCTCGACGAATTGGCCGCAGTGCTGCAGGAAACACTGGCCTGGCGCCGGCTGACCGCGGCCGGAGACCGGCTGCGCAGCGAGTGGGAGCTGAGCGAGGCCGCGCCGCTCGCCGCGCTCGGACCGATCGCCTGGGCGGCACTCGAGCTGCTGGAACACGGGCCGCTCGGGCGGGTCCGCGAATGTCCGCCGCCGGACGGCTGCGGCTGGCTGTTCCTCGATGCCTCGCGCAACCGCACGCGCCACTGGTGCAGCATGCAGGGCTGCGGCAATACCGCAAAGGCGCGCCGCTTCCGGGAGCGGCGGCGGGCTACAGCCAGAGCCGCAGGCCGACCTCGAACGGGTGACTGAGCAGCTCGTGCCAGGGGTACAGGTGCACGCGGAAGTGATGCAGCCCGTGCTCCGGCGGCGCGAAGCGCGCGGTGAACAGCGTCGCGCCGCTCGCCTCGTCGCGGCCGCTGACCGTGAACGGGTGGACGGCGCGGCCGCCCTCGGCCGGCGCGCCCGGATCTCCGTCCAGCAGGCATTCGAGCCGCACGTCCTCCGGTGACAGGCCATCGAGCTGCGCCGCGACCTGCAGCGTCACCGGCTCGCCGCTTCGCACCGCCGCTGGCGGCGGCGCCTGCCAGCGCAGGCTGACGCCGCTCCAGTGGCCGCGCACTGCCGCCTTCCAGCGGGCGAGCGTTCCGGCCGCCGCGGCATCGATGCGCCGGCCATCGCGGATCGCCGGACCGTACAGCCGGTTCGCATATTCCGTCACCATGCGGTGCGCCGAGAAATGCGGCAGGATGCTGCGCATCGCGCTCTTCGACATCGCGACCCAGCGCTCGTTGAAGCCCTGCGGGCCGTGGTCGAAATACAGCGGGATGACATCGCGCTCGAGGATGTCGAGCAGGTCCTCGGCCTCGAGCCGGTCGCGCACGGCCGGGTCGGCCTGTTCATCGTGCGGCGGTATGCCCCAGCCGTTGCTGCCGTTGTGGCCTTCGGCCCACCAGCCGTCCAGCACCGACAGGTTCAGTCCGCCATTGATCGCGACCTTCTGCCCGGACGTGCCGCTCGCCTCGAGCGGGTACTGCGGCGTGTTCAGCCAGACGTCGGTGCCGGTCACCAGTTTGCGGGCCAGCGCCAGGTCGTAGTCCTCGACGAAGAACAGCTTGCCGAGGAACTCCGGCTGCGCGGTCAGCGCGTTGATCTGCCGGATCATCTCCTGCCCCGGGCCGTCCTGCGGGTGTGCCTTGCCGGCGAACAGCACCAGCACCGGCCGCGCCGGGTCGTTGAGCAGCCGGGCCAGCCGCGGCGGGTCGTGGAACAGCAGCAGCGCCCGCTTGTAGGTGGCGAAGCGGCGGGCGAAGCCGAGCACCAGCGGCCGGGTGTTCTCCGGCGCCAGCGCCGTGCGCATCGCATCGATGCGCGCGCGGCCGAACTGGTTGCGCTGGTACTGGCGCAGCAGCAGTTCGCGCACGCCCTCCAGCATCTCGCTCTTCAGCGAGAGGCGCAGGTTCCAGAAGCGATTGTCGGGAATCGACTCGATCTCGTCGCGCCAGAAGTCGGTATCGGCCAGCTGGCGGAACCAGCCGGGGGAGCGCGCATCGAACAGGTTGCACCACTCGCGCGCCAGGAAGGTCGGCACGTGCACGCCATTGGTGATGTGCTGCAGCGGATTGTCTTCCGGCTCGATCTGCGGCCAGATGTAGGACTCCATCCGCGCGGCGACCCGGCCATGGATCGCGCTGACGCCGTTCTGGAAGCGCGAGCCGCGCAGTGACAGCGCGGTCATGTTGAAGTGGTGGCCATTCTGCGGCGAGTCGCCGAGCGCCAGCAGCCGCTCCAGCGGCAGGCCGAGCTCGGCGGCCAGCCCCTGCAGGTGCGCGGCCGCCAGGTCGTGCGCGAACAGGTCGTGGCCGGCGGGTACCGGTGTGTGGGTCGTGAACACGGTGGCCGCGGCGACCAGCTCGAGCGCGGCCTCGAAATCGAGGCCGGCCGCGACCGCCTCGCGGCAGCGCTCGAGGATCAGGAACCCTGCGTGGCCCTCGTTGATGTGCCAGACCGCCGGCTGCAGGCCGAGCAGGCGCAGCAGGCGCACGCCGGCCAGGCCGAGCACCAGTTCCTGGCCGATGCGATTGGTGCGGTCGCCGCCGTAGAGCTGGTAGGTGATCGCGCGGTCGGCCTCGCCGTTGCCCTCGACGTCGGTATCGAGCAGGAACAGCCGGACCTGGCCGACATCGGCCTGCCAGGCCTGCACCTGCACGGTCCGCCCGGGGAACTGCACCGGGATGCGCAGCTCGCGCCCGGCGTCGTCAGTGACCAGCCGGATCGGCAGGTCGGCAAGGTCCATCGGGTGGAAATGCGCCTGCTGCGAGCCGTCCGCGCTGATGGTCTGCCCGAAATAGCCCTGCCGGTACATCAGGCCGACGGCGACGAACGGCAGGCCGAGGTCGCTGGCTGCCTTGCAGTGATCGCCGGCCAGCACGCCGAGACCGCCGGAATACAGCCGCAGGCTCTCGTGCAGGCCGTACTCCATGCAGAAGTACGCGACCACATCCGACTGGGCGCGCATGCCGTCGATCGCGCAATAACATTGCTCGGTAGCCCGGAAGTAGGCGTCGTAATGCTGCACCGCATCGTTGTAGTCGCGCAGGTAGTACGGGTCGCGGGCGCTCTCATCGAGCCGCTGCTGCGCGACCCGCCGCAGGAACACCTTCGGGTTGTGCTGGCAGCGATCCCACAGCTCCGGGTCGAGCCGGTAATACAGCCCGCGCACCCGGCGGTCCCAGCTGTAGAGCAGGTTGCCGGCCAGTTCTTCGAGCCGCGCCAGCGCCGCCGGCACGACCGGCCGGACCTCGAGCGGATATTGGCGTCCAGTCATTGGTACAACATACACGAGCCGCGGGGCGATTTCGTTGTCGTGCCTCTCATCCCGGCGGGCCGGCGGGGAGCACCAGCCCGTTGGCCAGTGCTTCCGGCGAGCGCCACGGCGGCGGCGCATCGAAGTCGTACTCGCCGACGATGAGCAGCGGGGTACCGGGCCGCAGGACCGTCCGGCCATCCGCATCGAGCTGCCAGCCCTCGCCCCAGTCATACAGCCAGCGCGCATCGCGCTCGAGCAACCGGATGCAGGAGTGGCTGGCCGGGTGGCCCGGCAGCGTGAATTGGTGCAGAGCAAGGCCGCGACGATTGTCGAAGTTCCAGTACCAGGGCATGTACCAGTCCGCACAGACCGTGCTGCAGCGGCCGCGCGAACGCCAGTTCAGGTGGAACAACCCGGCCGGAGTCGGAGCGGATCTGCGCCCGCTGCTGACCGCGCCCCAGCGGACCAGCACACCGTTCTCGTAGGCGCCGAACACCTGCCACGGCTGATGGACGACGATGGCCTTCGGATGCTCGACCGCCCAGGCGAACTGGTGCGGCAACGGACTGTACTCGCGCTCGTCCTCATGCCAGGCGGCCGGCACCACAATTTCCTTCAGGCGCGCGAGGTATCGCAGGTCGCGCCGGTTGAGCTGCTCGAGGATGCCAATCTGCCGCTCATCGAAGCGCTCGCGCAGTTCGCGTTCGCCACCGGCGAGGGATTCGATGCGGTATGCCGGGGATGCAGACGGCTGCGCCGACGCGTGTGCCACTAGCACAAGGGCCGCGCACAGCACCCGCACCATTGCGGCCGCGACTCCGTTGCCGACAGATCCTGATACCACTTCGGTGATCAGACCCGTTCCAGCAACCGGAAATCCGCATCGGCCGACTCGATATCGACCCCGTGCCGCCGCGCGCACGCTGCAATCAGCACGTCAGTAGCCGGCACGGAGATGCCCTGGGCGCGTGCCCGACGCCCCAGATCACAGGCTGAATCCCAGACCTCAGCATCGATCGGCAGCTCAGGCAGAATTGATGCAAAGTCCTGGAGCGCCCTCCGGTCTCGATCGCCTGAGGCACCATTCCACAATTCAAGCCGCACCAGCGGACACCAGCAGGCCTCGCCCGCGGACAGCGCCGCACTGACCCGCGACCGCACCTCCGGGCTGCCATTCGGACGCAGGAAATGGATCCAGGAAGAGGTGTCGATCAAAATCACTTCGGCCGCTAACCCTTCCTGCGCTGGGACTGCAGTTCCTCGGCGGAAATCAACGACCCGCAGGTCCCCGCATGCCTGACCAGAGCGGCCATGCGACGGCGCCGATTAAAGTCAGCGATCGCCGTAACGATTGCTTCCCGCTTGGTGGCGGCCCGAGTGAACCGCATCACATCACGGAGTTCGCGCTCTGGAATATCTACAGTGGTCTTCATGCTTCCGAAGTTTAGCATATTTGGATTCCATCCGTCGCTATTTCGGAATCCCCATTTGGCAGCCGGCGCTGCTACTGCATCGTCCTCGCGCGGCACCAGAATGGCGCGCACGCGCGCAGCGTCTTCCAGGCGGGCTTCAGCGCCCGCCGCTGTTCCGCCAGCAGCGCCTCATTCCAGTGCTCGAGGATCAGCCGCGCCTGGGGCTGCAGCGATCCGCGTGCCCTGCGGCCCACGACAGCGATCAGCTCCGTCGCGGTCGCGTGATCGTTGATCGAGCCAAGCAGCTCCTGCAGCCCGTTGAGGGCCTCGCGCATCGGCGCGACGCGGACACGCAGGAACAGCGGCGCGAAGAAGCCGGCCGCGTAGCGCAGCTGCTTGAGCGCGATGCGCAGGCGATGCAGCCGCGCCGGGCCCGCGGAGCCGATGCCACGCCCGCGCTTCAACACGCGCCGGTGGCAACGCTCCAGCACTGCAGTCGCATGCTCGCGGGCCGGCGCAGCCCAGGCCCGCGTGTCCGCCGGCGACCCGTCTTCCAGCCATGCCTGCCCGGCGAGCCAATCGGCCAGGCGCAGCAGATCCGCCTGGCTGCGGCGGTTGCCGAGAATCCGCCGCGCGCGC
>SCUD01000117.1 GCA_004297335.1 Gammaproteobacteria bacterium
GCGAGGGGCACCGTCACCACGAGATGGCGGCAGGCTTCTACCGCGCCGCGCACGGTGGCGTGGTGGCGGCCGTCGCGGCGCACCTGCAGCGCTGGCACGAGCAGGGGCTCCTGCAGCTGGAGGATCCGACGACCGACGCCGATCGTTTCACCCACATTCTGCGCAGCGGCCTCTACGAGCGGGTCCTGCTCGGACTGCATCCGTCGCGCCCGACACAGCGGGAGATCGAGGCAGCAGTTCGTCCGGCGGTCCGGACCTTTCTGCGCGGCCTCGCCTGCACCGCTACCGCAGCTTCGCGATGACCTCGTCGCCGAAGCGCAGGATTGCGTCCACCTGGCCCTGGCGGTCGCGGATGCCGGAGGCCGCGCCCCACGGGACGTGCGGGATCTCGGTGACGCCGAGCTCGGCCAGCCGCGCGAAGTCCTCGAGCCGTTGCGCACCGAAGTCGATCGCATGGATCTCGAAGTCGGCGCGGCCGCGCGTGCCGTACTCGTCACGGTAGCGGTTCAGCTCGCCGATCAGCCGCGCCAGCGTGGCCTGGTCGCTGTTCGCCGACAGCCAGCCATCGCCGAGCCGCGCGGCCCGGCGCAGCGCCGGCGTCGCATGCCCGCCGATCCAGATCGGCACCGGCCGCTCCGGCACCGGGTTCATCTTCAGCGGCCCGAAGTCATAGTTGCGGCTGTGGAACTCGAAGAACTCACCGCTCATCAGTCCACGCAGGATCGCGATGCACTCGTCCATCAGCTCGGCGCGGCGGCTGAAGTCGAGGCCGTTGTAGGCAAAGTCCTCGCGCCACGGGCTGAGGCCCGCGCCAAGCGCGATGCGCCCGCCGGTGACGGCAGCCAGCGAGGTCAGCAGCTTGCCGAGCACCAGTGGCTGGCGCACCGGCACCTTGAGCACGCTCGGGTAGAAGCGGATGCGGCTGGTCACCGCGGCCATCGTCGCCATCGAGATAAACGGCTCGATGAACGGCGTCGCGGCAATGTACTCGCGGATTGCCGCGGTGTCGTTGTACGGGTACTCCGAGGCGGTCGACTGCGGGTAGAACAGGCTGTCCGGCATCACCACCGAACGGAACCCGGCCTGCTCCGCGGCCTGTGCCAGCGCCGGGAAGTCGCGCCAGTGACTGAATCCCAGCAGCAGACCGAAATTCATGTCGGCCCTCCCGCGCCGGCGAACTGCTGCTTCAGCACGCGCCTGAGCACCTTGCCCATCTCGTTGTAGGGCAGCTCGGCCGCGAAGCGGATCACCGCCGGCACGCGCGAGGAGCGCAGGCGTTGCCGCACCCAGTCCTGCAGCTCGGCGACCGTTGCGCTCGCCTGCTCCTTCAGCACGATCACCGCGCCGACCGCCTCGCCCCACTGCTGGTCGGCGACCGCGACGACGGCGACGTCTGATACGGCCGGGTGCTCGAGCAACACATCCTCGATCTCACCCGGGGAGATGTTCTCGCCGCCACGGACGATCACGTCGTCGGCGCGGCCCTCGAGATAAAGGTAGCCGAACTCGTCCATCTGCCCGCGATCACGGGTTGGAAACCAGCCCCCGGTATCCAGCACGCTGCCCTGCTCGAGATATTCGCCGGCCACCTGGTCGCCGCGCACGAAGATCTCGCCGGACTGACCGGGACCGAGCAGCTCGCCGGCGTCGCCGCGCACCTCGAGCTCGATGCCGGGCACGGGGCGGCCGACCGAGCCAAGCCGCCGGCGCACCGCCGGATCCGCGCTGGCGAAACCGCTGCGATGATCGTCGGGCCCGAGCAGGCAGACCGTCGAGCTGGTCTCGGTCAGGCCATAGGCATTGGTGAAGTCGACGCCAGGGAACAGCCGCATCGCCTGCTCGATCACCGGCTGCGGCATCTTGCCGCCGCCGTAGGCGATGGCCCGCAGCGCCGGCACGTCGGCGGTCGCGCCCGACTGGACCAGATGGTCGACGATGCGCGACAGCATCGTCGGTACCAGGAAGGCATTGGTGATGCGCTCCCCGCGGGCGAGCTGCAGCCAGGTCGCCGCATCGAAGTTCGGCAGCTGCACCATGCGCCGGCAGGCGTAGGTCGAGCTCAGCACTGCCGCAATGCCGGCGATGTGATAGGGCGGGACGGAGATCAGGATCGCGTCGTCTTCCTCCGCCGCCGCGAACTCGACCGTGCCGAGCACATAGGACATCAGGTTCTGGTGCCGCAGCACCGCGGCCTTGGGCCGGCCGGTGGTGCCGCTGGTGAAGAGCTGGATCGCGATGTCCCCGGGATCCGCAGTCGTCGGCATCTCCTCGGCAGGTGCCGCGAGAGCCGCCCGCAGGAAGACCTCGCGCGGCAGCACGCTGATGCCGGCCGGCAGCGCGAGCGGCGCGACCGTGGCCTCCTCGGTGATCAGCAGGGCTGGCGCAATACGTGCCAGCAGCTCCTCGATCTCCGGCCGGGTCAGCCGGTAGTTGATCGGTACGTAGGGAACGCCGGCGCAGGAGGCGGCGAACAGCGCCACCGGCACGGCGGGACTGTTGATGTCCAGCAGGCCGACATAGCGCACACCGCTCAAGCGGATCCGCGCGGCCGCGCCGCGCGCGGCCTGCAGCAGCTCGGCAAAGGTGAGTCCCCGCCCGGCGGCGGTCACCGCAACGCGATCGGGATGGCAGTCGGCCGCCATCTCCAGCGCCATGAGCAGGTTCATCGTCAGTCCGACGACGGTAGCGGCTTGGCTTCCTTGACCGACAGCGCCTCGCCGTTGACCGTGAGCTGTCCCTTGCCACCCTTCGTGCACAGCAGCTCGACGTCACCAGCGGCGGTCACATAACGCTTGCCGAGCAGCGTGCCGGGCAGATCGCCGGCGGCGTGCGCGCCGGGTGTCTTCGCGGCGTCCATCGTCACCATCTCGACGCCACCACAGGCCAGCAGCAGCTCGGCGGCCGGGGTCCGGACGACCATGGCTTCGGTATCGCAGACCGCGCACTTCGCGCGCGTTCCGGCCTTGAAAACTTTCATTCCGACTCCTGTTGCAGCGATTCTGGCCACGGGGACGGCAGTCCTCATCGTCCATCCAGACTAAGCCGTGCCGGTTGCCCCCCGGCACCGCGTGTCCGGATAATCCGGCATGGACCCGCGGCCGGATTATGCGCCAGACACCCCGCTCGCGAGCCAGATGCTGCACCTCGCCGGGCACGGCGTCGCTACGGACTACGCGCGGGCACTGCTCGAATCCCTCGGCGCACGCGTCGTGGCGGAGCCCGGCCCGGCCGATCCCGATCCGGCGCTCGCCAATGCACGGAGCGGCCTGTCGGCGCTGACCGGGCTGCCCGACGGTCCGCCGCAGATGTGTCCCGTACCGCTCGCAAGCTGCGCCGATGGGGTAATCGAGGCCCTGCGCTGCCTCTCGGGTGCAACACCGGCCCGGGCCTTGCCCGACGGTGCCGCCCTGCTCGGCGAGCGCGCCGCGATCGGCGGGCTGGGCCGGAACGGCGCCATCTCACCGGGCGGCAGCTGCCATCTGCTGCGCGCCGCCGATGGCTGGTTCGCGCTCAGCATGACGCGCGAGGCCGACTGGTCGGCCGTGCCGGCCTGGCTCGAGACGGAAACCGCGACCTCCTGGGAGGCGATCGAGGCACTGGTGACGGGGCGGCCGGCCGCAGTGCTGGTGGAGCGCGCCCAGCTCCTCGGGCTCGCTGCAGCAGTCTCAGCACTGCCGAAGCCGGCACCCTGGTACACCGTGACCGCGTCCGGCCGGCGCGCCGCACCGGGCGCGCGCCGCCATCCGCCGCGGGTCGTCGACCTGTCCGCGCTGTGGGCCGGGCCGCTGTGCAGCCATCTGCTGCAGGCGCTCGGCGCGGAGGTCGTGAAAGTCGAAAGCGTCGGCCGGCCCGACGGGGCGCGCGCCGGTCCCGCGCCGTTCTTCGACCTGATGAACGCTGGCAAGCGCAGCGTCGCGCTCGACTTCGGCAGCGGCGAGTTGCGCCGGCTCCACGAACTGCTCAACGGCGCCGACATCGTGATCGAGGCGTCGCGGCCGCGTGCGTTGCGCCAGCTCGGTGTGCATGCCGAAACCTGGCTCGCTGCGCGCCCCGGCCGCACCTGGCTCAGTCTCAGCGGCTACGGCCGCGACGGGCCGGGCGAGCACCATGTCGCCTTCGGCGATGACGCTGGCGTCGCGGCCGGACTATCCGCACTGCTGCTCGAGGTGACGGGGTTGCCGCTCTTCTGCGGCGACGCGATCGCCGATCCGCTCGCCGGCCTGCATGGTGCGCTCGCGGCCTGGAGCAGCTACCAGGGCGGCGGCGGACACCTGCTGTCCGTCGCGCTCCGGGATGTCGTCGCGCACTGCATCCGCTTCTCGCTGCCGTCGGACGCCGGTGATTTGCGCCGACGCTGGCAGGAATGGACCGCGGCGGCAGCAACCGCGGGCCTCGACACGGCGCTGCCGGTGGCCCGCACCCCGGCCGGCCCGGCGCGGCCGCTTGGCGCCGACAACGACGCCGCGCTCAGCGAGTGGGGTCGTCGCGCCTGAGCCGCGTGCGCGTGCCACGGCGAGGAGCCGAGGATGACTTCGCGCCTTGAGCCAGCTCACGCAGTGTCTCCCGCTTCTCGCCGACCTCCGCGACAATCTGCGGCCAGCGCACCCTGTGCAGGGCTGATGTCGTGCGGAACTCCTCGAGCGGCACCGCCCGCAGCGGATCGATGCCAAAGAGCAGGAATACGCGGACCGCAGCGATATCGGCGGCGATCGCGGCGATGCGCTCGAGCAGCTTCAACCCGGGACGCTCGCCTCGGCGTGCAATTTCCTGGCGCAGGAACGCACGCACGACATCCACCGCGAGCCGTGCCTGCGCGACGCCTGCATCCGTGCGCTTTTCCGTCAGCAGATGCAGATTCTGAATACGGCTGTCCAGCACATCGATCGGATGCAGGACGCGCACGCGACCGATTTCCGGCACATCCAGCTCGACCGCACGGCGCACCAGATCCTTGGTCGTGAGGCCGATGACCCCGGACAGGAAGTCCACCTGCTTCACCGCGCCACTCCGGAGACGGTGCGTCACCTTTCCGGTCTGCGGAGTCGCATCGTCGATGGCGGGGATCCAGGTCTGCCAGCCGAGACGCCGGCCGAGGCTCCGGGCGAGCGCGGCATCGCCGATGAAGTCCGCATCCACGGTCACGACGGTTGCGAGGCCTGGCGGGCGTGCCACCTGCAGATGATCCGCCCAGAAGGCAAGAGCCTGCCCGCCGACCAGCAGGCCGCGGGGTGCGCACAGGCTCAGGATCTGCCGTACTTCTGCCGGCGTCAGCGGCGTTGCGACGTCAGGCCTGGTCGTCATCGAAGCTGTCCGGAACTCCGACGATCCGCGCCGCTCGTGCCAGCTCGGGCGGAATCATGTGCGTCCGTCCCCAGGAGTCATCCTCCGCCGCGGACCCTGCCGCCGGTCGCACCGTCTCCAGGGCCCGCGGCGACAGCACGACCGCAACCAGGCGGCCGTGCCGGACGATGTCCACGCGCCCAAGGGCCGCGACATCCTCCAGCAGTCCGCCGAAATTGTTCTTGGCGTCGGTCGCCGAAACTCGCTTCGTCATTTGGCTATTTTAGCCAATATTTACCCGGATGCAATCGGGCCGCGGCCGCTGGGTTCAGCCCACGACCTCGTCGACGAGCCCCCACTCCTGCGCCCGCGCGACATCCACGCGTTCGCCCGACAGCGCCATCCACGCGGTGCGCTGCCGGCCGATGCGACGCGGAATGCTGACGCAGCCACCAGCACCGGGGAGCAGGCCGAAGCGGATCTCCGGCAGCTGGAAGAAGGCGCCGCGGGCGGCCGTGACGCGGCGCCCGAATGCGGGCAGCTCGATGCCGGCGCCGATGCAGGCGCCGTGCAGATGGAACTCGACGCGCCCGGCGCAGCGCGCCAGGATCGCCGCCGGTAGCCGCAGGCTGCGCACCGCATGCGCGGTCGCCGGATCGGTCACGCTGCCGAACTCGCCGAGGTCGCCGCCGGCGCTGAAACACGGCCCGTTGCCGCTGACCCGCGCAACCCGGATCGCCGGATCGGCTTCGACCAGCTCGAAGGCCTCGCACAGCGCATCGCGCATCTCCACCGACAGCGAATTGCGCTGCGCCGGGCGGTTCAGGCGGATCGCGACCTGGTCCCCGTCGCGCGCGATGAGGACCGGCGGGCCGTCCTCACGCGGGCGGTCCATGGCGTGCGGTGTCTGCGCCTGCAACCAGCGCCGGAATTCCGGGCCTCCTTGCAGCGTCGCATAGGCCAGTGATTCGACGGTCAGCGCTGCCGCCACCGGCATGCCCTCGGTGATCCGCAGCAGCTGGACCAGCACCATCGCCGCGAGCGGCGCATGGCGGATATTGGAGAGCAGCGGCGCGGCCTCGTCAGCACTGGCGAGCACCAGGTCGAAGGCCGGCCGCAGCGGATGATCGGTGCCGCCCAGCGCGATCACCGGACAGGGCTGGCGCCGCAACCAGCCGGCGAGCAGGGTATATTCCTCCGCATCCACCCCGGGCGCGTGATCGAGCGCGACGCCGAGCCACAGCCGCTCGCCGAGCGGGGATGCATCCGCGAACGCTGGCGCCCGTGCCAGCTCGCGCAGCTCGTCGAGGGTCAGGACGTCAGCGGCGTGCTCCGTCTCCACGGCACCTCACGATTCAGGCCTTCACCATCAGTTGCTCAGCGAAGCGTTCGAGTGCCTCCCGCTTCTGCGCGAGGCTGGTCTGTGGACCGATCGTGAACATGAACGGGATGCTGATGAAGCCGGTCGCGCCGGCATCCTGGAGCCGGCGCAAGTCATCCAGGCAGACTTCCTCGCCGAAGACGGCGACAATCGAATCGAACGGCCGGTTGCGCGTGCCGTATTCGCGGCGCAGCCGGTCGATCCGCTGCAGTTGGTCGAGCGTACTGTCGACGGTACCGCCAGGGCTGATCCAGCCGTCGCCAAGCCGCGCGGCGCGGCGCATGGCCACCTCGGTCGTGCCGCCGATCAGGATCGGCAGCGGCTGCGGCGGTTTCGGAATCATGTTGAGCCGCGGGAAATGGAAGAACTCGCCGTCGTGCTCGACGAATTCGCCGCTGTGCAGCTTGCGGATGACCTCGATGCACTCGTCGTAGCGCCGGCCACGGCTGGCGAAGTCCACACCGAGCACGTCGAACTCCTCCTTCATCCAGCCCGCGCCGACGCCGAGCAGCAGGCGTCCATTGGCGAAGAACGCGACACTCGAGGTCGCCTTGGCCACTTCGACCGGGTTGCGCAGCGGCAGGATGTAGACGTTGGTGCAGAAATGCAGCTTGCTGGTGACCGCGGCCAGTGCCGCGATCATGGTCCAGCAATCAAACCACGGGGTGTCGTCGCGGAACGACGGCGGCTTGTGGTCGGGGGAATAAGGGTACTTCGAGTTCTGCACGGCGAAATGCAGCAGGTGGTCCGACGGCATCACGCCGTGGAATCCAAGCTGCTCGCACAGCTTCGTCAGTTCGAAGATCTGGTCACTCTCGCACTGGAACAGGGACTGCCAGAACTGCATCGCGTGTACTCCCGGGGACGTTCAGGGCAGGCGGCGGCCGTGGCTCGCCAGGTAATGGGCGGTCAGGTTCGGTGGCGTGGTGATCGGGTCCACGATCTCGTAGATCCGCTCGTAGGACTGGTGCCGGATCAGCCAGCGGCCGTCCTGCTTCACGTAGCGGTCGCGGTACAGCGCGGTGCCCTCCGTGCGGATCCGTTCGCGCAGGTTAAGGAACACGTCGTGCAGGTACCAGATGCCGGTTGCCTCCTGCTCGTCCAGGATCTCGATCTCCGGGTGATGACCCTGGTGGCGGCAGGCCACTTCGGCATTGAACGCGTTGGCGACCATGTCGAGGAACTCGGCCCGGTTGCCGAGCTCGATCCGGTAGCTGCCGCCGACGTAGCAGGTCGTGACGTCGGGATGCACCAGCCCTTCGAGTTCCGCGAGGTTAGCGGTGTCGACGCAGCGGAAATAGGCATGCTTCAGCCGCTTGATCGCCTCGATGTCCTGCAGCACCTGCAGCTGGCGCGCGATCCCGGCAAGCGAGACGGTCATTATTGTCGCTCCTGATTCCCCCGGCCGGACTCTAGCCGGGATTCCGCCCCGGTTCATCGTCCACGAGGACTATCCCCGCGCGCTCAGCTGATCGAGGCGACACTGCTCAGAAGCTGCTGCACCAGGGTCGCCTGGCGGCGGACTCCGGTCTTGGCGAAGATCGAGCGCAGGTGCGCCCGGATCGTGTTCTTGCGGATATTGAGCTGCCGGGCCGCCTCGTCGAGCGTCAGGCCGTCGGCGAGCAGCAGCGCCAGGTTGGCCTCGGCCGCCGTCAGCCCGAACAAATGGCGGATCAGCTTCTGCGACAGGTGCAGCTTGCGTTCCGGATCGCGGATGTAGGCTACCGCCGCCGGCCGGTGCCGGCCCTCCGACAGCGGACCGAGCGGGATCGAGCGCACGAGGATGCCAAGGCTGGCGCGCCCGGAGCGGCGGGTCACGGACAGCGCCTCCGGCACGCCAGGCCCGGTATCCGCTGCCTCGAGCGCCGCCCGGATGAGCCGCTGCAGCTCGCGGTCCTCGGCCGGATGCTCGGCGTGCAGCCCCTGCTGGCTGATCCGCAGGCCGTCCCGCTCGGCGAGGATCGTCTCGGCGATGCGGTTGGTCCGCAGCACCGCGCCATGCTCGTCGATGACGATCGTGCCGAGCAGCATCCGGTCCATCGTCATCGAGTACAGCTGGCGCTCCGTCTCCATGACGTCGAGGCGCGAGTGCAGCATTACTGCGCGCTTCAAGTGCGGGACCAGCAGCTGGCACAGCGCCTTCTCGCTCGCGGAGAAGTTGCGCTCGCCTGGTACCCGCGTGATCCGCAGCCGGCACTCGATGCCGCCCTCAGCCCGGATATCGGCGCCGAGGATGAAGCGGATCCGGTTCGGCTCGATGAACTTGAGGTAGAACTCGCCCTGCATCCAGCGCACCGGGTCGATCACCTCGTCGAGCGTGACGATCTGGTCGAGAGGCAGGCCGACGAACGGATCCAGGGAGAACGACTGGAAGTGCGTGTAGCCGGTGCTGTAGACCTCCGGGCCATGCCCGCCATCGCGGATCAGCAGCGCCGGCTGTCCAGCCGAAGCCGGCCGCAGGATCAGCGTCGCCCAGTTGGACCGCAGCAGCGTGCGCAGCAGGCCGAGCGCAGTGCCCCACGGGATCGATTCGAGCGGGCCCTCGTAGATCGCCCCGACCAGCTCGCTGAACTGCGCGAGCGGCATCAGCGGCTCCTCCCGACTCGCGCGGGCCGCCCGTTCTCTGGACGCTGGCTTGCGATTCACGGCTGTCACCGGTTCCCGGCCACGCGCTACGACGCCCCCGTCAGCCCTCCGACCGGGTAGATCATAGCGGTGCAGCCCGGGTCTGTCCCGGCGGCTTCATTCGTAGGCCACGAGCAGCTCGTAGACGAGTGCGGGCCCGGCGGTGCCGACCACCCGGACCTGGACCTCGAAGCGGATCCGGGTACCGCGGCTGCCGGTGGACACCTCAGCCAGGCGAATGCGGCCGATGATCTCGCTGTCCACCGGTACCGGCCGAACGAAGCGGACCCGATCGAGCCCCGCATTGAAGACCGTGCGGTACCCGGTGACCTCGAGCGGACTGCCCATCGCCAGCGCCGGGGTCAGCGCCAGCACGAGGAATCCATGCGCAATCGTCGTGCCGATCGGGCTGTCGCGGCGGGCGCGCTCCGGGTCCATGTGCAGCCAGAACTCGTCACGGGTCATGCGGCCGAACGCGCTGATCAGCTCCTGGGTCACCCGGAACGGCGGGCCCCAGGGGCCGAATTCCGCGCTGACGGCGGCCTGGAGTGCGGGCAGGTCGTCGAAGCCGATCGCCGGTACTGTCATGCGCGGACCCGGCTCATTCCGCGGGCGGCGCGTCCGGTCCGCCGGATGCGCGCGCGAGCTGCGCGAGATCGAGAAACACCGGCTTCTCGCCGCCACCGTGCACGGCGAGCCGGGCGCCGCTGATGTAGGCGGCAGACGGCGAGGCCAGGAACAGGCAGGCCTGCGCAACGTCGCCGGGCGTGCCCATCCGCTGCAGCGGCAGCATCCGGCCGATGCGCCCGGTACCGGCCGCCCCGCCGTAGTGAGCGAGCGCGTTCTCGGTCGCGACGAGGCCAACGATCAGCGCGTTGACCCGGATCCGGTCGGGCCCCCATTCCATCGCCAGCGACTCGGTCAGGTTGAGCAGGCCCGCCTTCGCCGCGCCATAGGCGGCACTGCGCGGCGAGGCGCGCACGGCCGAGACGCTGGAAATATTGATGATCGAGCCGCCGGCTGGCTGGTCCTTCATCACGGCGTGAGCGACCTGCGACATCAGGAACGCACTGGTCAGGTTCAACTGGATGACCTTTTCGATCAGCGACGGTGAGCAGGTCGCCGAGTCAGCCTCGGGGCCGCCGCCAGCGTTGTTGACCAGGACGTCGAGGCCGCCATGGTCGCGGTGGATGCCATCGACCAGTGCGCGGCATTGCGGGGCCTGGCGCACGTCGCAGGACCGGAATTCAGCCCGGCATTCACCCGCGGCCGATGGCTGCGCGGGCTCCCTTCGCCCGCAGACGATGACCGTGGCGCCGCAGCCGAGAAACGCCTCGGCGATGCCGCGGCCGATGCCGGAAGTGCCGCCGGTGACGAGCACCCGGCTGCCGGCGAAGTCGAATGCCGCACGCGCTGGCTGCTGCTCTCGCGTCATGCGTGAATTTTTGCTACGGTTCTACGCATACGTTGATTCTACATGCGCCGGCTGAACAAGTCGCGCAGCCCGACCGCGATCCAGCCGAGCCCGAACGCCCCGATGCCTGTGACGAGCCCCACGACGATTCCGGCCGCAGTGACCGAGGCCGCGCGCCGCTGGCGCGAGGCGCCCGCGCTCGAGGATGGCGATCTGCGCTGGACCTTCGGCGAGCTCGAGCGCGAGGCCCGCCGGGCCTGTTCGGCCTTCATCGCCGCCGGCCT
>SCUD01000118.1:0-5000 GCA_004297335.1 Gammaproteobacteria bacterium
CTGCGGAACAGCGCCAGACTCGTCTGCAGCGCGCCTCCGAACCAGGTGCCCTTCAGGCCGACTTCAAAAGCGTCGACCATCTCCGGCGAGTAGGGCAGCAGCGCCGGATTGCCGAGCGTGTTCTGTGCATCGAAACCGCCGGCCTTGAAGCCGCGCGCATAACTCGCGTACAGCATGGTGTCGGCGCCGACGTCGAACTGGACATTGATGGACGGCAGGACCTCGTCATCGCTGCGCGACAGTGTGATGAGACCGGGCGTGGCCAGGCGCAGCGTCGTCCCGACGGTGTTGCCGAGAGTGCTCAGGTTCGCCGGAAAACCCACGAGGCCGCCAAAATCCCTGCTGCCCGTACCGAACGAGATCTGCTGCGTGAAGTCCTTCTCCACCTTCATCCACCGCAGCCCGGCTGCCACGCGAACCGCCTCGGACACGTTCCAGGTCAGCGAACCGAAGACGGAGATCGTCTCGTCCTCCTGCCGGAAGTGATTCCGGCTGGCGATCGGCAGATACGGCACGATCGCAGCAAACGGCGGGATACCGGAGATGACCGGGGTCAGGAAGTAGTAGGTGAATTCCTGGGCGGCGTCGATCTCGTCCTCCTGCCAGTAGACCCCACCCATATACTCGAAGCGCCCGCCGGACGGCGAGGCGATGCGGAATTCCTGGCTGAGCTGCTCGTAGCCCTCGTCGACGAAGACGTTGAACAGGCGCAGCGATGTGCCGTCGATTTCGAGGCTGGAATCGAACTCGAATTCCGACCAACCCGTGATCGACGTCAGACTGTGCCCGTGGGTCTCGAACTCCAGAGTCAGCACGTACTCCCGCGTATCCAGCAGATCGTTTTCGCCGCCCGGACCCAATGAGCTGCGACCATCCAGAACCGGGTCATCGCCGGCCGCCAGCGCTGCCGGACAGAAGCCACGCGGCCCGGCCGGAAACGAGGCGGGGTCGGGCGGGCAGTGGACGAGCTGGTTCGGCCGGCTTACGTCGTGGTCCGCCTGGCCGGCTTCGAGCTTCAGGCTGGCAGTGAAGGCTTCACTCGGCTGCCACACCAGCGTTGCGCGGCCGAAGAGGTCATCGGCCTGCGGCCCGTCCTTGCCGGCGCCGAGCGTCGTGATCCAGCCATCCGTCATGCCGTACTTCTTCAGCGCGATGCGCAGCCCGAGCGAATCCGTCAGCGGACCGCCGAACGCCAGCATGGCGTCATACTCGCCGTGTTCGGGTTCGTACAACGCAGAAACCAGGCCCTCGAACCGGTCACCTGGCTTGCGGGTCGAAATATTCAGGGCCCCGGCAATCGCATTCATGCCGAAGAACGTGCTCTGTGGACCGCGGAGCACTTCGACGCGCTCGACATCCAGGAAGGCCGCGCGGGTAAAGCGTGAGCGGCCGTGGTAGATGCCGTCGACGAACGTCCCGACGGCCTGTTCAAACCCGGCGTTGTTGCCGGAGAAGACGCCACGTATCACCAGGACGTCCGAGGGACCGCCCTGGACCACTGAAAAGGCAGGTGTGTTGTTGGCCAGGTCGTACAGCGACACGATGTTCTGGTCCGAGATCGACTCGCCAGTCGTGACCGAGACCGAGATCGGCACGTCCTCCAGGCGCTGTTCACGCTTCTGGGCCGTCACCGTGATTTCCTCGAGCGCGACCGACTGCGCCGATGCATGATTCGCCATGCCGGCGGCCAGGGCCACGAGAACCGCAGCGAGCACCGGCCTCCGCCGCGCCAGAACCGCACCAGAACCGCCATCAGGCTGCAATTGCATGGACCCACACCTCCAGATCGGACTGCAGCCGGCAAGGCTCGCCGGTCGCCCCGATAGTGAACAGCTTCGGGTCCCAGGGTGTACATCCTTCGAAAGAAGGATTTCCGGAACGCCGATGCGAATCGCCGCCCATGAAAAAAGCCCCCGACGTCGCCGTCGGGGGCTTTGGATTGGATCCTGGCAGTGACCTACTCTCACATGGCCTACGGCCACACTACCATCGGCGCAGAGCGTCTTCACTTCCGAGTTCGGAATGGGATCGGGTGGTTCCCGCCCGCCATGACCGCCAGGAAAACTGTTCGCCCGCGCCGCTGATCGCTTGTGCCGCGCAGGCCTGATCGGAAATGTGGAACACGCAGATGTGTCGCATCCGCGGAGCCTCAGGCTCCTTGGGTGTTATATGGTCAAGCCTCACGGGCAATTAGTACTGGTTAGCTGAACGCATTACTGCGTGTACACACCCAGCCTATCAACGTCGTAGTCTTCGACGGCCCTTCAGGGGGATCAAGTCCCCAGGGAGATCTCATCTTGGGGGGGGCTTCCCGCTTAGATGCTTTCAGCGGTTATCCCGTCCGCGCATAGCTACCCGGCAGTGCCATTGGCATGACAACCGGAACACCAGAGGCGCGTCCACTCCGGTCCTCTCGTACTAGGAGCAGCTCACCCTCAAATCTCCAACGCCCACGGCAGATAGGGACCGAACTGTCTCACGCATGTCGATCCCGGAGTTCTCCGGAATCTATTCCACCATTTCGGGTGGCATGGACTATACCTTCATCCTCTGCTTGCCGCAGAGGCGACTGGCGTGTTAGCCGCCGGGTGTCCGACGACTCTCTCCTGAATTGGATCAGTCTCTACAGGGGCAAGATAACCATGTGATTTCAGGAAATCGGCAACTACCGTCGAAGTGATGGTCCGCTTCTTCGAATAGTTGATCTCCCGAAATCGATCGACCAGACGACACAACGAAACAAGTTCCGCCGCATCATCGGCCTGAGGAAGCGTCCTCAGGATCTCGAGGCCCAACCCGACGTGCTCCTTCTTCAAGCGCACGTAAGGCTGCAAGAGCTCGAGAATCCTGCGGACTTCCCCGGGCTCTACGATCGTGTAATCGCTGATTCCTGTCTTGCGACGACGTATGTATCCGGATTTGAACTGCTGCTTCAGCCAGAGGAGAATCCGTTCATTCTCGGTCTTCTGGTAGAAAGCCAGCGACGTTCTGATCTGGAATCCAAAGCAGTAGTCTTTTCGCCTGACCAGCTGAAAGAAAATACTGCCGTCGCCATCCAGGAACCCTGCGATATATGCAAGGATCGTAGCGTCCATCGTTACCCGCCTTCCCTCGGTATTACCCTTTGGAGTCGTTCGTCACTCCAGGAGGGCTCCACCGATATGAGCCAGTTAAATTTTTCCAGGGATTACTCCCTGGCAACGCAGTGTTGTCTACGTTCTGAACCCAGCTCGCGTACCACTTTAATCGGCGAACAGCCGAACCCTTGGGACCTGCTACAGCCCCAGGATGTGATGAGCCGACATCGAGGTGCCAAACTCCTCCGTCGATGTGGACTCTTGGGAGGAATAAGCCTGTTATCCCCGGAGTACCTTTTATCCGTTAAGCGATGGCCCTTCCATACAGAACCACCGGATCACTATGACCTGCTTTCGCACCTGCTCGACCTGTTCGTCTCGCAGTTAAGCACCCTTATGCCATTGCACTCTATGCGCGATGACCGACCGCGCTGAGGGTACCTTTGCACTCCTCCGTTACTCTTTAGGAGGAGACCGCCCCAGTCAAACTGCCCACCATACGCTGTCCCCGACCCGGATTACGGGCCAAGGTTAGAACTCCGAACGTGCCAGGCTGGTATTTCAACGTTGGCTCCACCAGGGCTAGCGCCCCGGCTTCAAAGCCTCCCAGCTATGCTACACAGGCAAGTTCAAAGTTCAGCGTAAAGCTACAGTAAAGGTTCACGGGGTCTTTCCGTCTTGCCGCGGGAACGCCGCATCTTCACAGCGATTTCAACTTCACTGAGTCTCGGGTCGAGACAGTGGGGCTATCGTTACGCCATTCGTGCAGGTCGGAACTTCATGTTATCCACGGTTTCCCGTGGCACAGACTATACGTTCACCTGACCGGAGCGAGTCGAGAATCTCGCTACCAGAATATTTCCGCTTGCCCGATGGATTCATCTCCATCGCCAGCCGGACGATCATCTCAAAGCCTTGGATCTCGAGATGCCGGCCTTCGCTCACCAGACGACAGATGCTTGCGAACCTGTCGACATCGGCTTGTTTGGACGACATCAGCGGATGGGACTGGAAATGGGGTATCACCTTTGATACCAGATCTCCAATCGTCCGCACCTCGAACTTCAAAGTTCTGTCAGATCGATCCGGTCGAATAAACCCGCAGTTCCATGACTTCCGCATTACGTGAAGCAGCTCAGCTCTGTCTGCGTTCTGACTGACCGAGAAACTCGGTCGAACCTCCCAGCCGAAACGATGTCGTCTGCTCGGTTGAAAAGAGACGCAAAAACAGCCTTCGCCGTCCACGAACCCGGAAATGTAGGAATTCAAGTCCATAAGCAAGGATCAGGGCCGGCGTGTTATGCGCTCCGGAGAGCACATCCAGGGATTCTCACACCCTGAGTCGTTACAGGGAACACCAATTTCGATGTTCTTACCCTCGGTATTACCCTTGACACCCCTGCATGAGCGTCACTAGGGCTTCACCGATTTGAGCCGGTTGAATGAGACGGTGTCACCACCGCCCCGGGCAATGTTACTTACCCGACAAGGAATTTCGCTACCTTAGGACCGTTCATCTTGTTTCGAGCGTCACCGGAAGCGGTATCGCTCGCGAAGCGATCGGGCTTCGGACCCGAGCGCTTTCCTGCATATCGCTATGCAGATCGGACTGTATCATCTTCGCCTTTCTCGTCGATCGTCGAAGCCTGGCGTGCAGTCTCTGAGGATTCCGGTCATATGACCGGCCTTTCCTGCTGATTGTCCGCACCTTACGGATTTTCACTGCCACTCACGTGGCGAGTACCGAAGGATTCTCGGAGTTTCCAGCATATAGCCAAGTTTATTTACGTAACTACAATTCGGTCCAAACTCTGCACTTTCTCACTTTTTCATAGTTACGGCCGCCGTTTACCGGGGCTTCGATCAGAAGCTTCGCTTGCGCTGACCTCATCACTTAACCTTCCGGCACCGGGCAGGCGTCAG
>SCUD01000118.1:10000-19483 GCA_004297335.1 Gammaproteobacteria bacterium
CCAGCTCGATCAGCCCGGCCGCGGACATCGGGCCGAACCAGCGCGAATTGAAGTCGATGATCGTGCGCTCGGGATCCAGGATCTTGAAGATCTGCTTCTGGTAGGTCCGGGCGTTGGCCTGGATCTCCTCGGGGGTCAGCCGCGGCCGGGTCGCGTTGCGCCCGGTCGGATCGCCGATCAGGCCGGTGAAGTCGCCGATCAGGAAGATCACCTCGTGGCCGAGCTGCTGAAACTGGCGCATCTTGTTGATCAGCACGGTATGGCCGAGGTGCAGGTCGGGGGCCGTCGGATCGAAGCCCGCCTTGATGCGGAGCGCCCGGCCGCGCTCCAGCTTGCGCACGAGATCGGCCTCGGTCAGCACCTCGGTCGCACCGCGGCGCAGTTCTTCCAGTTGTTCCGCTGCTGGCAGCATCCCTCCTCCCGGCCGGGTCCATGGCCCCGGCGCGGCTGCAACTCTACAGGATGGGCGCCCCGCATTCCGCCGCCCTCCCGCCTCTAAAAGCGTGAACTGGTACAACCCCCCTGCAATCAACCGGTTGACGCGGCCGGCCGGGTTGTTTACCGTCCCGCCACTGACCATGATGGGGAGGCCAGCGGTGCGGGAATCCGTCGCCGCCAATATCGTTGAGTTTGACCTTGCGGCTCCCCGCCGCGGCGGGCTCGTGGCCTGCTGCCTCGTCACCGGTGCCATCTTCTCTGCGGCGGCCGGCCTGCTGCGGACCCCGCCGGCCGAAACGCCGGTCCTCCGGCCGCCGGTACCAGTGCGCGCAGCGCCGGCCACCACGCCCTTCGAGTTCATCGCCATCACGATCGGGCGCAACGATACCCTGGACCAGATCTTCCGGCAGCTGCAGCTGCAGATTTCGGATCTCGCGGAGCTGCGCCGCCTGCCGGACGTGCGCCGGAGCCTGGACTCGCTTCGGCCCGGCGATGTCATCCAGCTCACGCATCTGGACGGCGAACTACGCTCCCTGAGCCGCCGGGTCAACGAAACGGCGCTGCTGACGGTCACCCGTGCCGAGCAGGGCTTCTCAGCCAACATTCTCGCGATCCCGTTCCGGGTCGAGCAGGAGCGCCTGCAGGGTACGGTGAACAGCTCCCTGTACTCAGCCGTGAATGCCGCCGGCGGTAACGACCGGCTGGCAATCGGGCTCGCCGACGTCTTCAAGTACGACATCGACTTCGTCAACGCCGTGCAGCCGGGGGACCGCTTCACGGTCGCCTGGGAAAGGCGCGTCAGTGACGACGGGGCGATCCGCGAGGGCGACATCCTCGCCGCGGAATTCGTCAACACCGGCAAAGCCTATCGCGCGGTCCGCTATGTGACGCCGGATGGCCGCGCCGACTACTACACGCCGGACGGCCGGCCGGTGCGCAAGGCCTTCCTGCGCTTTCCGGTGGACTTTGCCCGGATCAGCTCGGGTTTCAACCTGGCGCGCCGCCATCCGATCCTGAACCGGGTGCGGGCCCACCGCGGCATCGATTTCGCGGCGCCGACGGGTACGCCGGTGAAGGCCGCTGGTTCCGGTCGCGTGGTCAGCCGCGGCACCAGCGGTGGCTACGGCAACGTCGTCGTGGTCGCCCATGGCAGCGGCGTCACGACGCTCTATGGCCACCTGTCACGTTTTGCGCGCGGGGTATCGGTCGGTGACCGCGTTGCGCAGGGCGAAGTCATCGGCTACGTCGGCCGCTCCGGCCTCGCGACGGGGCCGCACCTGCACTACGAGTATCGAGTCAATGGGGTGCACCAGAACCCGGCGAAGGTCACGCTGCCGAAAGCGGACCCGATTCCGGAACGGCTGATGGCGGATTTCCGCAGCCGGACTGCGCCATTGCTGGCGGAACTCGACGCCCCGCAGCTGGCGCCAGTGCGCGTCGCAGCCGCCGCCGGTCAGCTCTAGCCGCAGCGCGGCTCAGGACGAGAACGAGGAACCGCAGCCGCAGGTCGTGGACGCGTTCGGATTGCGGATCACGAACTGCGCGCCTTCAAGATCCTCGCGGTAGTCGACCTCCGCACCGGCCAGGTACTGGAAGCTCAGCGGATCGACCAGCAGCGTGACGCCCTGGTTGGCGACCTCGGTATCGCCCTCCTCGAGGCGCTCGTCGAAGGTGAAACCGTACTGGAATCCCGAGCAGCCGCCGCCCGAGACGAAGACCCGCAGCTTGAGGTTCGGGTTGCCCTCCTCACGGATCAGTTCGCCGACCTTGCGGGCGGCCGCATCGGTAAAAGTGAGGCTGGCGGGAATCGGGGATTCTTCCATAACTGCTTCATCCATAAAGCACTGTTGCCCTCGAGGCATTCTAGGCCGCTAAGCCGGGGCGGTCAAAGCGCCGGGACCGGAGGCTCGTCCTCGACCCGCCAGGTGAAACTCTGGCGGACCGGCTCGAGATTGCGCCCCTGGCGGTATTCGACCAGCAGGCTGGCGGGCACGAAGCCCTCCGGCAGCTCGATCGGCAGTTCCAGCTGCTGGAAATACCTCAGCGAGAAAGGCAGCTCGCGCCGGTGATTGCCGTCCAGCTCGGCCATCGGCACCTGGATGAGGGCTCCGCCCCGCTCGCCACTGACAGCGATGCTGAGCACGCCGCCCGCAGTCGCGTCGCGCGTGCCCGCCTGGACCAGCGTGATCTCTACGCGATACCGGCGGTCCTGCTGGTGCCGGATCTTCAGGTCCTGGACGCGCAGCGTGCCGGCGCCGAACTGACGGCTCACGAGACCGCGATAGAACTCCAGCTCCTGCTGCTGGCGGGCGGTCTCGGCCTCCAGCTCACCGATCATGCGCTGCGCCTCGGACTGCAGGCGCGCATCGATCTGCTGTTCGACCGTGGCCGCATCCACCCGGCGCTGCAGCCCGGCGTTTTCCGTCGCGAGCCGGTCCACCTCGCGGCGGCGTTCGAGCCGCTCGAAGGCCGCGTGTATGATGGAGTAGCCGGCGCTGGTGCGCCCCAGTTCATAACCGCCGTAGAACGCCGCCAGCAGGGTGATCACGGCCAGCAGAATGCGCCGGGCGCGGGCCCGGTCCGGAGGAAGTCCGACCATGCTCTGGATCAAGGCCTGGCACCTGATTTTCATGGTCACCTGGTTCGCTGGACTGTTCTACCTGCCGCGACTGTTCGTCTATCACGCCTCGGCAACGGACACCACCGGGATCGAGCGGTTCTGTGTCATGGAGCGGCGACTGTTCGCGATCATGACGATCGGTGCCGTCCTCACGGTCTTCTTCGGCAGCTGGCTGCTCGTCGTCAATCCAGCCCTGCTCGGCAACGGCTGGATGCACGGCAAGCTCGGCCTGGTCGCGCTGCTAATCGGGTACCACTTCTGGACCTGGCGGCTGATGCGCGCCTTTGCCGCCGGCCGCAACGTCCACCCGGGCGCCTGGTACCGCTGGTTCAACGAAGTCCCCTCGGTGCTGTTGATCCTGGTCGTACTGCTGGCGGTGGTCCGGCCGTTCTGATCAGGGCGTGGGTGGCAGCGACCGGCCTCCGGCCTGGGCCGGCCACCAGTCCGGATAGGGCGGCAAGCCATCCGGGAAGGCGTGTACACCGAGTTCGTGCAGCGCGCGCGTGTACACGCGCCGCTTGAACCAGATGACCTCGCGCACGGCGTCCCACCAGCCGGCCCAGCGCCAGCGGTCGAATTCGGCCGGCTGATCGGTCGCGTCGAAGCGGAGTGCCGATTCGGCTGCCGTCAGGCGCAGCAGGAACCAGCGCTGCTTCTGGCCGATGCACAGCGGCTCCGAGTTGCGGCGCACGAACTGCGATGGCAACCGGTAGCGCAGCCAGCCACTGGTCTGCCCGAGCAGTTCCACGTCGCCAGCGCCGAGACCGACCTCCTCGGCCAGCTCCCGGTACAAGGCGTCCTCCGCCCGCTCACCGTGCCGGATGCCGCCCTGGGGAAACTGCCAGCCACGCATGCGCGCGCGACCCCCGAGGAAGACCTGGCGGTCCTCGTTGAGGATCACGATGCCGACGTTGGCGCGGAAGCCGTGGGCATCGATGTGGTCGTGGGCTGCATCCATGGGCTGGCTCCAGCCATGGATTCTTCCACAGCAGGGCCCGCCGGGGCCACCGGCGTTGCAATTGCTGTGCCATCCTCCGCAGGGGAGGGGGCTTCAACCTGAGAGCCGGACGAGATGCTCACCAGAGGCGCCGACGACGGCAGTCGGTCGAACTCCCTGGTCGAAGGTCACCAATCGCCCGTCATTCCTGGCGGCCAGAGCGAGCAGATATCGATCCGTGATCTGTTTCGTGCCGAGCAGCTCCGCGTGACGGAAGACCCCGGTATCGGTAAGGCTGAGATCGTCGGGCCAGAAGCGGTGATGCTCCGTCGCCTTGGCAACCGCAAGGCGCTGCAGAATTGCGGCGACCGGCAGCGGGTTCGGATAACCAGCGCTCGCCATGATACGCGCGGTACCGTTTTCCGTGATCGGGCACGACGCCCAGCCATGTTCGAGGTGGGCGGCAAACCAGGAAGTCGCGACGGTGTGCCCCACATGATCGGCGTCGAGCAGCGCGATCAGCACGTTGACGTCGAACAGCGCGCGCACTCAGTAAGCGTCCTGTTCCCGCAGCCGATCGATCTGCTCGTTCGTGACCAGCCCACCGCGACTTGCAAATGGCACGAAGCCGCCAACACCCGCGCGCGTCGATACGGCCGGAACACTCGTCAGTGCTCTACGGGCGAGCTCGGACAGCACCGCTCCTGCCGTGCGATCCGATTGCCGGGCGAGGCTCTTGGCGGCCTCCAGAACATCGTCATCAATTTCCAGCGTGGTGCGCATCAACTGACTCCCGACCCAGCCGAATTCTACGCATCAGATGCAGTTGCATCAAATGCAGGAATGCACAGATGACTAACCCATTGTTTTTGCAGGACTTGCGGACTGGCGTGCTCGGTCCACACCTGGCCGCCCTGCGGGCCTTTCGGAGCTATTCCACGCCTCGCCGGCCGAAGGAGTCGCGCTGCCGGCCCGGGGCGCATTTGTCTATTGGCTCGGCTTAGTCGAAAATCCGGCCAGGGCCGGGCACCGGAATATCCAAGGAGGCATGAATGGTTACCGCGAAGGAAGCTGCGCGTCAGCTCATCGACCATCTGCCTGAACAGGCGACCTGGGATCAGATCATTTACGAGCTGTACGTGAAACAGAAGATCGAAGCCGGCCTGGCCGACGTGCACTCCGGCCGCACAATCTCCCACGAGGAAATCAAGGCCGAGCTGCTCTGCGGACATGAGGGTTAGTTGGTCGGCATCTGCGCGGGCTGATGTACGCGGCATCAGGAGATATATCGCCCAGGACTCGCCGTTCTACGCTCAGCAGTTCTGCGAGCGGTTGATCGCTACCGTCGAGAAGCTCGTTGAGCATCCGCGGCTGGGACGCCTGGTACCGGAGGCCGAAGGTGTTGGCGTGGAAGTGCGCGAGCTGGTCTTCCGCGACTACCGCATTCTGTATCTGGTCACGGATGAGCCCATCCAGATCCTCGCTGTAATCCACGGTGCGCGTGACCTGCTGGGTTTGGAGCGAAAGCCGTGGGAGTGAGCGAACCTTCCCGCACTCCCTGGCGTGGGCACGTCGTGATTCGAGCGCTGAAGCACCACCCCCCGCAGTGTGCCCCGCTGAATGCCAGCCTTCTCGCACCAGGCCGGTAAGGGTTCCGCGTGAGAAGACTCTTCTGGAATGCAACCGAGCGCCGCCCTCGCACGTTCTGGCGCCTGACCGGGCAGCTGCTGATCCTGGTCGCGACGCTGATGCTCCTCGACGAACTGACCGCGCCGCTCGCGACTGCGTTTCCAGGCCACGGCGCGGCTCTGGCGGAGACCATCGTCGGCGTACTCGCGTTTGTCCTCAGCGTCGGGCTGGCCGGACGCTGGCTGGACCAGCGCCCGCTGGCGGATTTCGGTCTGCATGTGCTGGCCAGGCCGTGGTGGCGGCAACTGGTGACCGGCCTCTGCGTGGGCCCGCTCCTCATGAGCGGAATCTTCCTGTTCGAGTACCTGCTGGGGTATGTCGAAATCGTGGAAGTCGGCTATGTCATCGAACCTGGGGTCCCGCTGGCAGCGTCAATACTCATCCCCATCGGCCTGTACCTCAGCATCGCCGTATCCGAGGAGGTCCTGTTCCGCGGCTACTACCTGCGCAATCTCGCCGAAGGCATGGCGGGCAAATTGTCCCTGCCGGCGCGAGCGGTGGTTGCTGCGCTGATCTCCTCCGCACTGTTCGGGTTGACGCATGCCGGCAATCCCGCCGCCACGTGGATCAGCACCGTGTATCTGTGCCTGTTCGGCCTGATGTTCGCGCTCGGATACCTGCTCACCGGTCAACTGGCGCTCCCGATCGGACTGCACTGGTCGTGGAACCTGTTCCAGGGGAACGTCTTCGGCTTTCCGGTCAGCGGCAAAGCCGTGGACGGTGGCGGGATCCTGCGCATCACCCAGACCGGCCCCGACTGGCTGACAGGCGGCAGTTTCGGCCCGGAGGCCGGAGCTGCCGGACTCGGGGCGCTGGCCGCGGGCTGCCTGATGATCGTCCTGTACTGCCGCCAGACCCAGGGCCGGCTGCAACTGCAGGGAATCAGCTATGGATGCGCTCGGCCCGAGCCACTGTCTGGCCAGGCCCCGGAGCGCGGACCAGCGGACTCGTGAATAATGCGGGGCGACCCGCTGGAGCCGTTGCCATCGCATGCCCAGGATGCCCCCGCCGCTGCTGATTGCGCTGCTCGCCGTGGCCGCGGTGATCGCAATCGTCGCTTCGCTGGCGCTCGGCAGCGCCGGCCTCGACGCGCCCTGGGCCGGACTCGCCGCCGGCGATCCGCTCACCAGGACCATCGTGCTCGAGCTGCGCCTGCCGCGGGCCCTGGCCGCCTTCGGCACCGGCATCGTGCTCGCGCTGGCCGGCGTGCTGATGCAGGCGCTGCTGCGCAATCCCCTCGCCGATCCCTATGTGCTCGGCATCTCCGGTGGTGCGGCGGTCGGTGCTCTCGGCGTGATGCTCGCCGGGCTTGCGGGCCTCGCAGTCAATGCCGGTGCGGCCGCTGGCGCGTTCGCGGCGATGCTGCTGGTCTTTGCCGTGGCCCATGGCCCCGGCGGCTGGACCACGACGCGGTTGTTGCTGACGGGTGTGGTCGTCGCGGCCGGCTGCGGCGCGATCGTCAGCCTGCTGCTGTCGCTATCGGACGACCTGCGGCTGCGCGGCATGCTGTTCTGGCTGCTCGGTGATTTTGGCTACGTCCGCACGCCCTGGTCGCTGCTCGCGCTCGCGCTCTTTGCGATCCCAGCGTGCCTGCTGGCGGCCCGGCCACTCGACGTGCTCGCCCGCGGGGAACTGCAGGCGCGCCTGCTCGGCGTGCCGGTGCGCGGCCTGCGCATCGGGATCTACGTCGCCGCCTCGGTGCTGACGGCGGCCGCGGTGACCACCGCGGGCAGCATCGGCTTCGTCGGCCTGGTGACGCCCCACCTGGTGCGACTCATCGTCGGCTCCGCCCACCGCGCAGTGATTCCCGCCGCCGCGCTCGCCGGTGGCACGCTGCTGGTCGTCGCCGACCTGCTGGCGCGGACGATCGTCGCACCGCGGCAGCTGCCGGTCGGCGCACTGACCGCGCTGCTCGGCGTACCGCTGTTCCTGCTGCTGATGCGCCGCCAGCCGGCGGCCTGAAGCCCGCTGGCTTCGGGCTTCAGCCCTGCCGCGCCGCCGCGCGATCCTGCAGGTAGGCGTGCCCCTGCTGCATCAGGCGCTCGAAACCCACCGCATCTTTGCTCGCCACCACGGCCTGCAGCTGCCCGACCGCATGTGCGAGCGCCGCCAGCGATTCACCGCCGAAGCGGTTCGACGCCTGGATCTCGTAATACAGGGCCGGACTCTCGCGCGCGACCAGCGAGGCCACGGCCAGTTGCGCATCGAAGGTCGTGCTCGACAGGCGCGCAAGCCGCGGCGCTGCCTCGCCGCTTTCCGCGAGCGCGGTGAAGAAGGCGATGTTGACCGCATGCGAGAGCCCCAGCACGTAGGCCATCAGCCGGTCGTGATCGTCGAGGTCGGTGACCACCACATCGACCATCGTCGGCGCAAACAGTGCGCGGGCCTCCTCGACCGCGTCGGGCCGCCCGATATCGACAACGATCACGTGACGGCCCGAGAGCAGGTCGGTGTCCGGCCCGAACATCGGATGCATCGACGTGGCCCGCACGCCCGCTGCGGCGAGCCTGGCGAGCCCCTCGCGCAGCGGTGACTTCATCGAGCCGATGTCGAACACCAGCCCTGGCGGCCGCCGGACGGCGAGTTCCAGCAGAACTCCGGCAGTGATGCCGAGCGGCGTGGCGACCACGATCAGGTCCTGAGTGAGGTCCCCGGCCCGCCAGTCCGCGCGGTGCGCGAACGGCGCGACGGGCCCCGAGGGATCGGCGACCTCGACGTCGAAGCCCTGCGAGTCGAGGAAGTCCACGAACCAGCGGCCCATGTTCCCGGCGCCACCGATCACCAGCGCGCGCTTGCCGCTGCCCTGCTCGTGCGCGATCACCTGGGCCCGTTCCTGAGTCGCCAGTGAACTGTGGATCAGCAGCCGCAGCAGCGATTCAGCCAGCGCGGGGGCCAGCCCGAGGGCGGACGCGGCCTCGCGGGCCCTGAGCACGACTTCGCGCTCGCGCTGGAAATCCCGCGTCGGCAGGCCCGCCGACCGCTTGACTTCGGCGACCTGGCGGCTCAGGGCCTGGCGCTCGGCGACCAGGGACAGCAGTTCGGCGTCCAGGCGGGTCAGCCTGGCGCGCAGTTGATCGAGATCCATGCGGGTTCCGGTCTCCTTGTCGGGCCCCGCCTGTGTACCGGCCCGCCTGCGTTTTAGCAAGCGGGCCGGTGGACCAGGCTACCAGCTGCCGGACTGGAAGCCGAAGTACCAGTAGCCGCGCGAGTCGCGAGACCACCTGCCGGGGCGGTAGCTGTACCGGCATTGCCGCGCCCCGTCGCGCCAGCCGGCCTCGTAACCGGCGCGGTAGCCGGAATCGTGGCGATAGGCCGATGGTGGCGAATGTCGCCAGCCGCGGTCGTGGTTCCGGTCGTCGTAACGATGGCCGTAGGGCTGGTCGCGATACCGGTCGTGATCGTTGCGTCCATGCCGGTCGTCGGCCAGTGCGGGGGCCGCAAGCAGCGTCGCGAGGACTGCTGCGGCCAGGCTTCTGCTGATCATCGTGGATCCTCCTTTCCTGCCTGTGCGGAGCCAGTGTCGGCGCCGCCGCCTGAATCGCAGCTTAATCGCCGGCGGCTCGGTGGGACGGGGCGGGGGTACTTGTCGCGCGGCGCTGTCGAGGCAGCCGGAGGCCCGCCCGCAAACTCCGACAGAACTTACGAGTTTGCGAGCGGGCCTCCGGCTGCCTCACCCGCGCCGTGTGATGCGGTGCTGGAGCCGCGGCAATGCGGGCGGGCCGGGGCGGCGGAACGTCGCGAGCGAGCGCGTGAGTTCCGGCGGCGCGAGCGAGTGATGTTCCCGCCGCCCCGGCCCGCC